>CAZVSN010000078.1:0-7400 GCA_964629455.1 uncultured Micavibrio sp. | reverse complement strand
TCCTTGAGCGACCCTGGGGCCATCGTCACGCGCAATCCATCCAGTGTATCGGACATTAATATCTGGCATGACAAGCGCGAATTGTCTTCTACGCCGACAGCATCTTCCATCAATCTGTCTTCTTCATCATCTGTTTTGGGATAGAGTTTATCAACCCATTCAGGGGAAACATAAACATGACACGTTCCACACAAACACGCACCACCACATTCCGCTTTAATCGGCAGACCATAGTCACGGATAATTTCCATCACTCTCCACCCCTCAATGGCTTCGAGTTCATGTTCTACACCGTCAAAATCTGTTACATAGATTCTCATGAATTTCTATTCTCCCAGTTTCGGAAGTTCCTTTAAAGCATCTGGATGTTTTGGCAAAAATTCCCTCATCGCCCAGACAAATGATCCTGTTGTGACCAATGCCACCAGCATTTCGGCCATTACCGCCAATAGCACAACAAGAAATTGTGATACATCCCCACCGCCTTCGCTACCACCCCCAAGAATATTGAAGACAACGCGAGAAAGCATCACCGTAATAAACATCACAGGTGCCATTGAACAAAAGAACAAGGCCATCATTCTGAATGACGCCATAAATCCACCCAATGCTTTTAAATAAGCATTCAAAGGCATCAGAACAGAAAATGGAATATAAACCCACATCAACCGAAACAGCCAAAATAAAGCGACCCCGCCCACGGCAAAGGGAATAAAGAAAAGCGGATTTATATCTATCGGTGTTTTGCTGTCGGTTGCAGATAATATGGTTTCCATTCCATCTTCTGGTGTGCCAGACGCATCACCAGAAAACTGCCCAAACATAGAATATCGTAAAACATACGCCGCCAACGCAATCAAAACATAAGAGAGGGTAGAGGCGACAATCCCGCGCGCGCGCAACAAAAGTTGGTCAAGGATTTTTTCATCCATATCTATGGGAAGAACTGTTGGCCAACGCTCATTTTTAAGCAAAGTGCGCAGATATTGCGCCAAGACCCAGCCCATCGCCAAATCACCCGGCAATAAAATCAACCCTTGGCGCAAGATATTATTTTCATACCCCAGAACCAAAACAGAAATTGTACACGCCAATTTAATTAGAAAAGGAATTAACAGCAATTTGAACAGATAAGCACGTTCAACCCAGACACGGTAATATCCGTATCCCGCCGAATCCATGATATCAAATTCAAATTTTTGCGTCATTCTTTAACACCCAATTTGGTTTGAAGATCGCTGGATGATGTTGTGTATTGAAAACGCAGTTTTTTATCTGGATAAATATATCTAAAGGCCTGCTGTGCCATCAATGCCGCCTCATGGAATCCTGATAAAATCAGTTTTAATTTTCCAGGGTAATAATTGATATCGCCAATTGCAAAAATTCCATTTTCTGATGTTTCAAATTTTTCTGTATCCACGGGAATTAAATTTTCATGGAGGTTCAAACCAAAGTTTGCAATAGGCCCCAATTTCATCGTCAGCCCATAGAAAGCAAGCAATGTGTCACAAGGGATTATTTCTTCACCCAATTCTTTTGATTTAACCTTTAATCCTGACATCTGTGGTGCTGTGCCCTCAATATTTACCACGTCAGCAATCTTCAACGTCATTTTACCATCGGCCACCAATTCACGCATTTTATTCACACTGTCAGGTGCTGCGCGGAAATCATCACGACGATGAAGAAGCGTGATATGCTTAGCAATAGGTTGCAGGTTGATTGTCCAATCCAACGCTGAATCTCCACCGCCTGCAATCACCAGATTTTTATCGCGGAACTGTTCCATTTTACGAACAGCATAAAATACCGACTGGCCTTCGTATGTTTCGATGTTTGGCAGAGCCGGTTTTTTCGGCATAAATGACCCACCACCCGCGGCAATAATAATCACAGGGGCAATTAATGTTGTTCCGATATCTGTGACAATTTTCCATTTTCCATCATCTGTCTTTGTGACGCTTTCCGCCATTTGTGACAAATGAAACGTCGGATGGAACGGCTCAATCTGCTTCATCAGATTATCGGTTAAATCTTGGCCAGTGATAATCGGATAGGCGGGAATGTCATAGATTGGTTTTTCAGGGTATAATTCTGTACATTGCCCACCCGGCCTGTCCAGAATATCAATCAAATGCGCCTTAATATCCAAAAGGCCAAGTTCAAAAACTGCGAACAATCCCACAGGACCCGCACCGATAATAATTGCATCTGTTACAATTGGATTTTGTTCTAGTGTCATTTTATCCTCTTACATCCGTAAGTCTTACTTATTCAAGCCAGCGCGTTCAATGATTTTCTGATAAAATCCGATATAGTCGGCAATAATCTTACTTTGCGTAAATCCCTCCTGATATCGGCGATAACCCGCTTCGATCAATTGGTTTGCAAGGGTTTTGTCTGCGATTAATTTATTTATCAAATCTACCAATTGCGACACATTGTCTATATCAAACATCAAGGCATCTTCACCATCCCTGACATATTGAAGAGGGCCTTGGGATTTTGAACAAATCAAAGGTATCTTTTGTGCCCATGCCTGCACCACCACATTCCCAAATGGTTCAAAACGTGATGGAAAAACACAGATATCGGCGGCAGCCATTAATGCCGCCCTGTCTGTCCGCCACCCCAGAAAATGGACACGATTGGCAATCCCCAAATTTTCTGCCAGTTCTTTTAATTCTTTTTCTTGAGGCCCCTCACCCGCCAACCATACATGAACCCCATCAATCTGGGCCGCCGCAGAGATTAGAACATCCAGCGCCTTAACGGAATGGTATCTTGCCAAAGACAGCAAAACAGGAGCATCCTCTGGCGTGTTTAAATCAGATTTCCTGATAGGGGTTACGACCTGCTCTTCAGGTGCGAAATTATTAATCGTGACCACATGGTCGCCCGCAACACCCTCACGGATCAGATAATCCCGAATATCGGTTGTATTCGCAATATAATCATCTGTTCCTTTGTAATATTTTAGTCCGTAATATCCACCCAGACGAGCAACCTTTAAATATGTTTTAGGATTCGCAGATGCTGGCGTTTTCTGGGTCGCCCGCGACATCCATGTCTGAACAATCTGGGGGTTAAAATCAGAGATAATTCTTTTTATTTTCCACCGCGTATAAAAATCAAACGCACCGCCGAATGGCAGCGTTGTAACCTCTATCCCTGCATCACGGAATTTCTTTATTCTTTGCGGGTTGTTTTTACGAATGATTATTTTTTGATGAACGCCCGATGCAGACAAAGCAAGACAGATATCTTCGAAGGCCGATTCTGCGCCACCATGTACCGCACCCGCCAGAACCTGTATCACGCGCATCGGATTACTCTTTTACTTTTATATCAGCATTAAGCGCCAAAGTTTCAGTCAATAAATTGACCAGATCATTTTGTGTTTTCTTCATGTTTTCTTGTAATCTTTCGCAATCTTCTTTGGCTGTCACAGGAACAGCTTTGATCCCCTGATTGCGATAGACAACGGCTGCATCAAATTTCTTCAGATACGCCCGAACTTGAGATGGTTGAGAAAATCCTTGCAACAGAATCATCTTATCAAGTTTGGTGCGCGCTTTTCCCATCACAGGGCGAACAGCATTTTTCCAATTTTCAAAACCTTCGGATAATCCAGACTTCATATCTGGGTTGGCTTTAGTGCAAGACACAACCGCACGGGCAATCGACAACTGAACATCTTCAACGGCACGAATGGTTCCATGGGAATTTTCGATCGCCGCAAATTGTTTCAGTTGATTTTTATCCAACCCCTTCATCATTGCATCGGTGGCGGAATCAAGTTTAGTCAAGGGAGTTACGGCCTTTGTATCCTCTGCATGTGCTGGCGTTGCCATCATCATCAAAAGAATAAACCCATATAAAGAAAATATCTTCATAGCCATATCACCCTTTCCTATCAAACTAATCAATTAGCCTGTTCCACCAGCCTCTTTTTTTAGAGTCTGAAGACTGGCTATCGGCATCCACAGAGTTTCCAACATCATTTGATGGAGAAGATGCAGCGATTGGCGCATCTGACGACACCTGTTGTTCAGCACCCTGCCCATCCGCAGGCGTACGCGCGCGGAATCGTTTGGCACGGAATGTTGGCTCTTTTGGTTGTTCTGATTTCTGCTCTATGGGTTGGTCAACAACAGCATCAGTAGATGATTGTGTGGCCGCGCCCTCGGAACCCTCTGACTCTGCATTACGATTACGCCCGCGACCTTCGCCACGGCCGCCATCGCGACGATTGCGCCCACGGCCTTCGCCACGATTTTCGCCACGGGAACCGCCATCGCGATTTCCATCACGACGATTGCGTCCGCCTTTAGAATTTCCGGTGCGTGATTTCTGACCTTCATCGCCTTCGGAGTTTTCTGCGTTTTCACCTTCGGCAGCAATGGCTTCATCAACAGAATCCATTGTTTCGGAATCTTGTTCGACAACATCACTGTCATCATCTTCTGATACCGGTGCTTTTACTGTTTCCAGTTTGAAACCAGTCGGAGCCAATTCTTCGTCAACACGAACAAAGACCGTAAATCCATAGCGGCGTTCAATATCCGCCAACATTTCACGTTTCTGGTTCAGGATATACAGCGCAATCTCATTCGGCACAGACAAGAATACTTGCCCAGCGCGGCTGCGAATTCCTTCTTCTTCGAGCGAGCGAAGTGCCAAGATAGAGGCTGAGTCAATCGTCCGAATATATCCAACACCTTTACAATGCGGGCATTTTTCGAATTGGGCTTCGGTCAAACTTGGGTTCAAACGTTGGCGGGAAAGTTCCAGCAAACCAAAGGATGAAATGCGTCCGACCTGAATGCGAGCCCTGTCGGTTGACAATGCATCGCGAAGTTTTCGTTCGACTTTTGCATTATTGCGGTGATCTTCCATATCGATAAAGTCGATCACAACCAAACCGCCCAAATCGCGCAAACGCAATTGCCGCGCAACTTCTTCTGCCGCTTCAAGGTTGGTTTTCAACGCAGTTTCTTCGATATGGCGTTCTTTTGTTGCACGACCAGAGTTCACATCAATTGATACCAAAGCTTCGGTCGGGTTAATCACCAAATATCCACCTGATTTCAGGGTTACCACTGGCTCACCCATTTCGGCAATCTGGTTTTCAACCTGATAGCGATGGAACAAAGGATATTTGTCGTCTTTATATTGATGAACTTTTTTGACGCTGGATGGCATCAATAATTTCATAAATTCTTTGGCTTGTTTGTGGCCATTTTCACCAGCGACCTGAATCTCTTCGATATCGCTTGCATAAATGTCACGCACAGCGCGTTTTACCAAATTGCTTTCCTCGTAAATCATGGCAGGAGCCACAGATTGCAAAGTCAATTCACGAATATTGTTCCACAAACGAACTAGATAATCCAAATCACGTTTGATTTCTTCTGACTCACGCTGAACACCTGCAGTCCGCAGAATGACAGACATTCCGTCTGGCGTTCCCAGTTCACGCAAAATATCGCGCATACGTTTACGTTCTGCAAAGCTTGCAATCTTACGGCTAACACCACCACCACGAGGGGAGTTTGGCATCAAAACGCAATAACGACCTGGCAAGGACAGATAAGTTGTAACCGCAGCCCCTTTGTTGCCGCGTTCCTCTTTCTGCACTTGAATCAGCATGATTTGACCACGCTTGATGACTTCCTGAATTTTGTAATTGCGGTGCAAGGACGGACGGAATGGCTGATCGCTATCAACACCTTCACCACCCAAAACCTCCACTTGGCGATTTTGCATTGGATGACGACCGCGATTGTGACCGCCACTATGTCCACCGCCCTGTCCGTTACGTCCACGACCACGGAAACGACCGCGTCCACGACCACGATTATTGCGGCGTTTTTCACGTTCTTCTTGTTCGGCGGCCAACGCCAATTCATGATCAATCTCTACATTGTCTTCATGATAGGCAACCCAGATAGACCGTTTCTTTACACCACCTTCGGTATGGCGATAGTGTAAACGGACGCGAACAACATTTTCTTGTGTCTTTGCCCATTCTTCAACTTTAATGGCAATATCCTGATCAACCGCAAGTGCGTCGCCTTCGCCAGCCGCCACAATTTCAAATGTTTCAGGATTAATTTCGGTGACGCCACGATACACAAATTTGTGAACAGGTTTTTGCTCTGTTGACTCTGCTCCAGCATCAGATGTTTCGTCTGAATTTTCATCAGAATTTTCTTCTGACTGCTCATCAGAACCTTCGCCAGATTCTTCTGATGAATTCTCTTCTTCGGATTCATCAGAGTTTTCGTCAGACTCTTCATTGTTTTCTTCATCCGAAGATTCGGATTCAGATATTTGTCCGTGTGAAATGTCTGTTACGCTATCGTTTGCATCTTCCTGATCATCAGCAGGTTGGGCCGTCGTATTATTATTACGAGCCGCTTCTTCGGCAGCCAGCGCAGCTTCCTCAGCCGCAATTTGAGCTTCCTCAGCAGCCATCGCCGCTTCAATCTCTGCTTGTTGCGCAGCCATTAAAGCTTCACGGTCAGCGACAGGAATGCGGAAATAATCAGGATGGATTTCCGAGAATGGAAGGAACGCATGGCGATTTCCACCAAAGTTCACAAATGCCGCCTGCAAAGACGGTTCCACCCGTGTGATTTTGGCGAGGAATATCCCGCCCTTTAATTGTTTTCTCAGTTTACTTTCGTAATCAAATTCAACCAGACGGTTTCCGTCTACGACTGCTACGCGTGTTTCTTCAACATGTGTAGCGTCAATCAGCATTCTTTTTGCCATGTTATTGTTCTCCCGAACTTTATAAAAAAGCCGAAGACCGCAAAAATCTTTAATGCGACGGATAAAGATATTGCGGGCTTTGGCCGCAATTCTTGTGAAATGAACCTGTGTCGGGTTCTATGTTTAGCTGGAGTCCGCCCCGTAACCTAGACCTATAGAAGGTCAACCAAACAAAAGCCGGATTTTGCGTTACCAATCAACAGCCTGTTTAGTATGGGGTCGGAGAGCAAAAACAAAGACTCAACCCAACCAAGTCGACAGAGCTAGCGAAACCTTCCTGAAGTCAAACGCGTGCTAAAACCCTATCGGTCGCAAAATGACACTATAGTGTGTGTGTCTTTTATACAACCTATTTTTTGGCTATTTTTTGGTCAGCACGCGCTTTCTTTATTATTATGAAAATATTTATCAGTTCGTTCCGCAGAATTTCATTATTTTTTATGTGCGGCGAGCCAATCATTCATCATTTTGATTTCAGACTCTTGGGCTTTTATAATGCCTTCGGCCAGTTTCTTAATTTCAGGATCCCCTCCTTTTTCCAGAACCACTTTTGCCATGTCGATGGCGCCTTGGTGATGGGGAATCATGCCCGCCACAAAGTCAACGTCCGCATCGCC
>CAZVSN010000077.1:0-7421 GCA_964629455.1 uncultured Micavibrio sp. | reverse complement strand
GAAGGCGATAAGGCAGAATTTATGTATGAAAAGCTTCGCATTCATGCAAATGACGACACCGCGCAGGTTTTTCAATCTGCTCGGTTGGCCCTCGTTCAGAAATAAATAGTCATAATTTCTTATAACAATACGGCAAAAACGGGGGAAACCCCGTTTCTGTCTTGATTTTACACGCAAATTAGGCCATCACTTTATGGAACACTCAAACCTCGTTGTCAGGGTCTTTCGTTATGGGATTATTCAAATTTATTTTCAGCATTCTGGGTGCGATTTCACCCGTTCATATTTGGTTTGTAACACTGGTTACAGGCGCAAAGAAAATTGGAACAGATTCCGAAGGAAACAAATATTACGAAGCCAAAGCGCGCAAAGGGTACAATCATCCACGCCGTTGGGTTGTTTATAAAGGCGAGGCTGAACCAAGCCGTGTGCCCGCCGAATGGCATGGATGGCTACATTACCAAAGCGATTTTGTGCCTGCTAGCAACACCCCCTCTTTCCGTCGTGAATGGCAAAAACCATCACGCGCAAATTTATCGGGCACACAAGCTGCCTATCACCCACCTGGACATATTTTATCTGGCGGACAACGTGATGCGGCCACTGGCGATTACGAAGCGTGGGTTCCTCCACAAACAAACCGTTCATAGAATTGAAGGAGTATTTTAAGATGTCACGCAGCGTTATTGAAACGGTTATAGGTGGCTTTGTTCTTCTGGGAGCATTGGTTTTCTTGATTTTCAGCTATAGCAAAGGCGATGCTGGAACCGTTGATGGCTATAAAATTTCTGCCAATTTTTCAAAAATTGGGGGCCTGCAAATTGGTGATCCAGTTCAAATCAGTGGCGTTAAAATTGGTCAAGTTGCCTCTGTCGAGCTTGATCCAAAAACATATTTGGCAAAAGTGACAATGGAAGTCGAGGATGATGTTAAGGTTCCTGACGATTCCGCCGCAACCATCAGCAGCCAAAGTTTGCTGGGTGGAATGTATATGGGGATTGAACCTGGCGGATCAGAAGAAATGTTGGCCTCGGGTGGTGAAATTCAATACACACAGGCTCCACAAAATCTTGAAGAACTTTTAGGAAAATTTATTTTCTCTATGAAAGATAAGGGCGGAGAAAAATCTGAAACTCCAGCAGAAGCCGCAGCAGAAGCCTCAGCCCCAGCGCATAACCAAGTGACAATGCCAGAGTCACCATAATGAAATATTTCGGCCTTCTTGCCGTTCTTTGCTTCTTAAGCGGGGGAATTATATCTCCCGCTTCTGCATTGGATTACGAAGAATACCCGTCTATCCGCTTGCGCTCTCTCGATAAAATCACGGCCAGAACCCTGACTTTTGATGCACAGGTTGGAAACACCGTCAAATTCGGTGACATCTATATTAAGATTTTATCCTGTCGAAAACCTCCCCCCGTTGAAAAAACAGAGGCCGCCGCCTTTTTGCAAATCTGGCAAGTTGATAAATCAAACAAAGAATCACGATGGATATTCTCGGGATGGATGTTTGCGTCCTCTCCCGCCCTATCTGGCATGGATCATCCTGTTTATGATGTATGGGTGATTGATTGTTTGGGCAAAGACCCTGAGGAATTACCAAAAGAAGCTATTCCGACTGATAAAGCCTTGCCTGATGAGGGGACAATTCCCGAAGGGTCTGTCGAACAACCAGACGTGACACCAGAGGAACAGAAACCTGAACCACAGCCAGATGTGCCAGAAAAGCAAGAAACGCCTGTCGAAGCTCCCACCACAGATGAACCTGTGACACCAGACCCAGCGCCTGCTGTTGAAGAGCAAAAGAAAGAAGAGAGTTTCGACGGGATTTATTAAGCGGATAGTCTTTTCTTCATATCATCAATCGACATCAGATTATCCAATTGACCGACCGCAGATACTAAAAATGGTTGTGCGAATATTGCGTTTGCCAGATTCTTAACATCATCCAATGTCACCGCATCCACCGATTGAATCATTTCCTGTATATCAAACGGTGTGCCGTAAGTCAGCATATGCCGCCCCTGCTGGTCAACACGGGTCATTACTTTTTCACGCCCCATCCGCGCACCCGATATAATCTGGGTCTTTGATCGCGCCAATTCTTGGTCTGTAATTCCCTGTTTTATTTTTACCATTTCATCGAAAATAATCGGAATCATTTCAGGAAGATTATCAGGACTCGACCCTGCATAAACACCGAACTGACCGCTATCGGAATAAGACTCACGGAAGCTATATATCGAATAGACCAGACCCCGCTTCTCGCGTACTTCTTGCCACAAACGAGAAGATGTCCCGCCCCCCAATACGCCTGACAAGATACGCATCACAGAATAGCGAGGATCGGTGTGGCGAATACCCTGAAACCCTATAACCACATGGGCTTGCTCGGTTTCTTTTTCAACCAAAGATACAGAAGGATTGTACTGGGCAGGCATCAAGCCCTGAATGACTCCGCTTCTGTTGGCGGCTGGCATTGTTTTGAAAAGACTATCAACTTTCTTTACAAAATCATCATGATCAACCGCGCCCGCCGCCGAAATGACAATACGATCAGACGTATAACGGCTGGTAATATAATTCTTTAAATCAATCTGTTGCAAATTCTGGACGATATCAATCGTTCCTAATCCTGATGCTCCCAATGTCTGGTTGGGAAATGCAGCCATTTGTGCACGTTCAAACACAACATCATCAGGCGTGTCTTCGTACATATGGATTTCTTGTAAAATAACGGCGCGCTCTCTTTCCAACTCATCTTCAGGAAAGGTTGAGTTTTGCAACATGTCCGCCAGAACATCTAAGGCTAAATCTGTATGGTCTTTTAAAACATGGATATAATAAGCCGTCATTTCGCGCCCTGTATAGGCATTCATATGACCGCCCGCATCTTCAATGACTTCGGATATATCTTTGGCGGTGCGTTTCGTTGTGCCTTTAAACAGCATGTGTTCCAACATATGGGCAACACCGTTTTGCGCCATATCTTCATGACGGGTGCCAACACCCACCCAAACGCCTAGAGCAATGCTTTCTGCCCCAGCAAGTTTATCGGTGACAATACGGATACCATTCGGAAGGGTCGTGGATGAAATAGACATAAGGAATGGATATAGAAATTTTGGCCATTCCGCAAGTAGGGCCTTGTCCATGGGAGCTTTACAATAAGCATAAAAAAGCCTTTAATTACGCACTACAATTTCAAGAGGGAGTTATTGGAATGCCGAAGGTATTGATCGCGGATAAAATGGATAAACTGGCCGAAGAGATTTTTCGCCGCAACGGTCTGGATTTTGATATCAAAGCTGGATTATCCCCCGAAGAAATTGCAGGCATTATCGGAGAATATGACGCTGTCGCGTGTCGCTCATCCGCCAAAATAAACGCAGATGTCCTGAAATCAGCCAAGAAGTTGAAAGTCATCGGGCGCGCAGGCATTGGTGTTGATACAATTGACGTTCCCGCCGCAACAGCCGCAGGGGTGATTGTTATGAACACACCCTTTGGAAACTCTATTACAACAGCAGAACACGCAATTGCGATGATGATGGCTCTGGCGCGCCAAATTCCACAAGCCTCTGCCTCTACCCATGCTGGGAAATGGGAAAAATCAAAATTTATGGGCGTTGAGCTCTACAACAAAACGCTTGGGCTGATTGGCGCTGGCAATATTGGTTCAATCGTTGCCAACCGTGCTATCGGCCTTGGAATGAAGGTGGTTGCCTATGACCCATTCCTAACCCAAGATCGCGCCGTTGCGATGGGGGTGGAGAAAATTGAATTGGATGATCTTTATCAGCGCGCCGATTTTATTACCATTCACGTTCCCAAAACTGCAACAACCACAAATATGATAGATGCCGCCGCCATTGCAAAAATGAAAAAAGGTGTGCGGATTATCAACTGTGCCCGTGGCGGGTTGATTGTTGAAAGTGCGTTAAAAGATGCACTTGATAGTGGTCATGTCGCGGGGGCTGCGCTTGATGTGTTTGAAATTGAACCTGCTGAAAGCAATGTTTTATTTGGTCACCCTAACGTTATTTGCACCCCTCATTTGGGGGCCTCAACGACAGAAGCTCAGGTGAATGTTGCCATTCAGGTCGCAGAACAAATATCTGACTACTTGCTAAATGGTGCCATTACCAACGCAATCAATATGCCATCAATTTCTGCCGAAGACGCACCAAAACTCAAGCCTTATATGGCCTTGGCTTCGGGTATTGGACGGCTTGGCGGACAAATTGTAGGGTCAGCTATTAAATCAATCGAAATTAATTATATTGGCGCTGTATCTTTGCTGAATACACGGCCCCTCACCGCCTGCATTCTGGCTGATATTTTGCGGGACATCAGCGAATCCGTCAACATGGTCAATGCGCCAGAGATTGCCAAAGCAAAAGGGATTGTTGTGTCGGACACACGCACCAATGATGTGTCTGAATGGCCAACGGCTATAACTGTCACCCTAACCTGTGAATCTGGAACACACTGCATCACGGGAACTTTATTTGCAGGGCGCGACCCGCGCATCGTAAGCATTGAAAATGTCCCGATTGAAGCAGCCCTCACACCCAATATGCTGCTTATTCGCAATGAAGATAAACCCGGAATGATTGGGGCATTAGGAACCGTTCTGTCTACCGCAGGCATTAATATTGCAGATTTTCGTCTGGGGCGTATCTCCCAAGGAAAAACAGCAATTGCACTGGTTTCAATCGACACCCAACTCTCTGACACTGTTTTTGAACACGTCAAAGCTATTCCGCAGATTAGTCAGGTTAAAAGATTGGCTTTTTAAGCTTTCTTGAATTTGTCGGGATTCTTGCGATAGTAACGGGTGCACGCGCTCTCGAGCTCGCTTCGCAACTGCGTCCCAGATGGCCCACCATCGCCAGAAATGCGCTTCATGATAATGGCGGTCAGGGTGCGCTCATGTGCAGAGATAATTTCAATCGAGTCATTATCCAGAGTATGAATTTGTTCAAGGAATCCCAACATAATCGATGCCAAATCCCCAACCAAATCATATTTGAACATTTTCCCGTTAGCTTTTAATTCCATGACAGGATTAATGATGCGATCAACAAATACTTGGAAATCCTGATTAACTGTCTTGGTCGCGGCAACTGCCTCACGCAAACGAACCAATGCAGGCAAAGCAATCTCGGTAAAATCAACCGTATTATTCTGAATTAAAGACTGCGCCAACTCAATGCGATGCGGAGATATCTCACCCATCCCTGCTTTACGCTGCAATTCTTTATCCGCCTTGATAATTTTTACTTTTTTTGTACTCATAACCTTACACAGAGCCTTACACAGTTTAGAAACACAGATACACAGCCACTATAGCAATAAAATTTTAATGATTATTTAATGACGATATCCCACATATCACTATTTCTGCCTTCTTTTGACGACGATTCATCAGATATTCCATCCTCCATGCGTCGCTTAGGCCCTTCATACTCGCCTTTGCGACGGCGACGATCGGGGCCGAAGAAATGCTCTGTTTCTACAAAATCTCGGGGGCGGGTGATAATTTGATTAATACGCTTTGCTAAATCCCTACCTGTGAACGGTTTGGTTAGAAACTCGGTCGCGCCCAAATCGCGCGCCATGGTTACACGTTGCATTGCGCTATATCCCGTAATCACAATAATTGGAACCATGGGATTTGCAGATTTTTTTGATTTCCGAACCATCCGTATAAATTCAAGTCCGTCAATTGGCTCCATCAACCAATCGGTAATGATAATATCGGGTTTGAAATTCTGGAAATGTTCAAATGCCTGACGACCATCAGACGCTTCATATATTTTGTTGATGCCAAAGGCTTCTAGCACTGCGACCAACATGGCACGCATTGGTGCCAAATCTTCAACAACAAGAACACTTACTTTTTTAAGATCTATTGGCATTTCAGTTTATACATTACAACAAAACCACGAATCAAACAATCGTGAGGGTAGTTTTGTTTGTTACCCAGTTCAACCTAATATTTCAGGCAACGGTATTTAGGCGCTGGATTTAACGAAATGCTGGCCGCAATACAGGCAAGTGATATCAGATTTTCCAGACAGGCTGTAATAGACCTCAGGATGCCCCAATACGCCGCTTCCACCATTGCATTTAACGCCATCAGCAGAGGATTCTACATGGATTGAGGAAGGGGATGAATAGGAGGATGATTGTGTCATGGTCTTAATACTTTCTTTGCCCTCTTTTTATAAACTGCAAAGACAATAAAGTCCAGATGGAGGTCTGATTTATGACTGAAACACTGCCCATCACACGATTTAAGAATAATTCCGCCCTGAAAGGTCGGGAAGATAAGTTTATTGCGCTGGAAGTCAAAGTTGCGCCCATTCTGGCAAGTTGGCGAGAATCTATCTTTTCTCACGAATGGCTAACCCCAGACGGAAAAATCAAAAAGCCATCTGATATGGTTCAGAAAATCAAAGAAAAACGACAAGAAACAGACAATATTATCGATAATCAAGACCTTCAATTAGAACGCCCCGTTCTCGGAATTGGCATTCTTGATAATATAGAAATTGGGTCTGGGCGGGATTTATTTTTATGTCTGGCTGCACGAGGAGCCGATAGCATTCCCGTTCATATTCCCAAAAGCCATGAAGGCGATTTTCGTATCTTTATTCGCTAAATTGTTATTTCGGTGTAGACTATCTGAATGAAAACGTCATCATCTTATTCCGCCCAGCGCGGATCATCCCTTTTTATTATTATGATTTCCATCGCTCTGTTCGCAGCACTCAGCTATGCGCTGACACGCGGAGGAGATGCGGGGGCAAGCCTCTCGGGTGAGAAAGTCAGATTGCTGGCCAGCGATGTCATTGACATGGGGACCAGTCTAGCCGACGCCACCGCGAAATTACGATTACAAAGAGTTCCAGAAACAAGTATTAGTTTCGAAAACAGTATTGTTGCGGGATATACCAATGCGGCCTGCACCGACGGCACATGTAAGATATTTGATTTTGATGGAGGAAAGAAAGATTGGGAAACACCTGCCGTTGAAATAAATAATGCCGCAGATATTGGGATTACAGGAAATCTGGATATTAAAAATATTAGTTCTGCAAATGCAGATCTGGTTTTGCTTATTCCAGACCTGTCATTGGATATTTGCTCTAGGATAAATGTTATGCTCGGCCTTCACGACAGCACAGCCGTCCCTTCAGTTATTGCAAGCGTTACAGCGAACAAATTTACAGGGACCTATGACGGGGCTCCAACTATTATTACCAGCTCTCAATTGGATGGACACAAATCTGGATGTTTCAGAATTACAGCAGCATCAGGCTCTGCCTTTACGGGCGAACCGCTCAGTAATACCTATACATTTTATCAAGTTTTGCTTGCGCGCTAAATATTACGCAATAACCAAATGCCCA
>CAZVSN010000076.1:0-7691 GCA_964629455.1 uncultured Micavibrio sp. | reverse complement strand
ATCCCGAGGGACACAGCATTTAAACAAAAGACCGCCCATTTGGGCGGTCTTTTGTTTAAATGGCGTCCCCTACGGGATTCGAACCCGTGTCGCCTCCGTGAAAGGGAGGTGTCCTAGGCCTCTAGACGAAGGGGACTTCGATAGGCTCTGATGAACAGGCGCCCTTATACCTTTATTTTGATTGGCATTTCAAGTGATTTTTTACAGGATGGGATAGGATTATATTCCCCTACACGGCAACACCCATAAAAGAGCGGAGCCGTAAGGCTCCGCGCATTTTAGAAACTTATCAAAACGGTTTAATCGTGCCCATTAATCATGGTCGTGCGAGTCTTTATGGAACAAGCCCGCCCCCACCGTTTCTTTGAGGAACAGCCCACCGATAACAACCGTCATCAGGGCAACCGCAATCGGATACCACAAACCGTGGTAAATATTCCCGCTGGCAGCCACCATCGCGGTTGCAATCAACGGCAACATCCCCCCGAACCACCCGTTCCCGATATGGTACGGAAGCGACATGGACGTATAACGGATATTGGTCGGGAATAGTTCAACCAGATATGCCGCAATTGGCCCATACACCATCGTTACATAGAGAACCATAAGGGTCAGGATAGCAATTGATGGAATCCACGCGATTTTATCCTTATCTGCCTTTTCAGGATAACCAGTTTCTGCCAAAGCCGTTTTATATGCAGCAGGATCAAATGTTGCCGACCCATCGATTTCTTCGATAGTTTTGTCGCCAATCATTGTGACAACGGCTTTGCCCTCTACCGCAGGCAAGGTTTCAAAATTCAAACCAGATTTGGTTAGAAAGTCTTTCACCTTGTCACATTTGGTAAAGTTTGTGGTTGGCAACACAAAAATATGGAAGTTACAATCAGATGCAGCAACCGATATTTTCACGTTGTTTTGGTAAGTTTCCAGCGCAGGGTTGACCGTATGGGTCAAAGCCCCGAAAAGCGGGAAATATGTAACCGCGCCAAGCAAACATCCGAGCAATATAATCTTCAACCGTCCGATTTTATCGGACAAAGCGCCAAAGAAAATAAAGAACGGCGTTGCAAGTAACAGAGATATACCAACCAATGTATAGGCCGTAATATAATCAACCTTTAACGTGATGGTCAGGAAGAACAGAGCATAGAATTGTCCTGTGTACCAGATAACACCCTGCCCCGCCGTTACCCCCAACAATGCGAGCAACACATATTTGTTGTTCGGATAGCGAAGGAAACTGTCACGCAACGGTGATTTGGATGCTTTTCCTTCGGATTTAATCCGTTGGAATACTGGCGATTCATTCAACTTCATACGAATGTATAAAGAGAATAACAGCAGAATAATCGACACAAGGAACGGAATACGCCATCCCCAATCTTTGAATGCTGCTTCGTCAATATATGTGCGCGAAAGACCAATCACCAACAACGACAGAAAGAAACCTGCCGTTGCTGTTGTTTGAATCCAGCTTGTTGCATAACCACGTTTTCCGTCGGGGGCATGTTCGGCAACATATGTCGCCGCGCCACCATATTCACCGCCCAAGGCCAGCCCCTGAAGCAGTCGGAGTGTGACAAGGATAACAGGCGCCCACCAACCGATTGTTGCATAGGTCGGTAAGAATCCAACTGCTGCGGTTGACAGACCCATCACCACAATAGTGACAAGGAACGTATATTTTCGACCAAGCATATCGCCCAAACGCCCGAAGACCAGTGCACCAAACGGGCGCACGATAAATCCAGCCGCATAGGTTGCAAATGCAGACAACAATGCTGCCGTTTCATTTCCCGGGGGAAAGAAGAGCGCCGCAAAAAACGGCGCCAATGTTGCATATAAATAGAAATCATACCATTCGAACACAGTGCCCAGAGAAGAGGCAAAAATAACTTTGCGCTCTTCGCTTCTGGTAACAACAACAGATGAGGTCATGCAACCCTCCTTCGGGTTATGAAAGTTATCTTTCAATTCTAAGGGGAATGCATTCCAAATAGCTATAAGCAGTGCAACATTTATAGCGTGTTTTAGTTCAAATTTGATATATTATTACTCAACCTGCAATTGCTGCATCGCCAATTAAAAATTCGACCGCGTCAATCCCATTCCAATGGTTGATTTTGAACTGCCCCAACAAATGGAGCAACCTACCCCCTTTTGATTGGAGCAGGATATCACCAAGCGGTGTGCCCACGGCACGAAAGGCAATTCCTTTCATCCGCGCTCCACCTTCGGCATCAGTGAATTGAATACTAACATGTGCATCCCCCACCACATTGGCAACAGCCACACGAATGGAAGGAAGCACAAATTTTGGTTCGGGGTTTTCCTGACCAAACGGCCCGACATTATCCTGAAGGATTTTGACAAAGTCAGGGCGCACACCACGGATAGATGCAATGCCGTCCACCGTTTCTTCACTGATAAGTTCGGCACCGCCTGCAATTTTATCTGCCTCTGCCAAAAAGAATTCATAGAGCGCATCAATTTTATCGGGGGTCACGGTGAAGCCCGCAGCCATAGCGTGTCCTCCGCCCTTGATTAATAACCCCGCATCCTTTGCCGCCATAAATAAAGCCGCCAGATTAAACCCAGGGATAGAACGTCCGGAACCGCGCCCTTCTAACTCACCCGACATACCGACCGCAAAAGCGATACAGCACGCAGGTTTGCTATACCGTTCCTTGATTTGCCCTGCGACCAACCCGTTCAAACCCACATGCCACGACTCGTCAGCAACCATGATAAGGGGTTTATCAGCCAGCAATTTTTGTTCAATCATGTTGGTGGCCTCGGCCATCATATCGGCCTGAATGGTACGACGTTTGGCGTTGCAATCATTTAATGTCCAGGCCAGATTTTTTGCGTCTTCTGCGTCTTCACATGACAAAAGTTTTGCGCCCAAATCTGCCTGATGCACGCGTGACCCCGCATTAATGCGTGGCCCCAATACAAACCCCGCATCATCTGGGGTCGGGGCTTTTTTTAATCCACCGACTTCACACAGGGCATTTAACCCGACATTCCGTTTTAGCCCCATTTGCTGAAACCCTGCACGCACCAATAGGCGGTTGGGTCCTGTGAGGGGCACCATATCGCAAACAGTGCCAAGCCCCACCAAGTCCAACCATTCTTTTAATGGGGGTTCGGATATATTTTTGGTCGTGAAATAATTTGCTTCGCGTAATGCGCGGTTAATGGCAACGCAGGCAAGGAAAGTCACCCCGACGGCGGCCAACATCCCAAAGCCACTGGTATCATCACGGCGTTTGGGGTTAATCACCCATGTTGCATCGGGCAATGTATCACCCTGTTCATGGTGGTCAAATACACAAATATCCAAACCAATTGCGCGACCCTCGGCAATCACATCGAATGCGGTTGTGCCACAATCCGCCATCAGAACAATTTCTGCGCCTTGGGATTTTAATGTGTGCAATGCCTTAGCATTTGGCCCATATCCCTCGACCATGCGATCAGGGATATATAAGGGGATATCCATTCCCAAATGGCGAAAGAATTTTTTTAAAACGGCGGCGGAGGTTGACCCATCCACATCAAAATCACAAAAGGCAGCAATTTTTTTGCCCGCCATAATGGCATCTGCCAACCATACCGAAAACCCCTGCATATCCGCCATTTTAAAGGGATCAGGAAAATCACGCGACAGGCGAGGAAATAAAAAACTATCAATTTGTTCGGGTTCGACCTGACGCGCAACCAATAAACGCGCGACGATTTCTGGCACAGAAAAATCCGACATCATACGTTGGATTTTGTCGTTGCTGACATCAGGAAACACCCAACGCGCATTGGAAACCGACTTATCGACTTTTAAAACTGATGACATTTTTTTCTTTTCTAGATTTTGGTCTAAATTTTCAATATGGGCATTACAAAGGGTGGCGCCACCATACTGTCCAATTTTGCAATTTTTTGAACGGCATCCATCATATGACGTCCACTGGTCGTATGCGTCACGATAACAACACTTACAGGCCTATCATCTGATGCGCGCCCATGTTGTATCATACTTTCAATCGAGATATAGGCATCACGGAGGATAGGAGCAATATCGGCAATCACACCCGCCCTGTCTTTTACCATCAAACGCAGATAAAACTCGCCACGCCAATCAGCAATATCCAAGTTATCTTTATCTGACAATTGCGCGGTAGGCTTCCCAAAAGCGGGGATAGATTGCCCACGAAGAATATCAATTAAATCCGCAACAATGGCCGATGCTGTCGGCTCTGCACCAGCACCACGACCAGATACAAAGCTTTGCCCGACATGATTACCTTCGATTAACACAGCATTCAAAACACCATCAACATGAGCCATGGGTGACGATTTGGGGACAAGCGCGGGCGTCACCATTTGCAAAACACGACCTGTTTTTTGCATTTGCGCCAGCCCAATCAACTTAATCCGATGATTTAATTCATTGGCGGCATGAATGTCTTCGATCGATATAGATCGGATTCCCTGAATAGAAAGGGACTTCAAATGAGGCATCCCGCCAAATGCCAAAGCACTTAACAAAGAAATCTTGTGCCCCGTATCACCACCATCAACATCCAATGTCGGGTCAGCTTCGGCATATCCCAATTTTTGGGCTTCACTCAAAACATCATCAAAACTACGACCCGTATCTTCCATTGTTGTCAGGATATAATTACAAGTACCGTTTAGGATGCCATAGACAGCACCGATATCATTTGCCGACAATCCCTCACGCAACATTTTGATAATGGGAATACCACCTGCCACCGCGGCTTCATAAGACAATGATACGCCATTCTGTTCTGCCAAACTCGCAAGTTCAACACCATGCTTTGCCAACAATGCTTTATTAGCGGTTACAACAGATTTCTTGTTGCCAAGTGCCGTTCTAACCAATGAAAGAGCAGGGTCATTATCGCCGCCCATCACCTCGACCACAACATCGACATCATCACGCGATGCCAAATCAACAGGATTATCAACCCAAATAACTTTGGATAAATCCAGACCGCGGTCTTTGGATTTTGACCGCGCAGATACGGCAGTTACAACAAATGATGGGTGAACCTTCAAAATATTGAAAGTCGCGGCCCCAACCGTTCCTAAACCTGCTATGCCCACGCGTATTTGGTTCATGGTAATAATGGCTCCTGTTCAATTAAGGATACAGGCAAATCTGCAACCTCGTTCAGAACATTTGAAAACGATGGAGGGCTCATTTCATTGCTATTCAACGAATAAACCCTGACCCCTTCATCCCGCACCAACATAAACGGGTGAACTGGAAAACTGACAGATGAATCAAGAATGGTTCGCTCTGGCGGCGTTACAAGAAAAACGGTCAACCATGGATCATAAATATCGACTGTTCCATCGGATAAGGCACGGCCAATATCCAACATAGAAAAATCAAGGGGGAGTGCGTCTGTATTTTCGCGCGTTACATTCTTTTGCTCTGGGATCTGCTCTGGTTCAATGATGACAGACTTCTGATCTGCACACGCTGTAAAGGTGCACATGACAAATGCCGCATAATATAGACTTAATTTCTTCATTTGGTTTTATTCATTTTATATTTGGCTGGTTTTCTATTTGGCCTATGGTGAAACAATATGCGATGAAGGACAAGGGTTAAACATAAGATTTCCCGTTATTTTCCTTTGATTTTCAATCATGAATAGTGCAAATTCGTTAACGAAACGAACCGACTATGGATTTTTCATGTCACAGAAGACCAAAAATCAAGATTCCCCTTCCCCAACGCCCAATTTTGACCCCTTGGCTTTTAGTCAGGATATGGGGAAAATTCTGGAAAGATTAAAACCTGTTTTTGCAAAATATGTTGAAAAGCATGATGGCGAAGAAATATTCCCTCATAGCTTCTCTCCTACAAAGTTCCAAACCATGGTTTTGGAATATTGGCAAGCAGCACTCCAAAATCCGCATAAGCTGATTGATACAAATCTGGAATATTTACAAAGCATGACTTTGTTGTTGCAAGATTCAACACGAAAATTTCTGGGCGGGGAACCTTCACCAGAATCTCCCGCAACCGAAAAAGGGGACAGACGTTTCAAAGACCATCTGTGGAAAGACAGTTTTATTTTTGATTTTATCCGTCAATCTTATTTGCTGACTTCTGGCTGGCTCCAAAAATCTGTTCGTAACACTGACGGCCTGACCCAAAAAGAAAAAGATAAATTGGATTTCTACACCCGCCAATTTGTGGATGCACTCGCCCCCACGAATTTTGCCATGACCAACCCCGAAGTATTGCGGGAAACTCTGAATTCCCAAGGACAAAATCTGCTAAAAGGCCTAACCAATCTGGTCGAAGATTTGGAGCGCGGCGAAGGAAGTCTTGAGATTAGCAAAACCCAATATGAATTGTTCAAGGTCGGACAAAATCTGGCGACCACATCTGGCTCTGTTGTATTTGAAAATGAATTGATGCAACTCATTCAATATACACCGACAACCAAACAGGTTTCCAAGACACCTTTGCTGATTGTCCCGCCATGGATTAACAAATATTATATTCTGGATATGCGCCCCGATAATTCATTCGTAAAATGGGCGGTTGATGAAGGCCATACTGTCTTTGTTATTTCATGGGTAAACCCTGATAAAAAACTCGCTAAGAAAAGTTTTCAAAGCTATGTCGAAGAGGGCATTATCGATGCTCTTGATGCAATTGAGCAAGCAACGGGCGAAAAATCAACCAATGTTGTCGGATATTGTATCGGCGGCACATTGCTCGCCACCGCGCTTGCCTATATGACGGCCAAGAAAATGGATAAACGCATTGCGTCAGCAACTTTCCTCACGACCCTTATTGATTTTAATCGTGCGGGTGATTTGTCCATCTTTGTTGATGACGAACATTTGAAACTCATCGATGAAAAAATGGATAAGGCAGGTGTGTTGGAAGGAAGCGAGCTGCGCCATACATTTAGTTTACTCCGCGCCAATGATTTAATCTGGTCCTTTGTTGTCAATAATTACATGTTGGGCAAAGAACCGTTTCCGTTTGATTTGCTCTACTGGAATGATGATTCCACCAATATGCCTGCGGAAATGCATCGTTTCTATCTACGCAATATGTATCGCGATAATAAACTCTGCCGTCCGGGCGGAATTAAATTCGGCGAAACATCAATTGATGTCACCAAGATCAAAGTACCAAGTTATTTTATATCAACCAAAGAAGACCATATTGCCCCATGGACATCCACCTATGAAGGAATGTGTTTATTGGGCGGAGATAAAACATTTGTGTTGTCCGCGTCAGGTCATGTGGCAGGCATTGTGAACCCACCCGCCGCAAAAAAATATCATTACTGGGTCAACCCTAACCTTGATGACCGTGAACACGCCGAAGAATGGCTCGGCAAAGCCAAACAACAAGACGGGTCATGGTGGACACATTGGGCAGAATGGATCAAATCCAGAAGCAGCGCAAAAGTTACGGCCCGCAAAGTCGGTGGCGGAAAACTCTCCATCATCGAACCCGCCCCCGGACGCTATGTGATGAAGAAGGTGGGGTAAGCCCTCTCCCCATCCCCCTACGCTAAGCGTGCCTAAGGATAAAAATTCAGAAACCAAAAAACGAACTGAGTTTAGGATTTATCGTTTTTGTATTCCGCAGCCAATGCCGCATAGCGATCAGCAGAGATTTG
>CAZVSN010000075.1:4952-7884 GCA_964629455.1 uncultured Micavibrio sp. | reverse complement strand
AAATTTACAAATCTTCTAAAAAACCTGAAAAAACATACGCAACAGGGCCTGTCATATAAACGCGGTTATCTGCCTCTCGCCATTCGAGTATTAAATCACCGCCATCCATTGACACAATAACCTTACGCCCCGTCAAATCACGCCGCATAGCAGCCACAGCCGTTGCACACGCGCCCGACCCACAGGCGGGCGTTATCCCCGTCCCCCGTTCCCATACACGCATTTTGATATGGGTTTTGCTAATGACTTCGGCAAATTCGATATTGGCACGTTCAGGAAAAATCGGATTGTATTCAAACCCAACACCCAATTTTGCAACATCAACCGCATCCACATCGTCAACAAAAAATACGCAATGCGGATTGCCCATATTGACCGCAACAGGGTTAGACACCCCGCCCCCGCCAATTTTTAAAGTCAACGTGTCGCATTTTTCTGCCAATGGAATTTGGACCCAATCCAAGCGGGGTTCACCCATATCGACTGTCACCTGTCCGTTATCTGCACGAACACAATTGAGCAAAGTTGTAATGGTTTGAATGGTCACAGATGATTTTTGTGTTTCTTTTAAAACAATATCGGCGACACATCGCGCCGCATTTCCGCACATCCCCGACTCTGACCCGTCGGGATTATAAATCCGCATAAACACATCGGCTGTGTCAGAATTTTCCAAAAATATAATCTGGTCGCATCCCACCCCGAAACGGCGATTTCCCAATCTTTTGGACAAATCCGCTTTATTTTCAATGGGTTGGACGCGGGCATTGAGAATGACAAAGTCATTCCCCAAGCCATGCATTTTGATAAATTCGACTTTTTCCATGGTTTTCAGCATAAACACTTGCAGTTTTCGGTGCAATACGGCATATAAGCACAAGTTTTATCCGCACATCTCGAATATGAGAGTGCCCAAGGGTACACCGCAGCCGGCGATTTTTCGCTCACTGCGGCAAATTTGTTATGAGGTTTTTTAAATATGTTTCAGTCCCTAACTGAAAAACTAGGCAATGTATTTGATGCTCTGCGCGGCAAAGGCAGCTTGAGCGAGGAAGACGTTAATCTGGCTCTGCGCGAAATTCGTGTGGCATTGCTAGAGGCTGACGTTGCCCTGCCTGTTGTCAAAGATTTTATTGAACGCATTCGTGTTCAGGCTGTCGGGCAGGAAATTGTCAAATCTGTGTCCGCCGCACAAATGGTTGTCAAAATCGTCAATGACGAAATGGTCAATCTGTTGGGCGCAGACAATACCGAGCTTTCATTCACTGGCACGCCGCCTGTTGTCTACCTGATGGTTGGTTTGCAAGGGTCTGGTAAAACCACATCCACCGCCAAGATTTCAAAATATTTGACCGATAAGATGCGCAAAAAAGTGTTGATGGCATCGCTTGATACCTATCGTCCTGCGGCGCAAGACCAATTGGCACAACTCGGCACACAAACAGGCGTTGCAACACTCCCTATCGTTGCTGGTGAAGACCCGATAGCCATTACCAAACGCGCCATGACCGAAGGTCGATTGGGCGGATACGATGTTATCATGCTTGATACTGCGGGTCGTTTGGCAATTGATGATATTTTAATGAACGAAGTGGTTGCTATTCGCGACCTGTCCAAACCTATTGAAACATTACTGGTTGTGGATGCTATGACAGGGCAAGATGCAGTTAACACTGCATCCGCATTTGATTCCAAAATCGGTATTACTGGTTTAATGCTGACCCGTGTTGATGGTGATGCACGCGGCGGGGCCGCGATGTCAATGCGCGCTGTGACGGGTAAGCCCATTAAATTATTGGGTATCGGTGAAAAATGGGACGCGTTAGAACCGTTTCATGCCGACCGTATCGCTAGCCGTATTCTGGGTATGGGCGATGTTGTATCCCTTGTTGAAAAAGCCATTGAAACCGTTAACCAGAACGAAGCCGAAGATATGGCGCGTCGGTTTAACGAAGGAAAATTCGACCTGAATGATATGCTCAACCAATTCCGCCAAATGAAACGTATGGGCGGCATTGGATCGCTCATGAAAATGTTGCCGGGGCTGGGTCGTTATGCCGACCAAATCGATAATGCCAATCTGGATAATTCTGTTTTGAAACATCAGGAAGCAATTATCCTGTCGATGACAAAAACAGAACGTGTCAAACCATCTATTCTGAACGCAAAACGCCGCCAACGTATTGCGGCAGGTTCAGGAACCACCGTTCAGGATGTCAACAAACTCATTAAACAATACGAGCAAATGGAAACCATGATGCGCCGTATGAAAAAAATGGGCGTTGGTGGAATGATGGGCGCCATGAAAAATTTCATGGGCAAAGATGACCAAGACAAGATTGCTGAATTACAACGCGAAAGCGGTACTGCACCTGCATTAAACCTCTCTGGCCCTCTCGCAGGTCTGGGACAACAAAAAATGCTGGGCATGAACGGCTTCGGTGGTGGTTTTGGCGGTGGTTTCGGGGGGCTTGCCGCACGCGGCGGAACCAAGAAAAACCGCAAAAAGAAATAACTAAACATATTTAAATCAGTCAATTGTAAAAGGAGAAAATAACATGGCACTGAAAATTAGACTGGCCCGTCAAGGCCGCAAAAAAGCACCTTTCTACGCAATCGTTGTTGCCGATGCTCGCGCACCACGCGACGGTAATTTCATTGAAAAAGTTGGAACATATGATCCACGTCAACCAAAAGATAGCGGCAACCGCGTTAAATTGAACGGCGAGCGCATTGCATACTGGACTGGCGTTGGCGCACAACCAACAGAACGCGTTTCATTCTTTATGGGTGCAGCTGGTTTGGCTCCTATGCCTGAAAAACGCACATCTGTTCAAAAAGCTCAACCAAAAGCAAAAGCTCAAGAACGCATTAAAGAAAAAGCGAAAAAAGCTGAAGCTGCGGCTGCTGCGGCTGCGGCACCTGTTGAAGC
>CAZVSN010000075.1:0-4852 GCA_964629455.1 uncultured Micavibrio sp. | reverse complement strand
AAAAAGCGAAAAAAGCTGAAGCTGCGGCTGCTGCGGCTGCGGCACCTGTTGAAGCTCCGGCTGAATCTGCTGCCGAAGCACCTGCTGCAGAATAATTTTAAAGGTATCTGGCACTCCCGCGAAAGCGGGAGTCCATTTTTAAAAAGACATGACACAAAAAAAACTGCATATAGCCGATATTCGCACCGCACACGGCATCCGTGGGCTCGTCAAACTGTCTGTTCATCTTGAAAACCCACAGGACATTGAAAATTACAACCCGTTACAGGGTGGCGATGGAAAATCATATACCATCAAATTGAAAAACGCCCTGAAAGGCGACTGGCTCGCCGAAGTTAATGGGATTGCTGACCGTAACCAAGCCGAATTATTGCGCGGCATTGAATTATTTATCAATCGTGACCAACTCCCCGAAACTGAGGGCGATGAAATCTATCTGGAAGACCTCGTCGGGTGTGAAGCCATTAATGCTGAGGGTCATAAAATTGGTGAAATTATCGCCGTTGAAAATTTCGGCGCGAGCGACCTGATTGAAATCAAACCGATTGATGGCAGCAAAACCTATTACCTGCCAATCGCAGAGCCCTATGTTCAGGATATAGACCTTGAACAAAAAATTGTGGTTGTTGAACCTGCCGAAGAATTCATGGCATAGATGGCATGGGTCAGAAAATGAAATTCCAAATTCTGACATTGTTTCCTGAATTATTCCCTGGCCCTTTGGGCCATTCGGTTACGGGGCGCGCCATGGCGCAAAATATATGGTCTTTCACCGCAACCCATATTCGTGATTATGCCGTAGATAACAAACATAAAACCGTCGATGATGTTCCCTTTGGCGGTGGCGCAGGCATGGTGATGAAGCCAGATGTGATTGAACGTGCCCTGCTCTCACTCCCAACTGCGGGTCGTAAAATTTATCTCTCCCCGCGCGGACGCGTGCTTAATCAAGACTTGGTCAAGGAACTTGCGAAAGAACCTGTCCTTACTCTTTTATGCGGACGTTACGAAGGTGTTGATCAACGCGTATTGGACGCGCATGATTTTGAAGAAATCAGCATCGGCGATTATGTTTTAACGGGCGGCGAAATGGCGGCACATATTTTAATGGATGCCTGTATCCGTTTGCTGGACGGTGCGGTGGGCAATGCCGATACCCCGATTGAGGAAAGTTTCTCTGACGGGCTCCTCGAATACCCGCATTACACCCGCCCAGCCCTGTGGACAGATGCCAACGGTGTGGAACGCCCTGTGCCTGATATTTTAACCTCAGGTCACCATGAAAACGTCAAAAAATGGCGGTTGGAACAGTCATTAGAACTGACCAGAAACCGTCGACCTGACTTGTTGAAATAAAATAAAATACTTTTCCCACATACACTCCCGTTTGTATTTTATTACAGGGCTTATCAATGGACATACTTGAAAAACCATAGGCACTATGCCAATCTGCGCTATCATGAGAATTCTTTATGTTGGCAATTCTGGCGGACTAGAAAATAGCGATCGATTTTATCTGTTTCCACAGAGAATTATCAATGGCCTTATCCGTAATGGGCATTTTGTACAGATTTTTAATGACAAAGATGTTGCCAGACTGTCCAACCCATTTAAATCGAGCAGACTTGGAATAAATAAAACCAACAACTTTTTGCTAAAGAACTGTCACGACTTTCAACCAAACTTGGTTATCATTTCTCATTGTCAGTTTATAAAAAATGAAACCCTGTCAGACATTCGAAAAATATGTCAGAACGTCAAAATCATCCATCTGAATGTTGACCCTCTATCTGAAACCAAGAATCGTAATACCCTTAACAAAAGACTTGATAATGTTGATGGCATCTTTATCACAACCGCAGGCGACGCACTCAAAGAATTCTCTACCCACTCAACATTCTCTGCTTTTATTCCCAATCTTGTCGATGACTCTATTGATATTGGGCGCGCTTTTGAGAATAAAAATTGTGATACTGATTTGTTTTTTGCGGCAGGGGCCATGCGAACAAACGATCACCGTCAATCAATGGCTTCCGACATTATAAAGAACTTGCCACATATAAAAATGGATATTTATGGCGCAGGCATTAATAACAAAAAAATATTCGGTCACAATTATCTGGATAAATTATCGTCTTCAAAAATGGGGTTGATTATCAACAAAACAGAAGATTATTATCTCTACTCATCCGACAGAATGACGCATTACATGGCAAATGGATTGATGGTCTTTGCCCATGAATCTCCGCGCTATCAAGATGTTTTAGGTAATGATACGTTTGTTTCCTATCATTCGACACCCGACCTAATTGATAAAATAAAATATTATTATACCCACGATGCAGAGCGCATACGAATTGCGCAAAATGGGTATGAAAAAATTCATCAAGTTTTTCACCAGAAAATGGTCACAGAATATCTTGTAGATATGTCATTCAATACGATTCGAAGACAGTACCCTTGGCCAACTGAAAAATTTGGGGGAAACCATTGAATATAGCCATATTGGATTGCACTAAAACTGTTTATACCGAGATGGACGCAGAAACCACTCCATTAGGAGGCATTGAGCGTTGCATTATTTCTCTTTCTCGCGCTCTAACAAACTCAAACCTTAAAGTAAGGGTTTTCAGCAACGTTAATAATGACATTGAATTTAAACAAATCACCTGGTCACCAAAAGATAAACTTACTAATTTTAAGGCTGATATTGTTATTGCCTGTAACGACCCAAAACTTTTTGATGTTTATGCAAAGAATTCTGACCATAAGAATTTTAAACCTTATTTATGGCATCACAATCCTGTCAGCTACTGGAAGACAATTCGTAAAAGCCGATTACTTCCCCTAATAAGATGGAACCCGACAACAATTTTTTTAGGAACATATCATCAAAATCAATATCCATTTTTGCTTCCTGCAAAAAACCCAACCATTATTAAACACGGCATTGAGGATAGTATTTTGAATTATCCGACATCAGATTCCATGTTACCCCCCCCGCCCCATGCAGCTTTTATTTCTCAATCCTACAGAGGGTTGGAAGAGATGGTTTCATTGTGGAAGAACTCTATATCCCCCCAAAACCCAGATGCCAAGTTATTCGTGTATAGCGAAACTCAATACAAAAGAAACGATTTGTCAAACTATGGGATTTATTTCGAAGGTCGCCAACCAAGGGAAAACCTCATAAGGAGTCTTTCGCAGATACGATTAGTTCTGACGCCCGGGCATCCAGATGAAACATTTTGTTTGTCTGCATTAGAAAGCCAATGCTTAGGAATCCCTGTTATAACATTTGGAATTGGAGCATTAAAAGAACGGGTAAAAGATGGTTATGATGGATTTATAGCCAAAGACAATAAAGATTTTACAAATAAAATTAATGACGTATTAAATAACAATGATACTTGGTCCCACCTCAGCACAAATGCCATTTTGCACAAAAAAGATTCATCATGGTCAAAAAAATCTGCGCAATGGATAGAGCTATTTGGAAAAAATTAACATGATAAATAATTACTTACTTAAAACACTCCATCACGAAAAGGCATCCTTTTATCAGGACAAGTTGCTATATATTTCCGCTTTGTTCGCCCCACTTATTGCTCCACTATTTTTTTTCTGCCCAACCATAGTTTTGAGAAATATTTTTTATATATCAATCCCTTTTATGGTGGCCCTTATTTTAAAAAACAAAAGTGAATTAAAAGAGTTACTACTTGAAAATAAATCTATATGTAGAATAGTCTTAATTTTTTTGGCTTATATGACTTTTTCAGTACTCTGGTCAGAAACAAATGAAGAAGGTCGTATCTTTGAAAAAGGAAAACTTTTTTTATTCCTTGGAATCTCAACCCTTTCAACTTTTTTAATAGCTTATAAAAAACCAGACTTTATTAAAAACATTAAAAAAACATATATCTTCGGGGCTATATCATCGTCCATTATTTTGATTATAAACTATATTTATATGAACGGCTTTGCAGTAACGCCAATCAGGTTGGAAGGAATGGGGCGCGCAGAAAACCCAGTTCAAGCTTCTCTCGTTTACTCTCTTGCAGTGATTGCAATTCTTTTGGGCTCTTCATCAGAAAAATATAGCCGCAATAAGGAATATATAATTAAAATAGCAATGACCCTTCCCCCCTTGATTGTCATTCTTCTGACTCAATCACGAGGACCATTTCTTGGACTGATTCTAACACTTCTTTGCCTTTACCTTACGAACGCAAAACAAAAAATAAAGAAACTGATCTATATTATAATAGGACTCGCCCTTCTTTCTATTCCCACCTATATTACCCTAAAAGATACTCCAGTTTTAGAACGTCATACGACAGGAAGGTTTGAAATCTGGCATAGCGCAATGCAGCAGATTTCAGAAAGACCCATCTTTGGAAATGGTCTTGCCAGTAACCCTCACTATACATACACAAAACCGAACGGCGTTGTTTCTCCTGCAAGCCATATTCACAGCCTTTACCTCAGCACCCTTTATCAGGGCGGAATAGTCGGACTCCTCTTACTGTTATCAATTTACTTTCTTATTTTAAAAGAGCATTGGGTAAGACGCCAATACAACTCATCCGAAACAAAATGGATTCTTGGCTGGATTTTGATGGGCGCCGCTTTTGGAATCGCTGATTTTGGAGGAATTATGATCAACCTCAGTACAGAATGGTTGGTTTTCTGGTGGCCCATATCCCTTACCCTTGGGTATTACACTCGCTCAAGAATGAAACTATGAATATTATGAAAATAATATGGCGCGAAAAATGCTTGTATTAAAGGTCAAAATCGGGTTATAAACCACCCAACTTAACAAACAAATGAATCCGCAGGGACTTGT
>CAZVSN010000074.1:1732-7892 GCA_964629455.1 uncultured Micavibrio sp. | reverse complement strand
TTTTGGATAGTATCCAGTTTTTAATCGGTTTTGCGGCAACGGCCAGAATAATCAATCCGATAAACGGCAACAAATATTTATCGATACTGCCATCTGGCAAAAGATTTCCAACAAAATAGCCGAGCAGGGGAACACCCATCGCCCAGAGAACTGCGCCCAAAGCAGAGTAACCCACAAATTGCGGATAATTCATGCGTGTCATGCCTGCTATAAAAGGAACAAAGGTGCGGGCAAAGTGGATAAATCGGGCAATCACTACTGTAAACGCGCCATATTTTTCAAAAAAGTGATGACATTTATCAAGATGGGATTGTTTGATAAATTTATCGCCATATTTTTTCATGATGGCAGGCCCCCATCGTTTTCCAATTTCGTACCCTGCAAGATTGCCAAGGAAGGCAGAAATAAAACAACCAGGCAACATAATCCATAAATTGAAAACATCCTGACCTGCCAGAATGCCGATAGGGAACAGGAGAGAGTCTCCCGGAAGGAAAATGCCAAAAATAAAAGCGCCTTCAATAAAAAGGGCTGTCCATACACCTGCGTACCCGAAGGTCTTTAAAAGAGAAATCATATCCATGACGGGTGTTTTAACAGAACTTTGGTAAAACGCCATAGATTATGTGTGCGTTGCAGCAAATAACCACCCTTTAAATTGTTAACCTTTTGCGTCATAGTCCGCGCATATTTCAAATCACACATGACTGGAGGTTTTTATGTCAGAAGATACCGTTGTTATCGTATCGGCGAAACGGACTGCTATTGGCTCGTTTTTGGGAAGTTTATCCAGCCTGTCTGCTGTTGATTTGGGAAAAATCGCCGTCACTGCCGCATTGAATGATGCGGGTGTATCACCAACCGATGTTGATGAATTAATTTTCGGGCAAGTGTTAACCGCAGGATGCGGACAAAACCCTGCGCGCCAAACGGCAATCGCCGCAGGTATCCCAGCTGAGAAAACAGCGTTCACAATTAATCAGGTTTGTGGTTCTGGTTTGCGTGCTGTCGCACTCGGTTTGCAATCGATTAAAAATGGCGATGCAAAAATCGTGGTTGCGGGTGGTCAGGAAAGCATGAGCCAATCTGCGCACGCTGCGAATTTACGCAACGGCACGAAAATGGGCAACATGGAATTTATCGATACCATGATTAAAGATGGTCTGTGGGATGCGTTTAACGGATATCATATGGGCATTACCGCCGAAAATATTGCGGACAAATATGCGTTGACCCGTGCCGACCAAGATGGGTTGGCGGCGACGTCACAACAACGGGCTGAGGCAGCGATTAAAGCAGGAAAATTCAAAGATGAAATCGCCCCTGTGACGATTAAACAAAAGAAACAAGAAATTGTTTTTGATACGGATGAATTTCCACGCGCTGGGACAACACTTGAAAGTCTGGGTGCATTGCGCCCTGCGTTTAAACCTGACGGAACAGTAACCGCAGGAAATGCATCAGGCATTAATGATGGTGCGGCGGCTTTGGTGTTGATGAGCGGGTCAGAGGCAAAAAAACGTGGTCTTACACCACTTGCAACTATTGCATCATGGGCGACTGCGGGTGTTGATCCGTCCATCATGGGAACGGGGCCAATCCCTGCATCTCAACAGGCGCTCAAAAAAGCGGGATGGACAGTTGCAGATTTGGATTTGATTGAAGCCAACGAAGCATTCGCGGCGCAATCCTGTTCTGTTATCAAAGACTTGGGTCTGAATACGGATAAGGTCAATGTGAATGGTGGTGCAATCGCGCTGGGTCATCCGATTGGTGCATCTGGTGCGCGCGTGCTCACGACCTTGCTTCACGAAATGAAACGCCGTGATGCGAAAAAAGGTCTGGCAACTCTGTGTATTGGTGGCGGTATGGGTATCGCATTATGTGTTGAAAGATAATTCAAAAGGAAAAAGATAAATGTCGAAAGTAGCAGTTGTAACAGGTGGAACACGCGGTATCGGTTTGTCGATTACCAAAGCTCTGATTGCCGAAGGGTATAAAGTCGCTGCGCTCTATCATGGCAATGACGAAGCCGCACAGAAATGCGAGGCAGATACAGGTGCAAAAGTATTCAAAGCAGATGTTGCAGATTATGCCGCCTGTCAGAAAGCGATTGCTGATATTGAAGGTGCATTGGGGCCTGTGTCCATTCTGGTGAATAATGCGGGCATTACCAAAGACGGAATGTTGCATAAAATGCCCGAAGATAACTGGCACGCTGTGATTGAAACAAACCTGACATCCTGTTTCAATATGTGCCGTGCAGTGATTGAAGGAATGCGCACCCGTCAATTCGGGCGCATTATCAATATTTCATCGATTAACGGGCAAAAGGGACAATTGGGGCAATGTAATTACTCTGCTGCAAAAGCGGGGATGCTCGGCTTTACCCGTGCCTTGGCTCTGGAAAGTGCCGCCAAAGGGATTACGGTGAATGCCATTTGCCCTGGTTATATCGCAACCGATATGACATCCGCCATGCCACAGGAAGTTTTGGACAGTATTATTCGTCAAATTCCTGCGGCGCGCATGGGCAAACCCGAAGAAATCGCCAATATGGTGGCATTCTTGTCATCTGATAAGGCTGCGTTTATTACGGGGGCAACCATGACCGTCAATGGCGGGCAATATATGGCTGCATAACGCAAGTTTATTCACATTTTTGACTTTTCTTAAAGCTGAGCCAGTTCTATAACAATAGGATTGGCTCAAATTTTTGATAGGATTAAAAACCATGGCGCTCCCACAGTTTAAAAACGACGACACCCAGACACCAGAAACCCAGATGGAAACATCAAATGGGTCAAATGGTTTTGATGATATTCCGCGTCGATTGCCGAAATCGGTGAAATGGTTGGCGGGAACGGCAATTGGTTTGGCGTTGTTGGCGGGGGCTGCGGGACTGGTCGCAACCCAAGTGATTGATCAACAAAAATATAAATCAATGGTGGTATCCAAGGTCGAAGAAGCAACAGGATATACAATTGACTGGAACGGCAATATTAATTTGGGTCTGATGCCTTTGCCTCATGCATCGGTTAATGAATTGTCTGTCAAATCTGGGCAACAAACTATCCTCTCGATTGCCAAGGCAGATGTGCAAGTTGCATTAAGCCCTTTGTTATCTAAAAAAATTGAAATTAAAAATGTATCACTGGATTCTCCTGTGGTGACTTTGCTCACTACAAAGGGCGGAAACCAAACATGGATGGCAAAGCCGAAATCTGGTGATACCACTGCCGCATCTGATGAACAACCATCGTCCCCTGATGCAGAAAAACCAATGGACATATCGGTTGATAAAATCCAAATCAACAATGGTCAGTTGATTGTTGATAATCAACAATCAGGAAGCAAACAACAATTGGATGATTTAAACCTGACTCTGCGCGCAGATAGCCTGTCAGGCCCATTCGATATAACAGGCGACACGGTTTGGTCGGGTCAGAAAATAGAATTAAAGGCAACATCAGGCGAGATTAATTCCGCAGAAGGCAGTTATCCGATTCAAGCCAGCCTCACGGCTTCACAATCTGGTGCGAAATTAGGGTTTTCTGGAACGGTTGATTCCAAAAACAAAGCGGCTGATGGCGATGTGAATATCGAGATTGATGATATTGCAAAAGCAGCCAAAGGATTTACAGGGTCATCACCAGATTTGCCAAAAGGTCTGGACGGAAAAGCATTGATTGCAGGTAAATTGATGTATTCATCCACGCGTGTTGCTTTGGATGATATGTCGATGTCATTGGGCGCTATCGGTTATTCGGGGTCAATGGCGGTCGATGGATTGGGTGACAACAGCCAACCTCAATTATCCATTAACCTGAATCCCAAAGCAAAGGCGGGGAATGACGCCGCGCCATTGGTGCAATTATTGTCTGATTTAAAAATTGCGGCTAAGGCTTCGGTTGAGGGTGATAAAATTCAAATCGCAACCGCAAACGTACAAACGCAGGGCAATAACATCACTGTGAATGGTGTTGTGGGAACGGGTGCGAACAAAGATATTGATATCGCGGTCAATGCCGATGAAATCAATCTCGACGTTTTGCAGAAAAAATTGGCAGGCGGCGGAGATTCTTCATCGTCTGGCGACAATGCCGCAACATCTTCTAAAAAAGATGCGGCCAGCATGGGCTTCTCTATGCCGTTTACGGGGCGTGTACGCGCAGATGTTGCAAAACTCACCACGGGCGGAAAAACATATCAGGCGATAAAAGCCGATATTGTTAGTCGCAACGGATCATTGATGATTTCCAATGCATCGGTCAACTTGCCAGACAATACATCTATTGATGTCAAAGGAAGTATTGGCAAAACACAATCTTTATCCGATATGGATTTGACTGTTCGGGCGCAAACACCAGATGCCGACAAATTGATAACAACCTATGTTTCAACTCCGCCAGAATTGCCGAGCAAAATCGGGGCGGCGGGATTAAATGGACATTTTACAGGTGATTTGCAAAATTTGGGGTTCGGGGCAACCATATCCGCAATGCAATTTAATGTAACGGGTGCAGGAACTGTGGCTGACCCAGTTGGCACGCCTGTTATCAATGCATTGAAATTCACTATCAAACACCCGAATTTTAATGATGCGATGAGAAAACTCCAACCAGGGTTTTCTGGTTCAAGCGGTTTTGCGGGCGCATTGGATATATCGGGCGATGTGAACTGGGGGACAGATACCTATAATGTATCCAACTTGAATGGAAAATTGGGTCAGACAACAATCGCAGGAAATATTTCTGCATCAACCAAACCTAAAATGTCCATGTCTGGTGCATTGAATTTGGGCAATATCGTTTTGCCATCGGCGACTAACTCTGGTGCATCAAACGCAGGCACTGTTCAGGCCACGCCATCTTCGGGTAAAGGCGACAGATGGTCGCGCGATACAATTGATACAGCATGGATGAAATCATTTGATGCTGATTTGAAAATTAAGGCGAAAAGCATTACCCAGAATATGTGGAAATTGACTGATGCCAATTTCGCATTCAAACTGAATAATGGTGTATTGAATATTGATGATGTCAGTGCAGGGTTGTTCGGTGGTAATGCATCGATTAACGGTACCATTAAATCTGGTGCAGGCAATAAAGATCCTTTGACACTTGATATGAAGATGAAAGCCAATAATGTCGATGCGGCGGGGTTAATATCTGCGGCGACGGGCAAAATATCCCATACATTGACAGGAACCATTTCGGGGGTTGATGTGTCGATCAATGCAACGGGGGCTTCGCCTGCGGCACTTGTTCAAACATTGGGCGGCAAAGGCACGGCCAACGGCAAAAACATTATTGTCCAAGGTGTTGATGCGGCGCAACTCGCAGCAACGGCCAAGGGAAGTTATAAACCATTGGAACGTGCGGGAAGTCTGTTCCAGACATTCCAAAGCGGTTCAACTGAATTTAGTGATTTCAATTCTGAATTTGCGATTCAGAACGGAATTGTAAATTTCAGTAAGATTTATTTCGATGGCCCGAAAGCAACATTGAACAGCACAGGAAATGTGAATTTGCCTTCATGGACTGTTGATTTGAAAAATACAATGACGGTGAAAGATACCGATATCCCTCCGTTTGATTTTTCTATTCGTGGGCCACTTGATAATCCAATTAATTCTGGTGGTGATATCATCAATAATTATCTGCAAAATAAATTGCAGAAAAAAGCGGCAAAATTAATCGAAGATAAACTGGGAAAATTATTGGGTGTTCCAAGTAATGCCCCAGCACCAGCAGAACCCGCAACGGACGGATCGGTTGCACCCGCGCCACAACCAACTGCAAAAGAACAAGCGGCTCAAGAAGCGGTTAAGGCTTTGCAAGGTCTGTTCGGAAAATAATCGTGAAATAATTATTGCGATTTTAATTCGTACAATACAAATAAACGCAGCGCGCTCGACAAATTCGTCTGGCGCGCTGTGTCTATGTCTTCGATGAGTTCGGAAACGGTTTTCTTTTGTCGGGCGGCAACGCGCACCAATTCATCCCAGAATGGTTGTTCGAGGGATACAGATGTCGCGTGCCCAGCAATAGTGACGGATCGTTTGATAACGGGTGCGGATAAATCGCCGTGTTTTGTCACGTTTAATCCTTCGGATGCACCATATCTGCTGGCACAATCCATGATTTGAATTGGTCTT
>CAZVSN010000074.1:0-1632 GCA_964629455.1 uncultured Micavibrio sp. | reverse complement strand
TAATCCTTCGGATGCACCATATCTGCTGGCACAATCCATGATTTGAATTGGTCTTCGGTCATCAGGCCGAGTTCTTTACCCGCCTCGAGGAGCGATGTGCCTTCATGATGGGCTTTTTTGGCAATCTTTGCCGCATTGTCATACCCGATATGCGGGTTGAGCGCGGTGACCAACATTAAGCTTTCATTGAGGAGTTTTGAAATGCGGCGTTCATCGGCCTCAATCCCTGCGACACAATTATCGGTCATGGAACGGGCGGAATCGGCAATCAGACGGATAGATTGCAATACGTTGAAAATAATTACGGGTTTGAAAACGTTCAATTCAAAATGCCCGTTTGACCCTGCAATCGTAACAGATACATGGTTGCCCATGACTTGGGCACAGACCATGGTCATGGCTTCACATTGGGTTGGGTTAACTTTACCAGGCATAATGGATGACCCTGGTTCATTTTCGGGGAGAATAATTTCGCCAATGCCACACCGTGGGCCAGAGCCGAGGAGGCGGATGTCGTTGGCAATTTTCATCATCGATGTTGCGATGGTATTTAAAACGCCTGATACTTCAACCATTGCGTCATGCGCGGCTAAGGCTTCGAATTTATTTTCGGCGGTAACAAATGGGAGGCCAGTAACTTTTGCAACATTCTTTGCAAAGGCTTCGGCAAAACCCTTTTTGGAATTAATGCCTGTGCCAACGGCTGTGCCGCCTTGCGCCAATTGCATCAAACGGGGGAAGGTTGCCTTGACACGGTCAATTGAAAATTCAATTTGTTTGGCGTATCCCGAAAATTCCTGACCGAGGGTAAGGGGTGTTGCATCCATCAAATGGGTGCGCCCGATTTTCACAATATGGTCGAATTCTTTGGCTTTTTTGTCTAACGCCGCATGAAAATATTCAAGGGCGGGGATTAATTCATGAATAATTTGTTCGCCCGCCGCAATATGCATGGCGGTCGGAAATGTGTCATTGGATGATTGACCCATGTTCACATGGTCATTGGGGTGCACGGGTTTCTTGCTGCCCATCACGCCGCCCAATAATTCAATGGCGCGGTTGGAAATCACTTCGTTGGCATTCATGTTGGTTTGTGTGCCTGACCCTGTTTGCCAGACAACCAATGGAAATTCGTTCACCATTTTGCCGTCCATAACTTCTTCTGCGGCTTGGACAATGGCTCCGCCTAATTTTGCATCCAGAACACCTAACGCCATATTGGTTTGTGCGGCGGCGGATTTAATCACACCAAGCGCACGGACGAGCGGTGCGGGCATGCGTTCACCACCGATTTTGAAATTCCCGAGGGATCGTTGGGTCTGAGCACCCCAATAATGGTTGGCAGGAACGTCGAGTTCGCCAAAGGAATCGGTTTCAACGCGGATAGCAGATGCTGTGTCAGTCATAGTGTGAGAATCTCCCCAAAAAGTTACCCTTTGTTTTTATAGGATTTTTTGGGGGGAGAGAAGGGGGAATGATATGTTGATATGAAAAACTAAACATCAAACATATCTGTCAGTTTCTATTTCCACTTCACGCCGTCAATTGGTGGTGCGGGGATTGTGTTGCAGGGCGTGTTGATAGTGTATTGGTTCAGGTCTGATTTAATGTTTTTAATTTCGGTATTGGCAT
>CAZVSN010000073.1:6074-7971 GCA_964629455.1 uncultured Micavibrio sp. | reverse complement strand
GGCGGCGGTTTCGTCTGCACCCAAGGGAGAGCCGTGAACGCCGTGTGTTCCCTGTTTATTTGGCGACCCGAAACCGATGGTGGTCTTGCAGGCAATCAAGACAGGTTTGTCGGATGTTTGGGCAGCAGCCAGAGCGGATTCAATCGATGCAAAATTATGTCCGTCAGCGCGGAGCGTTGTCCAGCCATAGGCATCAAAACGTTTCAGCGTGTCTTCGGTAAATGAGAGGGACGTGTCGCCATCAATCGAGATATTATTATCATCATACATTACAATTAAATTATTCAGTTTCATGTGACCCGCGAGAGAGCAGGATTCGTGGGAAATCCCCTCCATCAAATCGCCATCGCCGCACATCACATAGGTTTTGTGGTTCACAAGGTCATTGCCGAACCGTGCGTTCAAAATACGTTCCGCGAGTGCAAAGCCAACGGCGGTTGCAATGCCCTGACCCAATGGACCTGTGGTCATCTCGATCCCTGCGGCGTGATTGATTTCTGGGTGGCCTGCCGTCAAAGAGTGCAATTGACGGAAATTTTTAATCTGGTCAATTGTCATCAATTCATACCCTGTCAGATAATTGACAGCGTAGAGGAGCATAGAGCCATGACCACCCGACAAAATAAAACGGTCACGGTCAGCCCATGTCGGATTTTTCGGGTCGAATTTTAAAAATTTGGAATAAAGGACGGTTGCCACGTCCGCCATACCCATTGGCATTCCCGGATGCCCTGAATTTGCTTTATCAACAGCATCGGCCGCCAAAAAGCGGATAGCGTTGGCCATGGGTCGGAAATCAGGCGAAGAGGGGGAAATCATGCAAAAATCCTTATTTTGAATCAGAATTATGCTTTTATAGACAATTTTAGGGAGTTTGCGAGGGGTTTTTTATTGACATAATCAATATGGAAATGATACAAATGCTCCAGAAATTCTGATATTATCTGTCAAAAGAATTTAAAAGAGGGTTATAAAATGGTTCAATCAATTGAAAATGGCGTGTCATCCCGCGTGAATTTGGGTGGATTTAATCAGGCAGCACCTGTGGTAACAACGGGCGCGACAAAGGACATGAACAAGTTATTTATGGACACGGTTGAACGTATTGTTCGATTGACCAAAAGTGCCGAAGCCAAAGAAAAAGCACAAGAAAAAGCACGGGGGCATGAGGCAGGGTTTCAAATGCCTGTTGAATATGATCACATTGCCAAGTTGGTTAAAATCATTCCGTCTTTCCTGAAGCAGGGCGTTGATATCGAAACCAGAAATTCTGAAGGTAAAACTGCGTTGAGATTATTCGCAGATATCGATAATACAATTATGGTGCGGTATCTGATGGGGAAAGGTGCGAGCACTATCACCAGAGATAATAACAATCAAACCCCCTATATTTCTGCGTTTCATAAGGGTGATGATCAAATATACAGATTTATGGCGAAAGATTGGGCTGACCAAGCGTTTAATTATTATTATTTCCGTCAAAGAGAGAGAACACCGTTAACCGAACAAATTTTTGCCAAGATGAATATCAATCATCAGGATAGTTTTGGATATAGCGGGTTGATGCTGGCGGCTATTGTCGGGAATGAAAGAATAGTCAGTGAGTATATTAACCATGGTGCTAATCTGTTTTTAAAGAACGACAAGGGCATGACCGCTTTGGACATTGCGCGTGGTTATGTGAAAATCGGTGGGGATACAAACTCAGCTGTTCACAAAAAATATGATTCTGTTGTGGCTTTGTTGGAAACTGCAGAACGGGATGCTCGTAAGCAAATATCAGAAAAATCTCAAGTTTCGTTTCAACAGATGTCTGTTGCATTGGGTTAGCCCCCTTATTTCCAATTATTTGAATAAGATATGGGTATAAGTTTCAGACGGGAGTTGACCTGAATTC
>CAZVSN010000073.1:0-5974 GCA_964629455.1 uncultured Micavibrio sp. | reverse complement strand
CAATTATTTGAATAAGATATGGGTATAAGTTTCAGACGGGAGTTGACCTGAATTCTCCTGCCTTGATAGGCTTTGTTGTTTAGACAAAGATTCTCCAAGGACATGCTTTAAGGATTCTGGCCAAAATGACTATCGAGAACGTATATAGCTATCTGGAATATCTCTCTCTGGCGGTTGACCAATTGGGCGATGCCGTGATGGAGCGCGAAGAAGAAGCCGCTGTTTATGAAGCGCGTGTTGCTGAAATGGGCGAGGCGTTGATTCAGGCGCAAAAAGAAATCGACAAAGCCGAAGCGCGAGCCGCTCTTGCTGAAACACGCGCGTATCAAGCGGAAATCAAAGTTCAGGAAATGGCCGTTGCCGCAAAATCCGTGAAACAAAATCAATCTAAAAACCATATCGAAGGTCAAACAGATTTGTTCGGTGCGCCGATTGCAGCATCTTCGCCAATTCCTGTGAAATCCAATCGTGTAGCTAATGACGAGAGCGCTTTGATTTTGGCTAAGAAACTGGATTCCACAATCGACAAGGTTCAAAAATTAATCCGTGAAGCTCGGGCATAAAAAGAATTAGGGGAGAGATTAAAATGGCAGAAGTCAATTTATCCATCGATGGTCGCAATTACGGTATTGCCTGTGATGACGGGCAAGAACAGCGTTTGAAACAATTGGGCAATTATGTTGAACAACGTTTGCGTCAGGTGTCTGGCGGGGGCGCATCTGTCAATAAAGCCCAAACCATGGTGTTGACAACTTTGGTTCTGGCTGATGAAATTTTTGATTTGAATGAAAAACTGTCTGCCGCGCCGCAGATTTCGGCTGTTGCCTCTGGCGTTGCTGCCAACGGCACACCCCATGTTATTGAATATCAAGGCATGACCCAGCATGAAGAGCAGAACGTGGTGAACATTATCGGTCAAATGGCTGCAAAAGTTGAAAAATTGACCGCTCGCGTTCAAAAGAAATCAGCGTAGTTCTTGTTTTTATTTTCCTATTTATCCGTTGCGGTCGATATATGCGCTAATTTGCCATACGCGGTTCAGGTGGCAAAAGGTGGTATCCGACCACATCCTTTTACATGGCTTGTATGGACGTTGCTCACATTGATGGTGGCAATTATTCAGAATTTTGAGGGCGCAGGTGGTGGTGGATGGTTTGTAATAAGCACCACATGTTTCAATATTCTTATTACAGTTCTATCATTTCGTTATGGAACAAAAGATATTGTTCGTTCTGATTATATTGTATTGGTTTTTTGTTTGTTATGTTTCCCTTTATATTTTGTTTTTCATGCTCCTGTTCTTGCATCGTTGATTGTTACTTTGATTGATAGTGTTAGTTTTATCCCGATGCTTCGGAAAACATTACATGATCCAAAAGGCGAGAGTGCCATGTTTCAATGGATGATGGTTATAGGTTATTCTTTTAGCTTGTTGGCGATGGAAAGCTATTCCGTGGCAACCTGCTTATTCCCTGTTGCTATGGTTGTTATGCATGGTGGTACATGGCTATTTATCCTGTATTTAAGGAAGAAATATGGTCATAGATTGTGGGGAAAGGAATAATTTCTTTATTTTATACCTTTTCTGCTGGTTTTAGGTTATACCAATCTCGGGTGCTGCGGGGTGCGTGAAGACCATATATCCCACTGACCGATACAAATCTTGCGAGGGAGCTGTCCCTACTGTGACCGTGGTCATGGATATACGGCGCCCACCTTACTTTAAGGGTCATCGCGGATTTTTCGTCAACACGGCCACCGTGGTTCCCGCTTTCTTTATCTATGTCAGGTTTTTATGTTATCTGAAAAAAATCAAATCCGCGCGCGCGCCAAGCAATTTCGTGACCAGTTGCAAGTGATGCCCGATTGGGCAGATGAGGCCGCTGATATTTTTCTGTCCGCAGTTCAGGTTAAACAAGATGCAATCGTATCTGTTTATTATCCCGTTAAAAGCGAAATTGACCCGTCACCCATTGTTGAGAAATTGTGGGGCAGGGGTGTGACCGTGTGTTTGCCGATTATCAATGCCGATAGGCGGGATTTAAGTTTTTCCAAATGGGATAAGTCCACGAAACTGGTTCATGCATCATTCGGCGTATTTGAGCCTGAAGATAAAACGCCCCTATTAGAGCCTGATATTTTGATTATTCCGTTATTGGCATTTGACCAGACGGGCAACAGAATGGGGTATGGGCAGGGGCATTATGATGAAACATTGCGCATTTTGCGGGCAAAAAAGGACGTTTTGGCGGTGGGGCTGGCTTACGCAGAACAGGCGGTTTTATTGGCTTTGCCAGCAGAGCCGCATGATCAGAAACTAGATATGGTTGTCACGCCGCAAAGGGTTTTTGACTTTAGGGCCTAAAACCCCTAAACATTCCCTATGAAAATATTATTTATCGGCGATGTGGTTGCACGGTCTGGACGCGAAGCGTTGATTCAGTATTTGCCAGCATTGAAACAAAATCTGACACCTGATGTTATTATTGTGAACGGCGAAAATGCCGCGCATGGCATTGGCATTAACGAAAAAATCTGCGCAGAGATGTTTGATAACGGAGTAGATATTATTACTCTTGGAAATCACGCATGGGATCAGCGCGAAGTTATTCCGTATATCCAGCGCGAGCCAAAATTAATTCGTCCAGTCAATTACCCGAGTGGTACGCCGGGAAACGGATATATTATTCATACGCTGCGTGATGGACGAAAAATTCTGGTGGTAAACGCCATGGCGCGGTTATTTATGGACCCGATGGATGACCCGTTTGCCGCGATGAATGAATTGGTGACCAAATACCCTCTCATGAAATCTGTGCAGGCTAGCTTCCTTGATTTTCATGGTGAGGCTTCATCCGAGAAAATGGCGATGGCGCATTATTTGGATGGTCGGATTTCCTGTGTTGTCGGAACGCATACCCATATTCCCACCGCAGATGCCCAAGTCTTGCCAAAGGGAACGGCATATCAAACGGATGCGGGTATGACGGGTGATTTTAACAGCGTGATTGGTATGCGTATTGAAGTCCCCATTCAACGATTTACCCGCAAATTCAGCATCGATAAATTATCCCCCGCCGATGGCGATGGGTGTGTGTGCGGAATTTTTGTGGAAACGGATGATAAAACAGGATTGGCAAAATCAATTGTGCCTGTTCGCAAAGGTGCGCGCCTAAATAATACGCATTAATCTGGTTTTTTGTTGTCAGGATTTTTTTCAAAATAACGATAGCACGCCGCAATCAGTGCGTTCATCAAATCATCACCGCGTTTCCCGCCATCCCCCTTAATTCGCCCCAGAAGAACGGCGCGGATGGTTGTGTGGAAGGCCAGAATGATTTCCAAGGCTTCGTTGTCAACGGTGTCAATTACTTCCATGAATTGGATAAAGCGATCGGAAATCTGGGTTATCAAATCATAGTGAAACATACTGCCGTTGGCTTTGAGTTGCATTCCCGGAAAGAGAATAGCCGCAATAATGGTTTCGTTATCAAGTCCCTCTGGTGGCGTTCTGGCTTGTTCGATCCCTTTCATCATGGCATCCAGATACATTTCAGCCAATGGTGAAAATTCCATGGAGTTGTTTTGTAGCAGGGCTTCGGCTTTGTTCAGAATGTCTTCCGACAAACCGCCGCTTCCAACCTTTAATTTAAGTGGGTTGGGTGGCGTAAAAAATTCTGCGTTCCGTTTGGGCTGCATTTTATAATGGTAATGAGGGTCGTCTGTCATGATGTGCCTTTAGGAAAAATCAATATCGAAGGTTTTGCTGTCTATCTTATCGCCCTTGGATAATCCTGCTTCTTGGCGCAGTTTACTCAAGTGATGGGACGCATCTTCCATTCTTATTTTCTGGTCTTTCATTTTCTGAATATCTGTATCGCGTTTATACGGCCCCGAAAAATTTTCGGCTGCTTTGCGGCGACGGTCTGGGCCAAAGAAATCTTCAGAGCGAACAAACTGGCGTGGACGTTCAATAATCTGGGCAATCCGTTTGTACAAATCCCGCGCTGTAAATGGTTTTACCAAGAATTCTGTCACACCGGAATCTCGTGCCTGTACCACGCGTTTTTTCTCACTGAACCCTGTCATCAGGATGACAGGGACGTAGCGGTTCGGGCTCATCGCATCGTTACGAATTCTGCGGGTCATTGAAATACCGTCTGTTGGTGCCATCATCCAATCGGAAATCACGATGTCGGGATTTTCGCGGCAGAAAACTTTGAATCCATCATCTCCGTTTCGCGCGGTCAGAACTTCGCCCACCCCAAAAGTCAGCATAAGGGTTTTGCAAATTTCCAACATCGGTTGGTTGTCTTCGATAATCAGAACTCTGACATGGTCAAAATTATATGACATAACGCATTGGTTTCTTTTGTTATTATTGTGTTTTCGGTGAGTCGTTCACGCAGAAGGATATTACACCCTAGAGTAACGGAAAAGAATGAACATTTTCTAAAGCTTTGCCATATATGCAGAGTTGCCTTTCCTGAAGGGGCGTGGTATCGGAAGGCATAAGAAAATAAGGAGATTCTGTTATGGCAGGTCATTCGCAGTTTAAGAATATTATGCATAAAAAAGGTCGCGCAGATGCGAAGCGCGCCAAGGTTTTCACGAAATTAGGACGGGAAATTCAAGTTGCCGCCAAATTGGGTGGCGGAAGCCCTGAATTCAATCCGCGTCTTCGTGCCGCTATACAGGCTGCTCGTTCCGAAAACATGCCTAATGACCGTATCAAAAAATCAATTGATGCAGGTTTGGGAATTGGTGATACCGCCGATTATGTCGAAATCCGTTATGAGGGATACGCCCCTAACGGTGTTGCTGTGATTGTTGAAGCATTGACCGATAATAAAAATAGAACAGCATCTGAAGTTCGCGCTGCATTCACAAAATTTGGTGGCAATTTGGGCGAAACGGGATCTGTCGGATTTATGTTCGACCATATCGGGCAAATTGTCTACCCATCAGACAAAGCCACCCCCGATGTCATGTTTGAAGCCGCATTAGAAGCTGGTGCAGATAATGTTGACAGCACAGATGAGGGGCATGAAATTACAACAACGCCCGAAGGATTTATCGGTGTACGGGATGCATTGGAAGCCAAGTTCGGTGAGGCTGAACGCGCAGCCATTATTTGGCGACCAAATGTCATGGCAACAGTTGATGCCGCAGCCGCCACAACCATTTTGAAAATGGTTGACCAATTGGAAGACAGTGATGATGTACAAACCGTCACCACGAATTTCGAAGTGAGTGAAGAAGATATGGCGAAACTCGCCGCAGCAGGTTAAAGCAGGATAATGCGCGTATTGGGAATTGACCCCGGATTAGAACGAACAGGATGGGGTATTATCGACCATGAAGGGTCGCGTCTTCATTTTGTTGCTGCCGGGGTTATTCGTTCCAAAGCCAGCGAGTCTATGGCTGTGCGATTGTGCCGTATTGATGCGGAACTGACCAAAGTCATTGCTGAATTCAAACCTGAAACATCTGCTATTGAAGAAACTTTCGTCAACAGCAATTCTGCATCCAGTTTGAAATTGGGGCAGGCGCGCGGCGTTGCCATTCTTGCCCCTGCGCGCGCAGGCTTAGAGGTGGGCGAATATGCCGCCAATACCGTTAAAAAGTCTGTGGTTGGTGCGGGACACGCCGCCAAAGACCAAATTGCCATGATGATTAAGGTGTTATTGCCGACCGCGCCCGCAGATTTGGCGGCTGATGCCGCCGATGCGTTAGCCGTTGCCATTTGCCACGCCCATCATGTACCATCTGCAAAGAGGTATTGATATGTTCGCGAAATTAACTGGTAAAATTGATACGATATTCCAAGACAGCCTTATCCTTGATGTGGGTGGGGTGGGGTATCATGTGTTTGCCAGTGGTCGGACGTTAGGCTTTATTGGTGATGCGGGTTCACCTGTATCATTGATGATTGAAACCCATGTGCGCGAAGACCATATTCATTTATATGGAT
>CAZVSN010000072.1:5067-8034 GCA_964629455.1 uncultured Micavibrio sp. | reverse complement strand
CGAATATCACCTTGCAAAACGTGCTGGTTTCACCTATCACTTTCCTATACACACATCCAGCAAGGTTTTGTCTTATGAATATTGCCGCTTTGGTTGATATTGGCGTTGTAGCCGTTCTGTTGATATCCGCAGGGGTTTCCTTTTTCCGTGGATTTATCCGTGAAGTTTTAACTATCTTAGGAGTTCTAGGCGGCGGTTTTGCTGCTCTCACCTTTGGAGCAAGCGTTGTGCCTCTGACCTCCAAATGGTTTGGCATTGAAGAGGGCAAAGACCCCGAGAAAATATTTGACCTGATTCCCGCAGATATCGCCGCACAAATTTGTGCCTATGGCGGAATTTTCATTCTGGTCTTCATGGTCTTACAACTCGCCAGCTACCTGATTTCAAAAGCAGTGCAAGCCGTTGGCCTCGGCCCGATTGACCGAACACTGGGCATATTCTTTGGACTGGCACGCGGGCTGCTCTTTCTGGGCATCCTCTATTTGCCCTTTCATCTTTTTATCTTACCCGAAGACACCAAAAAAGAATGGTTCGAAAAATCAAGAACAATGGTCTTTATCGAAGGCACAACAAACTGGCTGATGTCGTTTGCCCCGTCATCAGACGAAACATCAGAAGACGTTGTGAATACAACGCGCGAAAAACTCAATGAAATTGACATTCTGGGGGATAAACGCATAACACCAGAAACCAAAGAAGAAACCGATTCAACAGACAAAGGTTCAATTGGATATTCAGACAAAGCGCGTCAAGGGTTAGAAAACCTGATTGAAAACAAAATGGACAGCACAGGAAGAAAATACAATGAATAACCTCACCACCCATCCGTTTGTGTCCCATGACGATGATGACAAACTACACGAAGAATGCGGTGTGTTTGGTGTGTTTGGCCATGACGATGCCTCAACCCTGACTGCACTCGGCCTTCATGCCCTGCAACATCGCGGGCAAGAATCATCGGGGATTGTATCCGAACAAAACAAACAATATTTCGTTCATCGCGGCCTTGGGCTGGTCGATGATATTTTTAATGACACCGCAATTATCGCCCGCCTCAAAGGGCGTTGCGCTGTAGGCCATAATCGCTACGCGACAACTGGCGATACCATGCTCAGAAACGTTCAACCCCTGTATGCCGATTTATCATTCGGCGGGTTTACCGTCGCCCATAATGGCAATTTGACCAATGCCATGAAACTGCGCAGCGAACTGGTCAACCAAGGATCAATATTCCAATCGACCAGCGACACCGAAGTCATTATCCATTTGGTTGCCCTGTCCCAAAAACCATCGGTTTATGACCGTATTGTCGACAGCCTAAAAACAATCGAAGGCGCATATTCCCTCATTATTCTGGCCGAGGGAAAAATGATTGGTGTTCGCGACCCGAACGGTTTCCGCCCTCTCGTTCTCGGTAAACTTGATAACGCTTATATTCTTGCATCGGAAACCTGCGCTCTGGATATTATCGGTGCAGATTTTGTCCGCGACATCGAACCGGGTGAAATGGTGGTTATTACCGAACAAGGTATTCAAAGCCACAAACCATTTGCGCCCGCAGCGCACCGTTTCTGCATTTTCGAATATATTTATTTTGCACGCCCCGACAGCATTATCGAAGGCCGCTCGGTCTATGATAAACGCAAAAATATTGGCGTTGTCTTAGCACAAGAAGCCCCGTGCAATGTTGATTTAGTCGTGCCCGTCCCCGATAGCGGCGTTCCCGCAGCCATTGGATACGCACAAGAAGCAGGGATTCCCTTTGAACTGGGCATTATCCGCAACCATTATGTCGGACGCACCTTTATTGAACCAACCCAGAAAATTCGCCATCTGGGCGTTAAACGCAAACACAATGCAAATCGTGGATTGATTGAAGGCAAATCAATTGTTCTGGTTGATGATTCTATCGTGCGCGGAACAACATCAAAGAAAATTGTTGAAATGATGCGCGGCGCAGGGGCAAAAGAAGTCCATATGCGCATTGCCTGCCCACCCACCAAGCATTCTTGTTTCTACGGCATCGATACCCCGTCCAGTGATGAATTACTGGCATCCAAAAACTCCGTTCAACAAATGGCAGATTTTATCGGTGTCGATAGTCTGGCATTTATTTCCGAAGATGGTCTGTACCGCGCCATGGGTGAAACGGGTCGCAATGCAAAAACACCACAATTCTGCGATGCGTGTTTTACGGGCGACTACCCCGTAGCCCTGACCGACCAGACAATGAAGAAAGCATCTTAAAATGCCCCAAAATAAACCCCTAAAAGGGCGCATCGCTCTCGTCACGGGCGCATCACGCGGCATTGGTGCGGCTGCCGCCAAAGAACTGGCAGCAGCAGGTGCGCATGTCATCCTCCTCGCCCGCAATAAAACAACGCTTGAAACTATTTATGATGAAATCACCAAAAATGGTGGAACGGCAACCATTATGCCCTTCGACCTCACCAAGCTCGATGAACTCGAAGCCTTAGGCCCAACAATTTTAGAACGCTTCGGCAAACTGGATATCTGGGTTGCCAATGCAGGCATACTCGGCACATTAACCCCGATATCCCATTCCAAAATGAAAGACTGGCGTGACACATGGACAATCAATGTTCTTGCCAATGTCCAGATGATACGCACGTTAGAACCCCTCCTCAAAGCCTCTGACGCAGGTCGCGCGATATTTGTTGGCTCGGATATAGGAATCACACCAAATGCCTTCAGTGGTCAATACGGGGTCAGCAAAGCGGCTGTTATGATGCTTGCCAATACATGGGCATCAGAAACCAAACACACCAACCTGAAAATCAATACGATTATTCCGGGGGCAGTGGACACAGATATGCTCGCAACCGTCTTTCCAGGTGGGTATCAGGGAGAAAATTTGCGACAGCCCTCAGATATAGCGCCCTTATTTGTCGAACTCGCATCGCCAACTTGCACGCAACATGGCGAAAGCGTTAGACCGAAAGATTA
>CAZVSN010000072.1:0-4967 GCA_964629455.1 uncultured Micavibrio sp. | reverse complement strand
AACTTACCAAGTCCAACCTCTAATGACGTTGTAGGTTTAAACCCCGTCACACGGCTAAGCGGTTCAATATCGGCATAGGTGGCAACCACATCACCCGCCTGCATCGGCAACAGATTCTTACCCGCAACTTTGCCGATAAGTTTTTCTAAAATACCAATCATCTGCATCAAATCTTCGGGTTGGTTATTGCCGATATTATATACGGCATATGGCGCAGCATCCGTTTTCGGAATTATCGGCATCAAACGCAATATCCCCTCAACAATATCATCGATATAGGTGAAATCGCGTTTCATATCACCATGGTTATAAACATCAATTGATTTACCCGCATAAATTGACTGGGTAAATTTGAAATATGCCATATCTGGCCGCCCCCAAGGGCCATAGACAGTAAAGAACCGTAATCCCGTCACAGGAACGCCATATAAATGCGCATAGGTATGCGCCATCAATTCATTCGATTTTTTGGTGGCGGCATAAAGGGATACAGGATGGTCCACAAAGTCATCAGTTGAAAACGGAACCTTTTTATTCGCGCCATAAACCGAACTGGATGATGCGTATAATAAATGCTGCACACCGTGATGACGGCATCCCTCAAGGATATTTAAAAACCCGACAATATTACTGTCGATATAGGCATGCGGATTTTCAATCGAATATCGCACCCCTGCCTGTGCCGCCATGTGCAACACAATATCTGGTTTCACATCTGCAAACAGTTTTTCCATCGCCGCCCTGTCGGCCAAATCCAATTTGTGAAACGTAAATTGGGGGCATTTTGCCAGAATGTCCAAACGGGCATGTTTGAGTTGTGGGTCATAATAAGAATTGAGATTATCCAATCCGTGAATTTGCGCGTCGGGGTATTCCCGCACCAAACGTTCCACCAAATGGAACCCGACAAAGCCAGCAGCACCTGTCACCAAGATTTTCTGAATATTCATACAATTAAGCCCTTAATGAGAAACTGCCCATACCCTAAAACGTCCAGAAAGAGTCGTAAAGCCGTTAATTAATAATTAGGGAAATTTAGGCATGATGAAGATAATAAAAAGGGTAAAAGGGATAAAAATCCCGAAAATAAACCAAAAAACCAAAACCAAGGGCGTGTGTGATGTTTAACAGTTGTGATTTTATATTAGGCGACAACGATTCGATTGTCATTGTTGTTCCAACCCAATTGCCAAAGGACCTACCTTTGACATTAGAGGTTCATAATAAAGGAATTATTTTCAAATCAGGTGAAAGCGAAGTCGGGGATATTGCCTGCGACCGTGCAGATGTTTTGCAACGGTTAATCAGCAAAGCGAAAGTCGGGATGATTGAATTTCTAAATGGTGTGCCTAAATTTCCAGCCTATATCTCGGCTGTGGCCAACATTGAAATTAAAATCGCCGCATAAAAGGTAAGGAAAAATAAATGTCAGATATTCAAGTGGGAGATTCTATAGGGTCGATCGTTGGCGCTAACGTAGAAATATCCAGTATTGGCGGAACAAAAAGCCATATAGCGCAATTATCTGCAGGTTTAAACGTCAATGGCGTAAACGTAACAAATGCCCCTGAAGGGCATATTGCAAACTTTGCACTGGCGAATGCCACAGGGTACAGACCAGCAGAAGCAACGGCAACAACTGCCCCTGCTCTTGCTCTTAAAAATTCTCTGACTGTCTAATCTTTTTTGAGCGCCCCAGCGTGGATTCCCGTTTCCTTGGAAATCATGTAATACACGGAATCCATATTCAAATCACCACCGATACCATGTGTTTTAACATGGTGTGCCATGGCAGCGTCCATCATGATAATTGATTTATCGGGCTGATTACGTTTACGCATATGCTCTTCGGTCAGGTGTACAATAATCTCAATCGCTTTATCGGACACCGTCACTTTATGGTGTTTCTCGTACCCTTTTTTCAGATTTTTTACAATTTCAATGGTCTGCGGAACATTCGGAACCGCCAGATTGACCTTTTGAAAACGCCTGTCCATCGCAGGGTCAATCGCAACATAAATCCTAAATTCATCAAGTGTTGTCGCACCAATAATGTGCAAATCCCCAACGGTCAGATAGGGTTTCATAACCTCTGAAAGCCCTTTATAGGCACTGCCCTCACAAGACGGCATAATCTGGTGCATTTCATCAATAAACAAAATGACCTTTGGATAACTCTCGTCATGGTAACGTTCAGCCACACCTTTACAGAGTGGCAAAAACCGCGCCTGAAATTCTGCAGGGCCAGATGTTCCAGCAGACATCGCCGCCAAATCAATTTCCATCACCCGTGCATTTTTTAAATAATCGGGAACATCGCCCGCTATAATCTTTTGAGCAAGACCAGCACAAAGAGCTGTTTTACCAACACCAGCAGGCGCCTGTAAGGCAACGTTCTTACGTCCCTTTTGCAAAAGAATCAGGATTGTCTGATCAATTTCTTCATCGCGACCTGTAATCGGATCAAACCGACCCGCGCGCGCCCACTCGGTAAAATCGCGGCAATATTTATGGAACAATTCTTCCAATTGTTCATCGGTCACTTTGTATTTGATTTTTGGATCGCCCATAGAAAACTCACGGAATGGAAAATTTCAGGAAGCAATATCTTGCCATGTATAGCCTTGAATATAAAGAAGGGAGGTTAAATCTGTATGAACAACCCAATTCTGAACGGCCTCTTTAACCTTTGGCTTGGGATGAAACCCAACTCCCAAACCAGCCTCAACCAACATAGGGATATCATTTGCCCCATCCCCCACCGCCAGTGTTTGGTCAATAGACAGGCTTAAAACATCCCGATAATGGCGTAAAAACTGGGATTTAGCATCCTTGTCCAAAATCGGCATAACCACCTGACCCGTCAATTTTCCGTCCTGAATCTCCAGAATATTTCCATGATGGCCGTTAAATCCACATCGCGCGGCAATTGCCCCTGTAAAATATGTAAACCCACCAGAAACGAGGTAACATTCCGCACCATTCTGACGCATGACCCTAATCAAATCTTCTGCCCCCGCATGAAGGGTCATTGCACCCAACGTGTCCGCTAATGCAAAAACAGACAATCCAGACAACATGGCAACACGTTCAACCAATGCCGATTGAAAATCCAACTCACCCCGCATGGCGCGTTCTGTAATTGCTGAAATTTTATCTTTAAGCCCAGCGGATGCCGCCAAATCATCCAATGTTTCACCCGTAACAATCGTTGCATCCATATCGGCGAGTAATAATTTTTTACGGCGATTAAACGCGGATGTACAAAACACATCAATTGCGCGTGAATCCATCATGGTCCTAATGTCACGCCAGACATCATCACCCAACGGCGCAGATAAATATATCTCGGCTGCTTTATCAGGATGCAGCCAATTCAGCGCATCATTTTGAATATTATGTTTGAAAAGAAATGATTGAACATCGGATATATCTGTTTGTGAAAGATGTTTTTGTTGATCACCCGACACCAAAACCAGAACAGATGACATGATAAAAACCCTTAGTCTTTACGAAGACGCGATACAAAGAACCCATCCATTCCGCCCATTTGCGTCAAATGTGATGGCAGAATACGAACATCACCGCGCGGAGTAATAATTTCACTTAACCCGCCCAATTCATGCACATGAACAGCTTCGCGCGATATTTCCGGATGGTTTTCCAGCAAACGTTCAATCTGATATTCGCCTTCTTCTTTTTGCAATGAACAGGTGCAATAAATCAATGTCCCACCAGAACACAACATATTGACGGCATTCTCAAGCAATCGCCCTTGCAACTCAACCAAAGATGAAACGTCCGCAGGGGTCTTCATCCAAATGACATCAGGATTTCTGCGCACAGTCCCAGTCGCAGAACAGGGCGCATCCAACAAAATAAATGGAACCTGTTCCCGTGTTTTCCAAACTGCCGCATCGGCAACATCGGTTCTGACTTTATCATCAAGCCGCAACCGTTTCATATTTTCCTGTAAGCGTTGCAATCGTTTTGCAGATCGGTCAACCGCAACAACATTCGCCCCCGCACTTGCCAATTGCGCTGTTTTTCCACCAGGGGCCGCACATAAATCAATCACAGTATGACCTTCAATGCGGTCACCAAATAATTTGACGGGAATAGCAGCGGCAGCATCCTGCACCCACCACATACCATCATCAAACCCTGGCAAATCCTGCACCATTTTAGCGCCCTGTAACCGCAGGCTTCCTGTTGGCAAAATCTGAGCCCCCAAAGACTCTGACATTTGCTCTGCCGTAACTTGGCGTTTCAGGGAAATATCAAGCGGCGCTTCGTTCAGATTGGCATTGGCAATTTCAATTGCATTCTTCAGACCGAAATCTTCGATCCACATTTTCAACAACCATTCAGGCGTATTAAGGCGTGCAACATCCTGACGGGATACCCAATTCTTTCCCTCAGCCGCAATCCGCCGCATCAATGCATTTACAAACCCTTTGATGCGCCCATGCCCTTCTGATTCAGCCAGCATCACCGAAGTATTGACAGCAGCATGATCAGGAATATTCATAAAGATTAGCTGGGCAACCCCAAGGCGTAAAATATATTCAAGAATAGGAGGATTCAAAGGTTGATCGGGCCGAGATAAAGACCGACGTATCAAATCATCAATTTGACCCAAACGGCGAATAACCGTTGTCACTAACATACGAACAAATGCGCGATCCCGTTGGCTTAACGCTGCAAATGATCTGCTTTCATCTAACGCCTGATCCAGCGTATGCCGTTGACCGAATACATGTTGCAGAACACTCAACGCAACTTTGCGCGCCTGCAACATCTCGCCTTGAGATTGTGGAGGCAATTGGGATTGCTCCGCCTGCTCGTATGCATCAGACGGAAAAGGGCTGTTTGGCGGCAAAGGTGCTTGGCTCATAGTTCCCATTTTTAGCCGAATTCAGCCCCAAAGTAAACGGAATATCAGGTAATCTACACACAGGTTCTAG
>CAZVSN010000071.1:6110-8112 GCA_964629455.1 uncultured Micavibrio sp. | reverse complement strand
ACCCCCACCCTTCTTGCGTTAAGGATCGTGACCCGAATGGGACGAAACCCCGCAGGGGGTTCGGTGAGGTTAGGCTGCGCAGAGCGCGGCCTTAGCGAATAGAGCCTGACCGACCGAAGGTCGGGAACGCCCCTACCCTTTTAATTATTGTTTTTTCTTAAGAAGCTCGACTGACCGCTCAATAACCTCAGCTAAGCTGACAGGTCTTCCCTCTTTCTCTGTAAGAGAATCCGCAAGCATACAGATTGTCTCGTATGTCTCCTCTTTGAGCTTAGTATTAAAAGGATATGTCCTTCCGGTTTTTGCTCTCCTGCGAATTTTCTTAAAATCAGTAGGCGTCTGCAAAATCGAGGGCGAAGGTACAACGATAGGAGCCGGCGCCTCTTTTTGCGTTACAGTCGCAGTAAAACCAGACTTTTTGCTGATTTCCTGAACTTTTTGAGCAACCACTTCTTTAGATGGCTCAACTGGTTGCGGAGAAAAGTCCTCCTCATCCAAATCAAAGCTCAATCTTGCGCGTGGTTCTAAATTTTTCATATTTTCCATTATTATCCCCCTTATGCGGCTTGCATAAGTTTTTTACGGTTTTCATTAATACGATCAACAACGGCCTCAGCCATGGCGTAAGAATCCTGCTTAGCCTTAGATAAGCCTGAGACCTGAGCATCTGTTAGGTCATGCAAGGCGTAGCCTGTAGAAAACATTGTCTTAAAAGCTTCACGTTCGACCAGATTGGCTCCAAGCACTGGAATAAGGGCATCGGAGAACTGGCGAGCGATATCAACAAAGTTACGGGATACAAGGGCGGCTGGCATACGAGTAAATAGAATTGCGTAATCAATCTTGCGATTAAAGCCCTTCTCAGTGCGTTTAATCAGCTTGATGGCCTCTGCTGCCTCATTAGCATCCAGAATGGACCCTTGGACGGGAATCACGACCAAATCAGCCTTGCTGACTGCGTAGGTCACCCGCATGTTCTTTGTACCTTCAAGATCAATAATGACAACCCGAGAGTTTTGGCGAGCTTTTTCTATATTATCGAGAATGGTTTCTTCGGATTGGTCGAGGACAATATTGAGCTTTTCGGGCAGTCTCCCGAGATTCATCAGCCTTTTAAAGGGATAGTTGGGGTCGGCATCTATAACAGTTATTGGTTGATCGAACTGATAAACCAGTTCGCTTGCAAGTGTTAGGGATGCTGTAGTCTTCCCTACTCCACCTTTTGGAGAAACGAAAGCGATGACGGGTGTATATGCGGCCATGGCGAAATCCTGTTGGGGCAGAAGTTGGTAAAAGAAAGAATCGGTATTGATAACCTGTTGCTAAGAGTAATCCATTTTAAAGATATTTTCAATACGCAATCCAGAATAAAGATTGCAGAAAGACACATTAAAGATTGCCGCAATCCATAAGCAACACAGTATCTTTATTCTGGATTGCGGAAAGATAACGGCAACACAATTGCAATACCTTTTATTTGGATATGAATTAATAAAAAGAGCTTAAACAGATTCGCTATTTTTTCAAAATACAAAGATTCCAAATGAAGCGGATAGAGTAGGGGATATAAAAATCAGAAAATTCAAACCCTCTGTAACGCTTATATATATTGGCATATATAGAAACTGCAACACACTGTATTGCAGTTATCTACACGTAGGTATGGGCAATATTTCAAAAAGGTTGCTGCAATATAACTGCAATACATTTCTAAACAAAAACCACACGGCTATTTGGAAGAAACAGTATAAAACTCCCCTGTAGGAGCATCATGATGATAGAGGGAGAATTCCAGGATTTTTCTTTTCACATCGAATGAGCCGCGCAGCGTCCATTCGGATGTAGCGGGGAAGGTCTTCCTGATAAACCCGCCAGCATCTCGGGCGGCAACATGAAGGTGACCAGATAGATGCCGCCATCCCATGTTGCGACCTTCCACGAAGAAAAATCCTGCGGGCGAAATTTGCTGCAATATAAAACCAAACTCTTCCAAAAAATTCTC
>CAZVSN010000071.1:0-6010 GCA_964629455.1 uncultured Micavibrio sp. | reverse complement strand
GTTGGGAAGTGTGGGGGTTAAGGTGTCTTGCATAACAATCTCCATAAATCTATTTTCATATTTGCATACAAAGAAAAGTGGCAACCTGCCTACATAGCCAAATTGCTGCCTTGCTTTAGGGGGTTTAAAAATAATAACCATTTGGAACATCAAGAGTGGCAGGGATACTATCCCATAAGGCAGAGTAGCCATGCCCCGTGAGTATCTGCACCTGCTTGAGGCAATCATTCTGGTTACTCCATGCGGAATGCTTTCTTTGTCCATTCTTGGTCTTAACATAGGCGATATAAGTCATTACTCTGGTCTCCTTCTCTGAGATGGGGGAGGGGTGGCGGCTTTATGCCGCCACCGCCATTTCTGCTGCTGTTGTTGAGGGTTGAAAGTCATAAAGATAATCAACGGCTTTTTGTGCTGCGGTGGCTGCCGAGAAGATAAACCTCTTGTCATTGCCCAATGCCTTTAACCAACTGCCGATATAATGGGCATGGTCTTGGCGTGGCGAAGATGTAACTCCCAAAGACGCGCAAAGCATGGCTGCACCTAATTCTGCAACCAATTCCTCAAACGCATATTCCTTTTTCTCTGTGAATTTCCCTTGGGAAAATCTATCAAGGCGGTTCGCGGCTCCGCTCCAGTGGGTCAATTCATGTAACAAAGTCGAATAATAATTTTCCGTTGCTGTGCTGTGTTTGGTAGCGCGGAACAAAGCCATTTCTGGCATTTTGATTTTGTCTGTACTGATTTGATAACAAGCCCCATCATGTCCGTGTTCAATGATAGCCCCTGTTTGCTCTACGAAATTTGTGCAAGATTCAATCTGCAAAATCTCTGCGGGTTTCGGGTTTTCTGGAATTTCAAAACCGTCCACTTGGTCGGCATTAAAAACAGCAGAATGTCGCACAAACATACGGATTTTATTGTCTTCCTCGTTTGCAGCCTCTGAATCTTGGTCGGCTTCATATTGCTTCCAGAAAATAATCTGGGTGGATTTTTCACCTTTCCTGACCTGTGCACCAAGTTCTTCCCATTGCTTGTAAGTTGCCCAAATGCCCGATTTAAATCCTCTATCAAGCTGGGTTATCCAGAGCAGGGGGACATTAATCCCTCTATATGCTTTTTGCGTGCTGGCATTTTGTGGGATTTCTGACATTCCATGCCAAGGCATCTCAAAAGTCTCTCCCGAAAAACCTTTCAGGGTAGCTGCAGCAATTGCATTGGTTACGGTTTCATATACATCGGTTCTGCTCATTTCCTTTTCTCCTTAAAATCAGGGTTGCGCATATTTCCCTATGCGCCGTGAAACGGCTTAAAGAGCGGGGGAGGGCGTCAATGACCCGAACAAGGGAGGAGGGGTATCTCCCGAGATTTTTACGAAGTGCAACGGAGGAAAAATTTGGGGGACACCTCCCTGTTCGCGCTTTGCGAGAGCGTCAGCGAAGGTCTTGACGAACGACCCCAAGAGAAAGAAAAAGAGAAAAAAATCTTCTCGCTTGCGAGTCCGCAAAACGAAAAAATGGGAGCCACCCACCTCTCGGCAGGTGGCTCTCAATTAATGGTTACTCATCGTCTTCAAAGGATTCATCATCTTCAAAATCTTCATCCGAACCCTCGTCTGAAAATTCCTCCAAATCCGTATCAGTCTGGGTCTTGTCGGGATTTATGGCTGGGAACTGCATGGCTTCTGGAATCCATTGGGACTGCCCATGGTCAGCAAAGGATTTTGCAAAAAGCTTTGCCAGTTTTTTAACAATTTCCCCTTTTTTGTAATCCCCAACATTGGCAAACTGCGATGAAAATCCAGCGTCATTGATAATCTTTTGCAACTGGATTTTATTGCGGCGGCGCAGAAAATCTTCATCTGCCCACCAAGAATGTTGCATATTAATACCCATATCCACTGCAAAACGATTCATCAAGGATGATGCCTTTGTATCCAGAAAATCAGATGAAAACTGCCCGAATTCCATTGCACTTAGGATGAGAAGGGTGGTTGTGAGTTGTGCGTCAGAAAGACCAATAACAACATCATAGAGTTTTTCTTCTCCATCGAAGAACGACAGTACTCCTTGCTCACTTTTCTTGAAACCACAGGATTTAAGTGTCTCATGAACAATTGATGCTTGTTCTTCAACATAGCGTAGGGCAGGGGACTCGGTTTCGTCTTTTGCAAAATACTTATGCAATCCATGCGCCTTATATTTGCTCAATTTCTGAATTACAGCGAGTTCCATTGCTTTCCTTGGATTGGCAATCAAAGCCGCCTGAACAGCCACCGATTTATGCATCGCCATATAACGGCAGAGTGAAGCAGGGTAGGTTACAACTGGTTTTTCTTTTAAAACCTTGCTTGTATCCGCATCAACTTTGCTAATTTTGAGAAGCTTATCGTGAACTTCAACTGAACCGTAATTGGATATAGAAATTACTGTTCCGCATGGTTGCCCTTCCTCAGCTTCCTCATACTGCCAAGAGCAAAAACGACCCTCTATAACCTCTACCCATTCGCGGGTTTTTCTGTAATCCTCCGCCCATTTTTGAGCCTCTGCAATTTGCAAAGCCATAAACTCGTCAACATCATTAAAGAATGTTGTCTTGTCCTCGGAAAAGAGGTCGGTTGTGTATGTTCCCGTATAAAGTTCTTTCGGGAATATAGCGTCAGCAACAGAGGGAAGATTTCCAACCAATTTTTCTTTGAGGTCAGAAACTGTATCAATCCAGCCATTCAAGACTTCCTCTAAAAGCTCATTTTGCTGTTCGGTTGTTCCAATGCTCAAAGTTTCTGCCAAAGAAAGGTCAATTTCTTTGTTTGCCAATGCTTCTTTGGCACTGTCCACCAAGTTGAGCAAAGACAAGCGGCGCTTGATTGTGGTAACACTTAATCCAGTTTTGGCAATAATTTCATCCAGCTTTTCTCCATTCTGAACCAAAGCGGCAATTGCGGTCGCTTCCTCAAGAGGGGATAGGTTTTCACGTTGGACGTTCTCGATAGTTGCAATCCGCAAGATTTCTTCTTCGGTCAGGTTTTCTTTAACCTCGACAGGAACGGTAAAATCCTGAGAAATTTCGCCTTGAGAGAGAAGATGTTGCATGGCGCGGAAACGGCGTTCACCACTGATAATGGTAAATTTCTTGGCTCTGCCCTTTGGTTTGGCAACAACAAGATTTTGTAAAAGCCCATCTGCCTTAATGCTTTGTGCCAATCCGATGATACTGATTTCATCAAAAGCTTTCCTTGGATTTCCTGCGGATGCTTCGAGTTGAGCGAGAGTTACGGTTTGAAGTGTCATTTTTAGTTCTCCTTTTGGTTTGTAAGATTTCAGTGCGTGTTGCACATCTTTTCCTACGAGCCGCTTGCGGCCCAAAAGCGGGGGGAATTTTTCAATGACCCGGATTTTCCGGAGGGGTATCTCCCGAGATTTTTACGAAGTGAAACGAAGGAAAAATTTGGGGGACACCGGAAATCCGCGCTCCGCGACCTGAAAGGGGGTCTTGAAAAAGGCCCGAAGGGGGCTATTTATACCTATAAAGATCAATAACTTAGATAATATACATACGATATATCTTATTCAAAACATCATAATTATAAGTTTTATCTTATTTTTAATACAATATTTATAAGATATATCATATTGAATAATTATTTTTAATAAGATATAACCTATAATTATGAAAGATCAAAACGCACTACGTTCGCTTGATAAAAAACTGTCTTCATTCAGGGATGAGGCCAAACTTGCTCGCCCACACCGTGGATGGGTGAAAGCAATTCGCGAAGCTCTTGGAATGACAACAGCCCAATTTGCACAACGTATGGGAGTATCTCAACCGCGTACAACAGAACTTGAACAGGCTGAAATAGAAGATAAGGTAACTTTGGGAACTTTAAGACGTGCAGCAGAAGCCATGAATTGCACTCTCGTCTATGCTATCATTCCAGTAAAATCGTCATTAGAAGAGACGTTACTTGACCGTGCCCGACATAAAGCAGCAAAAATTTTAGGTGATGTAAATCATACAATGGTTCTAGAAAATCAAAATCTGGCACAAGAGGAAATTAAAAGCGAACTTGAAGATCTCGCGAATAATCTTATATCGAAAAAAGCCCGCATCTTATGGGATGATAAACCATGAATGATATTTTTAATGAACCAGAAGATGCAACTCCCCTCTCACCAGAAGACAAGATGGGGCTTATTCCATCATATATATCAACACGGGCAGAACTTAATCGCGAAGAGCAACGAAATATTTTGGAAGCCGTCATTTGGTCCAGTGAACGAACACGCGAAATTCTATCGATTGAAGCTATACAGAACTTACATAAACGGATGTTCAATAAAGTATGGGAGTGGGCAGGGGAATTTAGTCAAGTTCACGACCGCTCTATTGGTGTCCAACCTTATATGATCGGTCCCGATTTAAAACAACTGATAGATGACGTCAAATACTGGATTAAACATCAATCTTATTCATCCGATGAAATTTCCATCCGGTTTCATCACAGGCTCGTTCAAATTCATCCATTTCCGAATGGCAACGGACGCTGCAGTCGTTTAGCCGCTGATATCCTCATCCAGAATCTTGGAGGAGAAAAATTCAGCTGGGGCAGAGGTGACTTACGTTCGGCAAACGATGTACGCCGAGCTTATATCACAGCACTCCGCCAAGCCGACCAGCATGATTTTACGACACTAATCCAATTTGCTCGGAGTTGAGAACTCATGAAACAAGTATTTTCATCCACCACATAGACTCTCCCTTGATTTTTCTCGGCGGAAATAGCCGGAGCAGAGGAAAACCCTATGGTCAGGAACAGAAGAAAAATGATCAAAAATCTAGGCATCATGCTCACCTTCACCACGTTTCAAAAGACCAAAGACAGAGCCGTGTAAGTTGAGCTCACCTTTTTTGGCACGCGCTGTCATCTCGCGGAGATATCCTCCGGGATTGCGAACGCGGTCAGCAGGGTTAATGGCTTGTTGTTTTTGATCAATAATCATGATGCAGATTGCCGCCCCATGTCGACCGAGTGTTCCACAGGCTTCCCACCATGCGGATTTACTGATTTCAAGAATTGGGAGCATTTCGGCGGCCGCATCCACAATATCCGACCAAGAAAGAGGGCGGTCATGGATTGGAAATTGCTGTTTGAACCGGTCAGAACAGGCATTAAGCACCTGTTTCCAACTAATGCGCCCTAATTCTTCACTGATTGCAGCCTTCCATTGTTCCTTGGAGTCTAAAATCTCCTCTTTAGAGATGGTGACAGGAGCATCTTTATGGGGTTTGGAGCTTTGAGGGCCGACTACGCTTCTCTCGGAAGCTTTATTGCTCATAGAGCTACTGTTATATGATTTATCATATTTAAATTTGTTTGTATTGTCTATGTGGGCGAACTGTTGTTCGTCCTTGGATGTATATTCATGAGACAATTGAACATCTTTAAGTGCAGGAGAAGTGCCTTCGAGGGTATTCATCAACACGTCATACAAATCCTTATGGGCTTCCAATAGTGTATGGAGATCCTTTTGGTCCATATAAGTGCGGATGGAGATGGCAATCCCTTCATAGTTGCTCTCAGCCTGAATAGAGAAATGCTCTAGCGTTCTGACTTCCCGGGCTTCCGCAATCATGCTGCGGATCTGGCTTCTGTACCATGAAATCTGGCGTTTGGTTTCCATCCAAGCGTCATCTGCCAGTTTTTTCTCGCTGTCTTTAGCAATCAGGAAAGACCGTAAGGCGGCGAGGGGGGAGAGATCAACGCCGTAGGCGTAGATAATCTCGCCTGTCTCGGTGTCACGGCTTCCATACCGGCGATGATTGCCGCTATCGTTCCATGCGAGAGCGCCAACTTCGAAGAGGGCACGTTCCAGTTTTTGAATCTGGCGTTCCGATACCCCGAAATCGAGGGCGGTTTTAGAAAGCGCCTGATAAACGATAGGTCGGTTGCCGGCTTTCCAGTCACAATCCTTGGTGAATACGAGGTAGTATTCAAGGAGCTGCACCATTT
>CAZVSN010000070.1:0-8239 GCA_964629455.1 uncultured Micavibrio sp. | reverse complement strand
ATAAGTTGAAAGCGATTGAAGAGCTTCGGGCGAAATATAATATAGTAGGGATGGTGGGTGATGGAATTAACGATGCACCTGCGTTAGCTAAATCATCTATCGGTTTTGCAATGGGAGCGGCTGGAACAGATACGGCGCTGGAAACTGCAGATGTCGCGCTAATGGAAGATGATTTGCGACGCATTCCTATGTTTATTGAACTTAGTCGTAAAACTGGCTCAATCTTAAAGCAGAACATCTCTCTAGCGATTGGCATTAAAATTGTGTTTCTTGCGTTAAATTTTGCTGGGATGGCCACTTTATGGATGGCAGTATTCGCAGATTTGGGTGCAAGCTTAATTGTTGTTTTCAATGGGCTTCGGTTGTTAAAATTTAATAGCAGTCCAAGAAAATAATTTCTGTCATCTCATAAATTAAACTGGCGGCTTATAACCGCCAGTTTAATTTTGATTAGATTTTAGGTTGCATATCATTGGTTTGCCATTGTCACCACCACAGCAAGAACAGCCATCTTTACCCATCATCATGCCGTAGCAAAGGCAAGCAGACTTTTTACTGTCTATTATTTGCTTCTTCTCAGACATCTTAGAGCAACACGCGCAAGACGCACACATACTACCTTTACCTATGTTGGGTATGCCTAATGCAAGGGGCGTCGTAGTGCCACAAGCTGACATTGTCAAAATAGCTAATACAGCGAGAGTCGGGGGTAAAGCCCATGATTTATGTACAGTCATTTGAATCTCCATTTTGACTGACTAAATTGTAAGGCCACAAGGCCGTTAATGATTAATGAGACTAAATATTTGGGGGGTGTAAGATTGGAAACTGAATTTCACTTTTTGAGAGGGTGTAAATGTAGGATAATTCTAAGTTTTCTAATCCAATATAATGCATGTTTACGAAAGTAGGAAATCCTACCAGAGACATGCAACAAGCTTTGCAATTCATGCTGGTCGTTTTTGCTGGAGAATGGTTTTTAGCTCCGTCTCCGTTAGGAGTCTTCATAAAAGGGCAATCTGGCATATCTGTCATTGGGGTGTTTTTCACTGTGCCTTGTACAGAGATATGGCCGAATGCATAGGCGGCGGCACAATATCCGCTCAAAGAAAGAGAAAAGGCAATTAGGATAACGATTGGCTTAATTATTAATTTATAGCACATATTCCCTTATTGAACAATTCACACACGCATTTGTTCAAGTTCTTGCATGCAAATTATAATTAACTCTTGAAAATTCTTTTAGAGATGCTATTTCTAGAAAAATGTTGCAAAAATTCTTTCAACGCGTCAAAATCATTATCGTAGTGTGTCTGTTTGTTTCAGTCGCACTGCCCTCTGTTTCTCATGCGCTTGAAATGAAATCTGAGGCTCATTGCCAAGAAATTATTTTGTCCGATGATCATGTGGCCCCACAAGCTGAGGATAACAATAAGAGTGATGCGGGCTTAGAATCTGATGGCTGTGATTGTTGCCATTCAGGTTGTTGTAATTTTAAAGCTATTTCAAAAATATCAATTTTAAACAGTTCGTTTGATATGGAGACTATTGAATTTTCAATTTTTTCCAATTTTTTAACTGGCACTAACAGCTCTAGCCTTTTCCGCCCCCCAAAAAACCTCGTTTAGTTTGATTAATATTGCTGCTTTGGCGGCTTTTTCTAATTTTCAAAAAACGAGGATATTATGCTTATTAATGCATTCACTAAAACACTGACTGTTTCCGTAGTAGCCGCAGGTTTAACAGCCTGTACCCCTACAAACTTCAAACCGGCCCATAATACATCTGCTTATGAATGTAAAAGACTTCAAAATCGAGCCCTTATCACTCTTGAACAAGAGCGTGCGTGTCGTATGGGCCAACCATACAATTTAAAATCTGATAATTCATCACCTATAGATAGTAAATAGGGGCATAAGATGAACAAATTGATTATTGCGCTACTGATGATCTCCGTATCACCAGTAGCAGTAAGTAATGTTTATGCTAAGACAGAAATATCTGATAGCCAAGACGCTAAGATTGAGAAGTCAGTCATCACATTAGATGAGGCAATCAAAAAAGCTGTGACTGCTTCCCCTGTGTCACGTATAGAAACCTCCTTGAAAGAGATGTCTAAAGGATCTCGCCAACAGGCTGGCCTCATACCTAACCCAGAGTTGTCTCTTGAAGCAGAGAATGTAGCTGGTAAAGGAAACTATAAAGGAACAGATGCTTTAGAGACTACCATAGGTGTTTCTCAGCTTATTGAAGTTGGTGGAAAAAGATCCTCACGTATCAAAATAGCGAATGAAGAACTTACTTTAGCTGGGTATGAAGCAGAGTCTAGAAAACTAGGGTTGGTTTATGATGTCACTACAGCCTATATCGAAGCTGTGGCTGCTGAAGAGCTAGTTATCCTTGCCGAAGAGCAAAAGAAATTGGCTCAAGGCACGTTTGATACGGTTGCCAAACGGGTTGATGCAGCTGCAGATCCAGTTTTTCAAAAAAGTAAAGCTAGTGTTGCATTATCTGCGGCTAAGATTGCAGTAAAGCAAGCTCAACAACAAGAAAAAATCTCAAAGAAAAAGCTTGTTAGTTTTTGGAATGGTCGTGCCTTAGAGATAGAGTTAGATAATAGTTTCTTTAGAAATCTTGAAGCTCCTCAAGATTATCAAACCATTATCTCTGCTTTAAAAAATAGTCCTGATTATCAGCGTTGGAATGCGCTTCATGCACAAAGTAAGGCGGTACTTGATCTGGAGAAAGCAAATTCTGTTCCTGATCCAAGTATAAATGTTGGCGTCAGAGACTTCCGAGAGACTGGAGATCAGGCATTTCTTGTGGGCGTATCCATTCCATTCCCTGTGTTTAATCGGAATCAAGGAAATATCAGCAAAGCAGGACATGGGATTGCTAAAGTCGATGCAGAACGTCAAAAAGCATGGATTGATTTAGAAACATCATTGGAGAGTTTGACGGAAGAACTGGAAGGTAGTTTCTCTGAAGCACAAATAATCTCTGAAAATACTTTACCTGCTGCCCAAAAAGCTTTTTCTGAAGCGCGCAGAGGACATAGCGCAGGTAAATTTGCATATCTGGAGGTTCTTGATGCCCAGCGAACACTCTCAGATGTGCGCGAAGAATATATAAATGCTCTCAAAAAATACCACATCACCCGAGCAGAAATTAATCGACTCTCGGGATCAAATACTACATTAACAACGACTTCAGAGGGAAATTCAAATGAATAAAAAATTAATCTATTGTCTATTGGTAGCTTTTACCATTATCGGTTCTTATGCGATCATCTATGTTTCTAAAGGCTATGCAGAAGATGGCCATGCTCATGAAGAGGCAGGTCACACAGGTGAAGAGGATGGAGCTCATGAAAATGAACATGGCGATCACGGTGAAAAAGGGTCTAGTGATAAAGCTAGTCATGCCCATGATGAAGAAGGTCATAAAAGTGAAGAGGATGGTGCTCATGAAAATGAACATGGCAGTCACGGTGAAAAAGAGCCTAGTGATAAAGCTAGTCATGCCCATGATGAAGAAGGTCATGAAGGTGAAGAGGATGGTGCTCATGAAGATGAGCATGGCCATCACAGTGAAGAAGAACCTAGCGATAAGGCTCATCTAACAGAAAAAGCAATCGAGAATGCAGATATTCAATTAAGTCAGGTTGGAAACGGGACTATTAATCAAGTTTTACCCCTGACAGGACGCATCACACTCAACCAGAACAAAACTGCATTGGTCAAAGCACGTTTTACAGGAATTGTACGCAGTGTATCTAAAACACAGGGTGAGAGTGTTAAAGCTGGAGATATTCTTGCAACAGTAGAAGGCAATGAAAGTCTTCAGGTCTATCCAGTAAAATCACCAATAGACGGTATTATCCTCTCAAGAACGACAAACATAGGTGATATTGCAGACGATACTCCTATGTTTACGATTGCCGATATGAACGAGTTATGGGCTGAGTTCCATGTATTTTCACAAGACTCTGATCGTATAAAGTCAGGAGTTCCAATGAGTGTTTCAAGTAGCGAATGTGAAAAAACTCAGCAAACCACTATCCAAGCCTTACTTCCTATTACCGAGGCTTCCAGCCAAACATTACTCGCCCGTGCAACAATAGAAAACCTTGATAGTCATTGGCTCCCAGGAATGTCTGTGCGCGGTGATGTTGTAATAAACAGCAGTGATGTACCACTTGCCGTTAAAACAACGGCATTACAACAAATGGAAGGACAGACTGTTATTTTTGTAAAAGAACAAGAGAGCTTTAAAATGCGCCCCGTTAAAACTGGGGCAAGCGACAAGACTTGGACCGAAATTATCGACGGTCTGAAACCTGGAGAAACATATGTCAGTGAAGGTAGCTTCACAATAAAAGCAGAAATTGGCAAAGCCAGTGCAGAACACGCTCATTAAGGAATAATATTATGATTGAAAAAATTCTAGGGTTTTCCCTTCGCCATCGTTTTCTAATTATTATGATGGTCGGCGCTATTGCTGCATTTGGTATCTATAGTCTTAAAAATCTACCGATTGATGCGGTCCCAGATATCACAAATAATCAGGTTGCTATTAACACTGCAGTCGCGGCACTCTCCCCTCTAGAGGTAGAAAAACAGGTTACATTTGCTATTGAAACAGCCTTGGCAGGTATCCCAGGCCTTGAATATACGCGTTCTATATCTAGAAACGGTTTTTCTCAGGTCACTGCAGTCTTCCAAGATGACGTTGATATATATTTTGCAAGAGCTCAGGTAAATGAACGTCTTGCAGAGGCAAAAGAATCTCTACCTACGGGTGCAGAACCTATGATGGGTGCAATATCAACTGGGCTTGGCGAAATATATATGTGGACGGTTGAATTTGAACATCCACGTGGCAAAGATGCCCCAACTTCGGTAGGTGAAACAGGGTGGCAAGCTGATGGAAGTTATTTGACTCCAGAAGGAGAGCTATTAAAAACTGAAACAGAACAAGCGTCATATCTACGAACTGTTCAGGACTGGATTATCAGACCCCAATTAAAAGGGGTTAAAGGAGTTGCTGGTGTTGATGCTATTGGTGGATACGTTAAGCAATATCATGTGCAGCCATATCCTGAGAAATTAATTTCACTTGGTTTAAGCTTTTCTGATGTTGTGGAGTCACTAGAACGCAATAACTTGAGCATCGGTGCGGGCTTTATTGAACGAAATGGTGAAGCTTATGTTGTTAGAGCGGATGGGCGTATTACAACCAACGCTGAAATAGGAAATATTGTAGTCGCTAACAGATCTGGCCTACCCATCTATATGCGCGATATTGCAAAAGTAGGAATTGGTAGAGAGCTAAGAACAGGTTCTGCATCTGGTAATGGCTCTGAAGTTGTTGTTGGAACAGCTTTAATGTTGATTGGAGAGAACAGCCGTACTGTATCGGAAGCTGTTGATGCCAAAATTCAGGAAGTGAATAAATCATTGCCACCTGATATTCGTGCAAAAACCGTTCTAAATCGTACAAAACTAGTCGATTCAACTATTCAAACAGTTCAGAAAAATCTTGCGGAAGGGGCTTTGCTAGTTATCGTAATTCTATTTCTACTACTTGGTAATTTCCGTGCCGCTTTAATTACAGCCTTAGTGATACCTATTTCAATGCTGATGACGGCCACAGGAATGGTTCGCTTAAATATAAGTGGAAACCTTATGAGTCTTGGCGCTCTTGATTTTGGATTGATTGTTGATGGAGCCGTAATTATCACCGAGAACTGTCTTAGAAGATTAGCCGAAAAACAACATCATCTGGGTCGTATTCTCAATTTACAAGAACGCCTCCATGAAGTGATGGAAGCTAGTAAAGAGATGATACAACCAACAGTATTTGGACAAGCAATTATTATAATGGTTTATATTCCTTTATTAACATTTTCTGGTATTGAAGGGAAAATGTTCGAGCCCATGGCTTTGACTGTTATTATCGCCTTGGTCGCAGCTTTTATTTTATCTTTAACTTTTATTCCTGCAATGATTGCGATTTTTGTTAAAGGAAAAGTAGAAGAGAAAGAAAATAAAATTATTAAAAGAACAAAAAGCTGGTATATGCCTGCTTTAAATTTTTCACTTAAATACCCACTTCCTGTCATTGGAGTTTCAAGTTTGGCGTTTATTGCGTCTATCATTTTGTTATCTAATATGGGACAGGAATTTATTCCGACACTAGATGAAAAAGATATTGCTATGCATGCGATGCGTATACCTAGTACAGGAATAGACCAATCGCAGGACATGCAACTGATTGTTGAAAAAACATTAAGTATGATCCCAGAGATTGATTTTGTCTTTTCTAAGACAGGAACGGCGGAGATGGCGTCAGATCCGATGCCACCAAATGTATCAGATACATTTATTATTCTTAAACCTCATGATGAATGGCCTGACGAATCAAAATCAAAGGGGCAGGTCATTAAAGATATACAGAAGGCTTTGAAGGATGCCCCTGGCAATAATTTTGAATTTACTCAACCTATTCAAATGCGTTTTAATGAGTTGATATCGGGGGTTCGATCTGATGTTGCGGTTAAGGTTTATGGTGATGACTTCAAATTAATGGAAAAAACAGCAAATGATATTTTACAAGTCTTGCAGACCACAGAAGGGGCTGCTGATGTAAAAGTCGAGCAAACAACTGGATTACCATTTTTAGAAATACAGCTTAAAAAAGATGCAATAGCTTTATATGGGCTAAATGTTAGCGATGTTCTGGAAGTTATTCAGATTGCTATCGGAGGCCATGAGGCAGGTTTGGTTTTTCAGGGAGACCGTCGCTATGAAATTTTAGTCAGGCTAGATGATACATTGCGTACCGATCTAAATGCGATTGGTAATCTGCCTATTAAGCTTCCTGAAGATAATGGACAGGGAGATGATGATAAAATACCCCATTCTCGTCCAAATTTTGTTCCACTAAAACAACTAGCTACACTTGTCATGAGTGAAGGACCTAATCAGATCAGTCGTGAAAATGGTAAACGCCGTGTTGTTGTTCAGGCTAATGTAAGAGACCGTGATATTGGTTCTTTTGTTAAAGATGCTCAAAAAAACATTGAGGAGAAAGTAAAAATTCCAGCTGGCTATTGGTTGGAATGGGGCGGGCAGTTTAAAAATCTGGAGGAAGCCAAATCGCGATTGATGGTAGTTGTGCCAGCTTGCTTCTTTATGATTTTCTTATTGCTATTTACGGCTTTGGGTTCGGTAAAACAGGCATTGCTTGTTTTCTCTGGCGTTCCATTGGCCTTGACAGGAGGGATCGTTACTTTATGGCTTCGTGATATGCCCTTTTCAATTTCTGCGGCAGTTGGTTTTATTGCTTTATCAGGCGTGGCTGTTTTAAACGGCCTTGTCATGATTAATAGTATAAACCAACGTGTTCGGGATGGTAAAGATGTTGTTGCGGCCATATTTGAAGGGGCTATGCAACGTCTTCGCCCTGTCATGATGACAGCTCTTGTGGCAAGTCTTGGGTTCATTCCTATGGCAATAGCCTCTGGGGCAGGGGCTGAGGTTCAAAAGCCTCTTGCAACTGTTGTTATTGGTGGCTTGATCACAGCAACAATTTTAACATTATTAGTTCTTCCTGCAATTTATAAGCGCTTTAATCTTGCAAAAGACTTACTTGATAAAGAAGAAATTTAATTGGCTTTAATAGCGTAGTCAAAAAAATGGAGGAAAAAGATGCTGTTTGCATAGAATGAAATTTTACTTATTTACAACCACCTAAAGACCTAACTTACGGAGATTAAAATGAATAAACTTATTGTTTTAGTATTTACTTTATTTGCAGTAACAGCTTGTGTAGCATCACCTACATTGCAGGAAAAAATAGCAGGTAAAAGTGATGAAGAGAGAACGGCTATTGTAAGGCAAGAATGCTATAACGAAGCCAATAAATTGAGAAACTCTCCAAAGAATGTACGAACATCTTCACATGCCAAGCATGTTAGAGAGATTTGTGAAGTAATATCCGCAGTTAAGTAGATACCAGATATCGAAACTTCTTATATTTCTAGAGATGTCTTATCTGATATAGCCTCAGATGAGATATCTCTAGTATTTCATACAATTCTATAGTTCTATTATTAAAAATAGATATTATAATGAAGGTGTTCAGTACTAACAATTCTCTTTGAGAATCACTGACAAATAAATATCAAAATCACAGAATTACCACCCTACTCAGATTCTTTTTTTATTATTCATAA
>CAZVSN010000069.1:2170-8405 GCA_964629455.1 uncultured Micavibrio sp. | reverse complement strand
TGTTGATAGCATTTCCCAATAAATAAGTGTTTATTTCGTTGTCATTTTTTCAAACAACGCTATGTCTGTTTCTTGATTTAAAGATAAGGAACAAAATGTCGTTATTTACCCCCCTGAAAATTGGTGATTTAGAGTTGTCCAATCGTGTCATTATGGCGCCGCTCACGCGGTGTCGGGCGAGTGTTGGACGCGTTCCCAATGCATTAATGGCAAACTATTACGCGCAGCGTGCCAGTGCAGGGTTGATTTTGTCTGAGGCAACATCTGTGACCCCGATGGGTGTTGGATATCCTGATACCCCTGGAATTTGGTCAGAGGCACAGGTGGCGGGTTGGAAATTGGTAACCAAAGCCGTTCATGATGCGGGTGGATTGATATTTTGCCAGTTGTGGCATGTGGGGCGGATTTCTGACCCTGAATTTTTGGATGGGCAATTGCCCGTTGCGCCGAGCGCCATTCAGCCCAAGGGGCATGTCAGTTTGCTGCGCCCGATGCGGGATTATGTGACCCCGCGCGCATTAGAAACACATGAGGTTCCCGATATTATTGAAGCCTATCGCAAAGGCGCAGAAAACGCCAAGCTTGCAGGGTTTGACGGCGTTGAAATTCATAGTGCGAATGGATATTTGTTAGACCAGTTTTTGCAAGATGGTACAAATAAGCGGACAGACATATATGGTGGTTCAATTGAAAACAGAGCGCGATTATTGTTAGAGGTCGTTGACGCAGCAATTTCTGTTTGGGGCAAAAACCGTGTGGGCGTGCATTTGGCTCCGCGTGGGGATAGTCATGATATGAGCGATTCTAACCCGCTTGCAACGTTTTCGTATGTTGCAAGCGAATTGGGTCAACGCGGAATAGCCTTTATTTGTGCGCGTGAGCGTTTGGGAGATGGGCGGATTGGCCCCGCGCTTAAGGCGGCATTTGGCGGCGTTTATATTGCAAATGAAGGGTTGACGTTGGAGAGTGCAGACGAGGTTGTTGCGGCTGGCGAGGCTGATGCCGTTGCCTTTGGCAAAGATTTTATTTCCAATCCTGATTTGCCGCATCGGTTGCAACATCATCTTCCTTTGACACCTTATGATGCATCGTCATTTTATGGGTATGGGGCAGATGATTTGACAAAAGGGTATACTGATTATCCAACGGCTCCAAAATAAAGCGCAAATCACCCCTTGTTAGACCTAGAATCTGGCATATCTTGTTTGTTTGAGAGAAGCATTAAGGAAGGTTTGATATGTCGGGTGGTTTTTTGTTAGCGGCGGCGTCTGTTTTGGCTATGTTTTGTGCAACAAGCCCCGCGCGGGCCAAAGATATTCCGCCCCCATCTTCCCAATTTAAAGAAAAATCAGGTGAGTTGGCCGATGTTGTGTTGGCTGGTGGCTGTTTTTGGTGCACTGAGGCCGTCTTTCAGTCTGTGAAAGGTGTTCAAGGTGCAACGTCAGGGTATACGGGTGGATTGGCCAGTACTGCGACCTATGAACAGGTTGGTAAGGGTGACACGGGGCATGCTGAGGCCGTTCAGATTATTTATGATCCTACGGTTGTGAATTTGGGCAAGATATTACAAGTTTTCTTTTCCGTGGCACACGACCCAACGCAAGTTAATCGTCAGGGGCATGATGTTGGGACACAATATCGATCTGCGGTTTTTGTAAAGAGCGATGCCCAGCGCGATTATGTTGCAAAATATATTGACGAACTGACCGCGGCAAAAGTGTTTGATAAACCTATTGCAACAAAAATTGAGCCTTTGAGCGCGTTTTATGAGGCCGAGGCCTATCATCAGAATTATGCGGATCAGAACCCTAACAATGGATATATTCAGAATACGGCGGCCCCTAAAGTCGAGAAATTGAAAGAAGCCTATCCCGAGTTGGACAAGGAAAAATTCAAAGATAAAGAAGCCAATAATACTGATGCTGCAGATTTTTTCGCGGGAAAAAAATCGACATTAACCAAAATGCAGTGCCATGTAACCCAAGAAGACGGGACGGAACCCGCGTTTGATAATGCGTTCTGGAATAATCATGATGATGGAATTTATGTCGATGTGATTTCGGGTGAGCCTTTGTTTTCTTCAACCGATAAATTTGATTCTGGTTCTGGGTGGCCGAGTTTTACCCGCCCGATTGATGAACATAATATTCAGGAAAAGAAAGATAATCGTTATGGGATGAGCCGTGTCGAGGTGCGTTCCAACAAGGCTGACAGTCATTTGGGGCATGTATTCGAAGATGGCCCCAAGGATAAAGGCGGATTGCGGTATTGTATCAATTCAGCAGCAATGCGGTTTATTCCGAAAGCTGATTTAGAAAAACAAGGCTACGCCAAATATCTGGTTTTGTTTAAAGAATAGCTTCCTCTAAACGCCTGACAGGGCGTTATGGTCATGCTATTGTCGATTCGATGTCACAATCTGCACACCCTTCCCGCGGTTTTTTGATGGCCAACCTTTCGGTTGGTCTTGGCACGCTTTTGTGCCGTGTAACGGGGTTTGGGCGTATTCTGGCCTTGGCCTATGCGATTGGTCTTGGCGGGTTGAGCGATGTGTATAATACGGCCAACACCACCCCCAATATTATTTATGAATTGATGTTGGGCGGGATTTTATCTGCGACACTTCTCCCTAGTTTTGTGCGGTATTTAAAAGACAATGATCATCAGGCGATTTCTGCCATTCTGAGCGTGACAACCATTTTGCTTGGTGCACTGACCCTGATTATGGTTCTGGCTGCGCCACTTGTCATGGATATGTATAGCATAACGCGCCAAGAAAATGTGTATCAGTTTCATGCTGTCGGCGTTCATTTGGTACAGTTATTTATGCCACAGATTTTCTTTTATGGGTTGGTATCAATGGCGACGGCCCTTTTGAATGCGCAACATAAATTTGCCCTTCCTGCCTATGTTCCTATTTTGAACAATCTGGTTGTGATCGGCATTTTATTGGCTTTACCCTCATTGTTCGGGGCGGTTACGCTGGATACGGCCAGCCAAAGTATACCATTGATTTTGTATCTGGGGGTGGGAACAACGTTGGGGATTGCGATATCCGCTATGGCCTTAATTCCTGCGGTTTTGAAATCGGGACTGCGCCTGTCTTTTTCCCCTGACTGGACGCATCCTGCGGTTAAGGGTGTGTTGCGGTTGTCGGGGTGGACTTTCGGATATGTTGCGGCCAACCAGATTGCTCTTTTTCTGGTGAGTTTATTGGCCCTTCGTACGGAAGGATGGATGACGGCCTATCAAACGGCCTTTGCATTTTTTGTGTTACCGCACGGGTTGTTGGCGATGACAATTACCACCACCTTTCTTCCTAAAATTGCCCATGATGCTGCATCAACTGATATGGTCGGGTTTCGCAGCAAAATGATGCAAGGACTGGAATTGCTGGCGTTACTGATGCTTCCCGCATCTGTCGGATATATGATGATTGCTAAACCTTTGTTGGTTGCTTTGTTGGCGCATGGTCAGTTTACCGTGGCGGCAGCTCATTTAACGGGGGATACTCTTTCGATGTTTGCTTTGGGCTTACTTCCCTTTTCTGCCTATTTGTTTTTGCTGCGCGGGTTTTATGCGTTGTCGGACACCAAAACACCCTTCCAATTAAATTGCGTTGAAAATCTCATCAATATTGCTCTGGCCGTTCCATTTGTGATGATGTGGGGGGTTGCGGGGTTGGCGTTGTCTTATTCACTGTCTTATTGTGCAGCAGCGGCGCTGACTTTTATGACTTTGCGGCGGCGCGTAGGCGGCGGCATGGGCAGCACAAAAACGTTGCATTATCTGGCTCAGATTGCCTTGGCGACGGCCTTGATGGCGCTTGTTGTCGCAATCGTTTTATATTGCACGACGGGGGTGCCAGAAATTGTACAGGTTGTGACCAGTGTGGGTCTGGGTGCGGTTGTTTATGCGACCATTATTGTGGCATGGAAAGTTGTGAATGTTCGGGCTTTATTGCGACGGAGCTAAAGGATTTCGCCGTCTTTTTTCATTTTATCGACTTTGCGCAATATCATGTTGCGTTTTAGGCGTGATAAATAATCGATAAACAAAACACCGTTTAAATGGTCAAGTTCGTGTTGGATGCAGTGGGATGTTAAATCTTCACCTTCCATCTCTTGGAACTGCCCTGAAAGATCAAGGTAGCGGACGCGGACGATTTTTGGGCGCTCAACTTCGGCAAATTGTTGGGGAATGGACAGGCATCCCTCTTCCATCACGCTCCGCTCCTCTGATCGCCAGATAATTTCAGGGTTTATCATGACAATTGCATTTCGGCTTTCTGGATCCTTGCGATAGGTTGTGTCCATCACAAACATCCGATTTAACGCCCCCACCTGATTTGCGGCAAGGCCGATACCCGGCGCATCGTACATTGTTTCAATCATGTTCGTTGCCTGTTGTTTGACCGCATCCGTAATCCGTTCAATCGGGCGTGCGATTTCTTTGAGAACGGGGTCTGGTACGGTGATAATAGGTAGCAGGGACATAAATGTACTTTCCTTTTGCGCTCTTCTTGCTCTTTCAGATTAAACCTATCATAAAAGAGCGATGAAATGTCCATCTTCCATAGATATTTTTTGCTCGGTTGTCGATAATTTTGGTGATATCGGCGTGTGTTGGCGCTTGTCACGGCAGATGGCGTGCGAGCATCGTTTGAAAACGCGGCTTTTTGTCGATGATATGTCGGCGTTTCGGGCGATTGTCCCTGAACCTAATTCCTCGGTTGAGGTGGTTGAATGGCGAGAAAATCTTTTTTATGCCGAGGCGGCCGACATTGTGATTGAGGCCTTTGCCTGTGATTTGCCAGACCATGTTGTTGCCGCAATGGTTATACATCAATCGGTTTGGATTGATTTGGAATATTTAAGTGCCGAAGAATGGACGGCAGGATGTCATGCTATTCCTTCTCTGCACCCAAGCACAGGTTTAAAGAAAACGCTTTTTTTCCCCGGATTTGATACGCGTACAGGTGGTTTAATCTGTGAAAATGACCTTATTTCGCGCAGAAATGCCTTTTTAAATGATAAAAATGCCCAAAATCAGTGGCGTATGGACCATTTTATCCCAGAAATAGGTGAAAATTGCTTGGATATTAGTCTTTTTTGCTATCATACGGCCCCAATTGATGAGTTTTTTGCTGCTTTAGCAACACTCAATCGCCGCGTGCGTGTTTTCCAGTTTTCGCGGATGGATAAAGTGCCCGTTGTCACAAATGGATTATTAGAAATATATAATATTCCCTTTGTTAGTCAGTATGATTTTGATTACGCCCTATGGACAATGGATATGAATTTTGTTCGGGGAGAGGATTCCTTTGTTCGCGCCCAATTTGCCGGGAAACCCTTTGTCTGGAATATTTATGTGCAGGATGAGGATGTTCATCTGGATAAGCTTGATGCATTTTTGAGTACGATAAAGCCTTTTTATGATGGTGAAGCTTTCGAAAGGCTTGCCAATTTGCACGATTTGTGGAATGAAGGGGCGCGAAACAAAGCAAAAGACCAAAAAGAACATAAAGGGCATGCGTGGCAAGAGTGTCTGCAATCCCTTGATGGCTTTGGTTTAGGGGCGCGTAAATGGGCAGAATATCTGGTTCAACAGACTGACCTTGCTACACGACTTTTGACCTTTGCCAGAACCCAGATAACTGAAAATAAAGGACGTATAGAATGAAATTTGCTCAGGATTTAAAAGCAGGAAACGTGGTTGTTATGGATGGCGCTCCTATCGTTATTCAGAAAGCCGAATACAACAAATCTGGCCGTAACGCGGCTGTGATGAAGTTCAAGTTCCGCAATATTTTGACCGGTTCCAATTCCGAAGGGATTTATAAAACCGATGAGAAATTTGAAGACATCGTTCTTGAAACCAAGGAAGTCAACTATTCCTACGCTGATGGCGATATGTATGTTTTCATGGACGCTGAATACAACCAATATGAATTGTCTGGCAATGACATTGAAGGTATTTTGAAATATCTGGAAGAGCAAATGCCATGCGAAGTAACCTTCTTTGAAGGTAAACCAATTTCTGTGGTTGCTCCGACCAAGATTGTGCGTGAGGTTATTTATACCGAACCCGCAGTTCGTGGAGATACATCAGGCAAGGTTATGAAACCTGCGAAATTGCCATCTGGTTACGAAATTTCTGTCCCTGCATTCGTTGAAATCGGCGAGAAAATTGAGATTGATACGCGCACTGACGAATACGTTTCCCGCGTGAAGTA
>CAZVSN010000069.1:0-2070 GCA_964629455.1 uncultured Micavibrio sp. | reverse complement strand
TATCATCTGACTCGCTACGGCGAGTTTTATAAATATTTTGACAAGGTGTTTTTAGTTTTGATTTATACCCCCGAATTGGGGGTATTTTTCTTTTCTGCCCAATATTCTTCCCAGAGCTTTGAAATCCATTGGTTTTTGTGTTATTCTGAGAATGGCTCAAAATTAAATAAAATTTTATGAATCTGGGCTATACTTTAAGGCGGTGGAAGAGGATTTTCTCAAGCGTTCCTTCCCCAAATGTGTGTTGGTGTTTAATTTTTGAATTTGGTGTGCTGTGCGGGTTTCTGCGGGTAGTGCGGTCAAATATGCAACCCTTCCAGGGATTGTTCCCCGTATAAAGGGGCTGTTTTTCACGGGGTTTGGCCCCGTGACCCAGTTGGTTGCGTTGATTTGCTATATGGTTGGGCTTCTTCCCCGTAACCACCCTTGTTTTTCACGCAGCACCAAAGATCAGTATGGATTAATCAAAATTCTGGCGATTGCCGCCAATCAAGTTGAATTTAAATGGAAAAATATTGACCAGATTGTCATTTTGACTGCCATTTTTTGCGGAACTGTCATGATGTTCCTATACATGATGGGTTTGGTTTTCTTTGTTTTGATTTCCCCCGCATCGGCGCTGGGCCTTCTTATCCCTGATATGTTGGTGACGGTTGCGCCCGAGCACGACATTGCATTTATGATGTTGGACCGTACATTTGGTGTTCCAGATGTGTTCAATTCTTGCGTTAGTACGGGAACCCCTTGCTATGCTGGTGACCCTGCAACCAATCCGTTTCCGACCCCGTTCCAAATTGCGATGCAGGAACTCTTTCGTTTTTATAGCATGGGTATTTTCTTTCTCGCCCTGTTTATTTTCTTGTACCACATTGTTCATATTGTTTTCGAAGTTACCCAGACAGGTAAGGTGACTGATCACTTGTCTGATGGCGATGATTCATCTGGGCATAATTTTGGCTGGCTTCCTGTCCGTTTTGTGGTGGCGTTTGGATTGTTGTTACCATTCGGGGAAGGGTTTAATTCTGCACAATGGATTACGCTTTATGCCGCCAAATACGGGTCTGGTTTGGCGACCAACACATGGATTCAATATAATATTGAAACGGGCGATACACCCACAGGTGAGTTGAACCAAACACTGGTTTCTAAACCAAATGTTCAGGATTCCTCTGGGTTGATTAAAAGCCTTTTATTGATGCGCGCATGTCGGGATATCAATAGCGAGTTATTTGCTCAAGGCTATGAGTCTGCGCATGATGTTAGATTGTATCTTGTGAATTTGTCTAATGATAGGAGAGAAATTGGCCCTTATAATCCTACGGCTGGTGGGGTTGCAAACGGCGCTGCAGGGGATCCGTTTATTAATGCATTGAATTTTTCAGGAACGGGCGATATTCGGATTGTTCTTGGTGAATATGATGAGGATGCTCCTGATTTGTATAAAAATCACCCTGGCGGGGTTTTGCCTGTTTGTGGTGAAGTCACCATCCCTGTTACTGGACGGACAGGAGAGGCTTTGTTTGCTGCAGAGGGATATATGTTTGCGGTTTTGCGGGTTTTGTCCCTTCGGTGGGGGGCTATTGTTCGCGCAGGGGGCGGTCAGGATGATTTTGAAAGAAATTTGTATGTGGCTGATACGCGTGAGTTTAATCGTATGTCATCAATTATTAAAATATACATGCATAAACCATACACAGCTTTTGAACGGGAATGTTATTGGGAAAGAGTGGCTGGAGATCCAGTCGATGGCTATGAAACGGCATCAATGCCTGATCTCGGTGTTGAAATGGGAAATTGCCACAATGCCGTTCCGTCCAGCTATTGGAACAAGCTGATAAACAACTATTATAAGACGCTTTTTTCAGTTCCCCCCTTATCTGCCTATGATTTCTTGGCGGGCACATCAACCGCAACAGCCTATGATGGCCGTTATGCGATTGGTGGGACGGCTTGGAATGCTGTTGGGGCACAGAACCCATTTTTGATGACCGCAGGAATTCTTGAATATGGGTGGGGTGGTGCTGGGCTTTGGTATAACAAGATATCCGAGCGAAATGGATCGTTGTATAC
>CAZVSN010000068.1:0-8754 GCA_964629455.1 uncultured Micavibrio sp. | reverse complement strand
CCTACTTTTTCAGATTCCAGAGATAAAAATGAGTTTGTATCTTTAATCAGGACTATCGTCGGGCAACAATTATCAACCAAGGCGGCCAATACGATATGGCAACGTGTTGTTGACGGTGTTGGTGATGTGACACCCACAGGATTTTCAAAAATAGATGATGATGTGTTGCGTGGGTTCGGTTTGTCACGCCAGAAAATATCCTATATTCGTGGGTTATGTGATGCCGTGGTATCAGGAAATTTTAATCCCCCTGATTTGCAAAAAATGTCAGATGAAGATGCGATAGGCGCTATTACATCTTTAAAAGGGTTTGGTGTTTGGTCAGCGCAGATGGTTCTTATATTTACGCTTGGGCGGCCAGACATTTGGCCTGCGGGGGATTTGGGCATTCGCGAAGGTGTGAAGGTTTATTATAGATTAGATGAACGCCCTGATGTTTCAACCACTGACTCTCTTGGTGATAAGTTTAAAGGTCGGCGCAGTGCTGCGGCTTTATTGATTTGGCAATTAAAAGATAAAAAATAACCAATTAGTTTTTAATCGCGCGCGCAATCGTCAACACATTGATTGTTTTTGCCCCTGCGGATTTTAAAACTTTTGCACATTCTTCGATTGTTGCACCCGTTGTAAATACATCATCAATTAGAACAATATTTTTGCCCTGAATTTTATGTGCATAGGATGGATTCATGTCGAATGCTTTGGCAACATTCTGGTGACGGTCACGCGCATTCTTATGTCCTTGGGGTGGGGTGTGGCGCGTGCGGATAAGGGCATTAGACCAGCAAGTGATATTTGCCAATTTTGCCAGCTCGGTTGATAGGATAGAGGCTTGGTTATAGCGGCGTTTGATAAGGCGTAACCAATGCAGAGGGACTGGAACGAGGATTGAGTCTGGTTCCAGTATATTTTGTCCGATTTGTTGCAGAAGAGGGACTAAGCTTGTGTGTAAATGGATGGCATCCCCATGTTTGAATGCCAAAATCATTGGACGTGACCCTTCGTTATAGACAAAGACGGATCGGGACGATGTATAGGGGCGCGGTGTTGAGAGGCATTCGGCACACAGGAAATCGGTCGGTTTATCTCCCGCTGTTGTTATCGCAAATGGTAGCCCGCAACAGGTGCATTTGGGGTCACTGATAAAGGTTAATTCTTTCCATGCGGCGGGAGAAATGGCTCCAACATGGTCCACGATACTCCCGTTCACGGGGCAGCGTGGCGGTAAAACAAGATTTAGCCCCCATTTTACAAGGGAGGCCATAAAAATGTATTTTTTATAATTCGCCTTTTGATTCAAGGGCTTGCTTCTTTGGGGCTTGGGGTTGTTCGTGAGATTTTATGCTAACTATCTATTTTTGTTGCATTTTTTCTCAAAAATCGGGTATCTTTCAGTCATAGCTTAAAATTTTTGGGGCCCAATAGCAATTGGGATATTGGCAAGTTTATTGTGACGGTTGGTCTTAAAAAAGATTCTCTGAGCCAAGGACATCGCAAAGCGATGGGGCTTGAGGCCGACAATCTACAGATAAAATCAGAATCTGTTGTTCAAAACGAGAATTATGCGCGCGTTATGGAGCGGTTTTTTACCCATGACCGTGTTGAGCTTTTGAAGGATATTCCCCCTCATATCGTTAAAAAAGCATGGTTCACGATGTCCCATGCTCTTCTCAATTCTGGTGCGGTTGTCGTGGATGCGGGATGTCGCACGGGCGATATGACCTATGTCATGGCTGTTCTTAATCCTGATTTTGAATTTATTGGGATGGATGTTAACCCTGCATCTATTCGGGAAGCCAACGATAGATATAAACGCCCCAATTTGCGATTTCAGGTTGGAAATATCTATACGGATTTGGGTGAAAATAAATATGATTTGATTATCAATTCGTTTTTCTTACATGAAGTTTATTCGGCTTCTTTTTATAATGATAATTTGGTGCGGCAGGCTCTTGAGAAGCAATACAAAGCTTTGCGAGATCAGGGCACATTAATTATCCGTGATTATTTGAATCCGACCCCAGGTGAATATGTTCTGATTGAGTTTACTGATAAAGTTCCATCGGGTGAAACATTTGATACCTTATCCGAGGCGGAATTATTGGTGTGGTTTGCCGAACATGCGCGTTCAAAATCAACAACCGAAGATAATCTTGGCGCATCTGGTTTCTTTTTAGAAGAATTGCCCCCCAATTACCCTAAAACACGGTTGTTCCGCGTTCCGTCCAAATGGGCGAATGAATTTATCCTTCGTAAAGATAATCGCGAAAAATTGCGCGAAGAATTATCAAAAGAATATGCATTCTATACAGAGCAAGAATTCCGCAAACACTTCCGAGGTCTGGGCGCGCGCGTTGCATATACTGCACCACACTGGGATGAAGGGTTTATCAAGACCCGTTATTCGGGGGCTATTCGTTTGTACAAAGAAGATGGCACAAAATTGGGGCCACCGCCAACCAGTTACATTATGGTCGCCCAGAAAGTGGCTGAGAATACCAGTCAGGTTGTGATGGAGCGCCGAACATCACGCGCACGGACTGGGTCTGTTTATTTGCGCAGTGTGCGTGACGAAAAAACAGGCGGTATTACAGATATTATTTGCCGTGATATGGAGATTTCAGAAGTTATTCCGTTCCGATTGACGCCCGACAATCAACTAAAAATCTATTTACATGAAAATATTCCGCGTGGCTTGGCTAATGCTGTTCCTCGTTCTGGGCAAAATTTGGATGGACGCAGATGGTCTGGTCATATGACCGAAGCCATTGGGGTTGAAACCCATGATATTGCGCATTTAAAGGATGCTGATAATTTTGAATTACAAAAGTTTTCTATCCAACACATTGGGATTCGTCCTTCGATCGATTCAAAATTGATGGAAGGTGGTGGATTTTATCCTGACCCCAATCAAATTGATGAACGTATTCTGACTTATTACTACCGAGTTGAAAATTATCATGATGCTTTTCCTGTTAAGGAGAGTTTGAAGGATATCGAAGGGTATTCGAATGCAGGGCAAATTCGGGAATTTGATGCGCAAGCTGTTTTGAATGCTGTTGCTGTTGGGTTCTTGCCAACATCGCGATTAGAAGTGCAGATTTTAGGGTTGTACCAATTATTGGGATTAAAGGCCGAAGTCTGGAGCGATATGCCGTTGCAATTGTCGGAAATTGCAATTGAAGAGGTCACCAAAATTAATGATATTCTTAAACAATATAGTTTGAGCGATGATCGGTTTAAACCTGTGCGTGGAAGTGCAGGAAATGTTCGTTTGGTGCAGTCTGTCTTTGTTGATGAGGGTCGTGATCAGGGCGGTGGTATGGCGGGGTTGGCGGCGCGAGATGTTGAATTTGCTGTGCCTGAAAATGCAACTGTGAATACTGCTGTTGTGCTTCCTTTGGTTAAGAATTTGAACGGCGAAGTGATGGCCGGAGTTGTTACGCAATATATGCCTGTACCACAACGGTATTCTGGAACGGGGCATACATTGACCTTACCAAGTTTCCCGTTACCAAAAGAAGTGACTGATGTTGAGTCAGCGCGTTTTTATATTGCCGAACAATTTAAAGTTAAACCAGAATATGTTGCCCGTATGGGGGAAAGCTATTTTACCCATATCGGTGTTACCCCCCACCGTATTTATCCATTCGCCGTGACCGATATGCGTGGATTTATGAGTGGGTTCACTCATGGAGTGACGCAACTTACGATGTTGCGTGATTTGGGGAAGTTATTGTACTGGGATAATCATGATTCTTTCCTGAAAATTGCAGCGCATGCGCACCAACATTTGATGGATAGTGATTTATCGGTGAAACACGGGTTTGATTTTAAATTGGCTGATACCGCGCAAAAATCAGCAGTGATTGATGGAACTGTTCTGGGGTATGGTGGGGCATCATCTACGCCGTCATCTGATGATAAATCAAAATCGGCAGAAGAGCCTCCTTTGCGCGCTGTTCGCCTTCCTAAATAATTGGCGGTTTTATGATTTCTTCGCCTGACGTTTTTAATATGTCCCATGTTGCGAGGTTTGTAAGACGAACAAACGCAGATTTTTTGTCTTATGATTTTTTGTATCAAAAAGTTGTTCAGGATATTCGCGATAGATTGGATGATATTACCCGAAAATTCAATTCTGTGTTGCTGTGTGGCGAACATACGGGGCAATATTTCTTGGATGTCTTTCCTGATGCTGTTGTGATGGATATTGTTCTTCCTGAAAAATTTTCCTCCTATATTGGTCAGTTTGATTTGATTATTTCGCTTGGTCATTTGCATCGTGCCAATGATTTTCCCGGCGTTCTAATTCAAATGCGCCGTGCGTTAAAATCTGATGGCGTGTTGATGGCTGCTTTTGCAGGGGGTGAAACGCTTCATCAGTTGCGTGCATCATTGATGCAGGCAGAGATAGAGGTTTTGGGCGGCGCAAGCCCGCGTATCTTTCCATTTGTTGATACGCAACATATGGCGGGATTAATGCAACGGGCGGGGTTTGCATTGCCTGTTGTTGATTCTGAAATATTTTCGGTGTCCTATCGTGATATGTTTCATTTAATGGAAGATGTACGCGGAATGGGAGAATCGAATAGTTTGATGGCGAAATACAGGGCGTTTACCCCATCGCGTGTGTTTGCCCATGCGGCCGAATTTTATAGGAAAAATTATGGCGAGGGGGATGCCCAAGACAATCAGCGTGTCATGGCGAATTTCGAGATTATCCACGCCATTGGTTGGGCTCCCCATGAATCCCAACAAAAACCCGCAAAACGTGGAAGCGGGCAGGTTTCCCTGACTGAAATCCTTTGAAATCTTGTGATTATCTGTGTTTTTTGGTCAATCGGATATGGACAAATAACCGATTATCCCTATAGTTCTTTCATTCATAAAATTTAGCGTATTTAAGAACGAGGACAAGCATGGCTGGAAGTTTGAACAAAGTAATGATTATTGGTAATTTGGGTGCTGACCCAGATGTTCGCAGCATGCCGTCTGGTGATGAATTGTGCAATTTGTCGATTGCGACATCTGAAAGCTGGAACGACAAAGCATCTGGCGAGCGGAAAGAGCGCACCCAATGGCACCGCGTAGTGATTTTTAATCCTGCATTGGTCAAAGTTGCTAAAAACTACCTGAAAAAAGGATCAAAAGTTTTTATCGAAGGGCAACTCGAAACCCGTAAATGGCAAGACAAAGAAGGCAAAGATCAATATTCAACTGAAGTTGTGTTGCGCCCATATCGTGGTGAATTGACTATGCTTGACGGTAAAGGTGGCTCTGCTGCTAATGATGGCGCCATGGGTGGAAGTTCTGGTGGATATGCCGATTCTCCATCGTCTGGTGGTGGATATGCTCCGTCCTATGGTGGTGCCGCGCCAGCTGCGCGTGCCGATGAAATGGCCGATGATATTCCTTTTTAAGGGTTTTAGTGATGTTTAAAAAATCGGTTCTGTTGCTTTCTGTTGCGTTATTGTCTTTGTCGGCTGTTGCTGTTTATGCTGAGCCAGCCAAAGATGATAAGGCGGCCAAGGAAGAGCGCATTGCATTATCCAAAGATTTGCATGATATCCGCAATATCCGTGATCGTATTAATACAACGATTGCGGGTGTTGCCAAATCTTTGCCTGCTGGTGATCAAGAGGATTTTGCAAAATACGTTGCCTTGCATATGAATTATGACGCGTTGGAGCAAAAATCGATTGCTTATGTGGCAGAGATTTATACCGCGCCTGAGCTGAAAGCTATGATTGCCTATTTCGGGTCGCCTGATGGTCAATCAGCAGAGGCAAAAGGTGGTGATTATGCGGATAAAATCGGCGCTGATATTATAAAGGATATTGATGCCGCAATTATCGCTGCAAAATATGATGGTGTTCCTGAAAAGGATTTGCCTAAAATAACCCCTGAAGTATCTGGAAAACTGCCATCTTCGACAGTTTCCCCTGACCTTTTGGATGTCCCTAAAAAATAGCCTAAATTAAGCTGTGAAACACCCGTTTTTAACCCCCTTTAGCCTTGTGGTTTGAGGGGGTTTTTGATATAAAAAACTATTCAATTTTACACTTTAAAAAACGAGTTTTTTATGTCGGAAAATACAACCGCAAAACAAACATTTCCTGTGATTTCTCTCGCGGATGAGATGAAGAAATCTTACCTCGATTACGCGATGAGCGTGATTGTATCGCGTGCGCTGCCCGATGTGCGGGACGGTTTGAAACCTGTTCACCGTCGTATTTTATTTGCGATGCAAGAGGGCGGATATCATTCCGACAAAGCGTATAAAAAATCCGCGCGTATCGTCGGGGATGTCATGGGTAAATATCACCCGCATGGTGATAGCGCGATTTATGAATCGTTGGTGCGTATGGCGCAGGATTTTTCCATGCGTCTGCCGCTCATTGACGGGCAGGGGAACTTTGGTTCGATGGATGGCGATAATGCCGCCGCGATGCGTTATACCGAAGCGCGTATGGCGAAATCTGCCGATGCGCTTATCCAAGATATTGATAAAGATACTGTTGATTTCCGTCCCAACTATGACGAGTCGTTGCAAGAGCCATGTGTTCTTCCAACGCGTATTCCGAACTTGTTGGTTAATGGTGCGGGCGGGATTGCCGTGGGTATGGCGACCAATATTCCGCCGCATAATTTGGGCGAAGTGATTGATGGGTGCATGGCGTATATCGCAAACCCTGAGATTACCAACGAAGAATTGATTGCGTATATTCCAGGGCCTGATTTCCCGACCGGTGGTCAGATTTTGGGTCGTGCGGGTATTTACAATGCCTATACCACGGGCAAAGGGTCTGTACCGCTCCGCGCAAAAGCGATTATTGAACAAATTCGCGACAAACGCGAAGCGATTATCGTGAGCGAGATTCCGTATCAAGTGAACAAAAGTTCTTTGCTGGAACGTTTGGGCGAAGTTGCGCGTGAGAAAATTGTTGAGGGGATTTCAGAAATCCGCGACGAGAGTGACCGTGATGGCGTGCGCGTTGTGATCGAACTGAAACGCGATGCGAATGCCGATGTTGTGCTCAACCAACTTTACAAATTTACGGCGTTACAATCATCTTTCCCATGTAATATTCTGGCGCTTCACCATGGTCGCCCACAAACATTGCTGTTGAAACAAATTATTGCAGCGTTTGTGAAATTCCGTGAGGAAGTGATTACCCGCCGCACGGTGTTCGATTTGAACAAAGCGCGCGACCGCGCCCATATCTTGGTCGGTCTGGCCGTTGCCGTTGCCAATATTGACGAAGTGATTGCGATTATCCGCAATGCCAAAGACCCTGCACTTGCCAAGGAACAATTAATGGCGCGCGCATGGCCTGCGGGTGATGTTGCGCCACTTATCGCATTGGTTGACGATCTGGATTATTTCGTGGACGAGGGCGGTAATTATAAAATGTCCGAAGTTCAGGTGAAAGCCATTCTCGATTTGCGTTTGCACCGTTTGACAGGGCTAGAGCGCGAAAAAATCGGCAATGAACTGAAAGAAATTACCGATTCCATTGCTGAACTTTTGTCTATTCTCGCATCGCGTGAAAAATTATATGACGTGATGAAAAATGAATTGGTCGAAGTCCGCGCCAGATTCGGCACACCACGCCGCACGGAAATTATCGATAGCGGGTTTGAAACCGATATCGAAGATTTGATTCAACGTGAAGATATGGTTGTGACCATTACCCATGGCGGGTATGTGAAACGCACGCCATTGGTGACATACCGCGCGCAAAAACGCGGCGGTAAAGGTCGGTCTGCGGTCAATATGAAGGATGAGGATTTCGTATCTGATTTATTCGTGGCCTCGACCCATACACCTATTCTGTTCTTTACATCCAAAGGGATTGTGCACCGGATGAAGGTGTATCAATTGCCGCTGGGTAATCCGCAATCGCGCGGTAAAGCTTTCGTCAATATGTTGCCGCTGGAAAAAGACGAGAATATCTCGGTTATTCTGCGCCTGCCCGAAGATGAAACGGTGTGGGACGGATTGGATATTCTGTTTGCAACCACCCATGGGTCGGTGCGCCGTAACAAACTCTCTGACTTCCGCAATATCCGTTCCAACGGTCTGATTGCGATGAAGTTGGAAGGCGGCGAGAAACTCATTGACGTTAAAATCTGTAAAGATGACGAAGATGTTGTTCTGGCGACCCGCTTGGGACGTGCCATCCGCTTTGATGTTGCCGACCTCCGCGTATTTGCGGGACGGACATCGACAGGTGTTCGCGGTATCAAATTGCAACAGGGTGATGATGTAATTTCCATGTCTATCCTGAAACATATTGATGCAACCCCTGAGGAACGCACCGCATATCTGAAACGTATCTCTGCACTGCGTGGTGCGGATGAGGATGGTGTGGAGTTCGAGGGCGCGGCCGCGAATATCTCTGATGAACGCTTTGCGCAGTTACAGGCGGCGGAACAATTCCTCCTCACTGTGACCACGGGCGGTTTCGGGAAACGGACATCGGCTTACGAATATCGTGTGACGGGTCGCGGCGGGCAGGGGATTACCAATATCTCCCTGACTGAGAAAAACGGGTTGTCCGTTGCGGGCACATTCCCTGTGACCGATGCGCACCAAGTCATGTTGGTAACAGACGCGGGTCAAATGATACGGATGAAGGTGGATGGAATCCGCTTTACTGGTCGCTCTGCCCAAGGTGTTACGCTCTTCCGTGTTGCGGGTGATGAAAAAATCGTGTCCGTCGCATTGTTGAAACAAGACAGTGAAGA
>CAZVSN010000067.1:6865-9246 GCA_964629455.1 uncultured Micavibrio sp. | reverse complement strand
ATCCGTTCCCGTCATCCAAACCTGACCGCCGATGGCTGATAATAAATCATATAAAACAGCACGACGATGAGGGTCCAAATGGGCGGCAACTTCATCCAATAATAATATCGGCGGCGCACCACGTTCCATCCGAATTAAATCAGCATGCGCCAAAACCAGACCAATCAACAATGCCTTTTGCTCGCCAGTTGAACATTGGGATGCGGGCATATTTTTATCACGATATGTCACCAAAAAATCTGTCTTATGCGGCCCTTGAGCCGCCCCACCATAGACAGAATCCTCTTCGCGCGATTGCTTTAAACGCGCCCGAAATTCATCCTCGATTTGCAATGCTGATTTTTCGTGAATTTCGTTTTCAAGAAACCCCGCCAACCCCAATATTGCCAACGGAAATTCCTGTGATTTGCGCGTCAAACACACAGATTGTAAGCGTTCCACGAATAAAGCCCGTGCCGCAGCCACCGCAACACCCGATTCCGCCATTTGAATCTCAAGCGCATCAAGCCACGCGGGGTCAGTTTTTCCTTCTTTCAACAACCTTGACCTCCCAGCCATGGCATTTTCATACCGCGTCATGCGCCCTGCGTGACCTGAGTCAAAATTGAAAACCATTCTATCTAAAAATTTTCGCCGTCCTGATGCCGCATCAATAAATACCCTGTCCATTTGCGGGGTTAACCACAAACAGGAAAAATATTCGGCGAGTTGCGTTTGGCTTTTAGCGACTTCGCCCTGAATATGGACGACCCGCTTTTCTTTTTGTGGGTCGCGTCCCGTCCCGATGCGAATATCGCCGTATTGGGTTGTCACCACTGACGATATACTCCACGGGACTTCATGATGCGTTTTATTTTGAAAATCGCCTAAATCGGCACTTCGCATTCCTTTGCCAGGGGAAAATAACGATACTGCTTCCAGAATATTGGTTTTACCCGCGCCGTTCTCCCCCGTCAGGACAACAAAGGACGAGGCCAGTCCTGACAGACGGGCCTCGGTATAAGAACGGAAATTCCGTAGTATTATTTCTTTAATCGCTGTCATCAAACCCGCAGTGGCATCAAAACATACAGAGAACTTGGGTCACTTGTATCTTGAATAATGGTTGGGGACGATGGGTCTGACAATGTCATACGGCACCCTTCACCATCCACTTGAGATGTAATATCCAACAAATAGCGCGCATTGAAACCAATTTCCATTGCGGCCATTTCGGATTGAACCTCAATTTCCTCTTTGGCACTTCCTGCTTCCGGAGAATTTGCCGAGAGAGTCATTGTTTTTCCGTTCAGGGTGATTTTAACCGCACGGGATTTTCCATCGGAAATCGTTGATACGCGGTCAATTGCAGAGGAGAATATTTTCGGATCCACCTCAACCACTTTGTCATTGCCCGATGGGATAACACGTTGATAGTCAGGGAAAGTTCCGTCAATCAATTTTGATGTCAGAACAATGTGATCAAATTCAAACGTAATTTTATTTTCAGACAATTTGATGCGAATTTCGTCTGCTGCCTCTTCCAACAATTTACGAATTTCAAGAACAGTTTTGCGCGGAACAATAACACCCGGCATTCCTGCTGCGCCTTCTGGTAATGGCATCTCAAACCGCGCCAAACGGTGGCCATCGGTTGATACCGCGCGAAGCACTGCAACGCCTTCGTTTTCTGCTGCATGGATATAAATTCCATTCAGATAATAACGGGTTTCCTCAGTCGACATTGCAAATTTCGTGCGGTCAATCAACGCACGCAAATCAGCAGCACGCACAGCAAAGTTCACTGGAAATTCTCCACCACCAAATTGAGGGAAGTCGGATACTGGCAAACTGCTCAAACGGAAATCAGAACGCCCCGCCTTCACCGTGATAAAGTTACCAGACGGATCCAATTCCAAAGTAACTTTTGATGCATCTGGAAATTTGCGGATAATATCGTGAAGCGTCACGGCCGGTGCAGTAATTTGTCCTGCTTTTGTAACATCGGCAGCAATGGCTTCGGTCATTTCAATGTCCATATCGGTGGTGGACAGAGTCAACATTCCATCGTCAGCCTTCAAAAGAACGTTGGACAAAATTGGAATGGTGCTACGGCGTTCAACAACACTTTGGACGTGAGCCAAGGCACGAAGAAGGGCGGCGCGATCAATACTGAACTTCATAGGAAATAATCCCCTGTTTAAAAACGATTTTCATGTGGATGTGGAAACTATAGCACATCAGCGCAAAAGACCAATAAGCACCTGCAATTCTTCAAAGTTTTGCACAGATTCCGTTTTTCTTTGACAAAACCATCCATTTATCATAATAAATCAAAAAGAGGGTAAAATGGTACAAAAACTCGCACATATTACAGGGCTTTGTTTTGATTTTGATGGTGT
>CAZVSN010000067.1:0-6765 GCA_964629455.1 uncultured Micavibrio sp. | reverse complement strand
ATCCTTTTATAAAAAACCCCGCGGAATGCGGGGCTTTTAAATTATCAATTTCCTTGGCTCTTAACCCGTTAAGGCCTGACGCAAGATTTCAACATCCTGTGCGAAGCTTGGGTCTTCTGAAATCAACTCTTCCACTTTACGCACAGCGTGCATTACCGTTGTATGATCACGACCGCCGAATTTACGACCAATCTCTGGCAATGACCGTGGCGTTAATTGTTTTGCCAAATACATTGCCACCTGACGTGGACGCGCAACATTACGGGCACGACGCGCAGAATGCATATCCGCCAAACGCACATTATAATGTTCTGCCACTTGGCGCTGAATCTCATCAATCGTGATACGACGGTCAGATGCACGAAGCAAATCTTGCAGAACTTCTTGTGTTGATTCCAACGTAATATCGGCTTTTGTGACATCGGCATGGGCAACAATACGATTTAATGCCCCTTCGAGTTCACGGATATTCGATGTAATTTTGAGTGCCAAGAATTCCAGAACCGTATCAGGAACAGTTGCATCCAGATGACCACAACGTGCCTTAAGAATACCCAAACGCAAATCATAAGTACTTGCATGAATATCGGCAACCAAACCCCATGACATACGGGACCGCAAACGATCGTCAATTCCCTGTAATTCACTTGGCGCACGATCGGCAGAAATAATAATTTGTTTATTCTGATCAACCAATGCATTAAACGTATGGAAGAATTCTTCTTGGGTTGAATCCTTTCCCGCAATGAATTGAATATCATCAATCATTAATACATCAACCGAACGGAAAATTTCTTTAAACGTCATTGTATCCTGCGCACGAATGGCACGAACAAATTGATACATAAATTTTTCTGCAGATAGATACATCACCGTTTTCTCAGGACGTTTTTCTTTCAGTTCCCAAGCAATGGCGTGCATCAAATGGGTTTTACCTAAACCAACGCCACCGTAGATAAAGAGCGGGTTAAATGGAACATTACATTCCACAACACGGCTGGCCGCAGCATGCGCCAAAGCATTGGATTTACCGACAACGAAACTGTCAAATTTAAATCTCGGATCGAGCGGTGAAGATAAATCAAGCTTTTCAGCCAATTCATTAACGTTTGCCTTAACAGGGGATGCAGCAGACACAGCATCCTGAGGCTCAACATGACCATGAACCACAACAATTTCAATGCGCTTTACATCTGCATTTTCTGCGGCACACAGTTCTAAAATACGAGAAATATAATGTCCCTGAATCCAGTCTTTCATAAAACGGGTTGGAACAGATATTTCCAAAGTCCCATGATATGAGGCTTGCAATGCCATCGGTTTCAGCCAGCTACGAAAAACGGCTTCACCAAATTCTTCTCTCATCTGCTCGTATACTTTACTCCACAACGCCTGAATTTCAGGTGTTGGGTCAAATGTCTCTGGTGCTAGAGCTTGACCATAAAGTGATACAACTGCAGACTTCTTTCCCCCGGACTCAGACATACGTTATTTCTCCTCAAATGTTTTTTCTTTTTATCAATTGGCCGTCTACAATACGCAGGCAGCCAATTGCCCCTCAGACCAAGCTTAAAAAGCTTGCTTCTGACACACCTCATACGCAGTCATATGGCCTTGTGGCCTTGATTATTATTTTAACATTTGGAAATCTATGTTTCCTCTCCTGAACGTGTAACCCTTAACTTTTACAAGCGGGTTATCTCGTTATCATTTAACAGGGCACAAAAAACCCGTTACGATTAATCTAACAAAGAAAATCGTATTGAAAAAAGTATATTCTACCTTTTCAGAAAATCAGATAAGGGAGTGGGCGCACCCCCTGATCAAAAATTTAACTATTTAGATTTAGCAGCTTTAATACGAGCAGACAAACGTGACAATTTACGCGCTGCTGTATTTTTATGAATCAGGCCTTTGGAAATGCCTTTTTGCACTTCTGGTTGACAAACCTTGAACGCAGCTTCTGCACCCGCAGCATCACCAGCCGTCAAAGCCAGTTCAACTTTCTTAACGAAAGTACGCATACGGTTACGATTGGCACTGTTAATCTTTGCCTTTTTTTCGTTTTGTTTTGCACGTTTTTTTGCAGAAACATGATTTGCCATGGTTTAAATTTCCTAAAACTTTTCTTAATCTTTGTTATTAAATATTCAGTTGTCTTGCTGTAAGGACACTTTTTAAGCCGAGTTATCCCCAGATGTCAAGAAAGAGTCTTCAAAAAAGTGAAAATTTTTTGTGCGTGAGGGGGAGTTTTTAGCTTGACAGAGGGGTCAAATAAAACTTAACGAGCATCCCGCCATGAACTTTCCTAACAATCACAACGAGTTGCTCGCTTCCCCTTGTGAAAAGCCCAGATTTTAAGGGCTTCCAACCCAGTTGACCCAAAATCTCGGAATAATATGTTTGGGGGTCTTTTTCGGGGGTAACAGCCAAAAAACCAGCCGTTTCAATCACACGACCCTCAGCCTTATCAAACACAAACGTCTGGTCTTCGACCTCATCCATCCCGGACATAAGAGGCAAATCAGGAAGGGCCGAGAAATAACCCTGACGAGTGTCACCCGCGTAAGCAGCCCCACCCCATAAACCAATCAGCAACAGAACACAGACAGCAATATAATTTTTCATGATAAAAAACCTGACTATTTCTGTTTGGTTGAACAATAAAACGTTGAGCGCCCTGCTTGGACAATTTTTTGAATGCCACCAGTCCTTTTTAAAGAACATGTGCAATCGGGGCAAGCCTCTGACTCCTTGTCATACACAGAAAACTGAAACTGAAAATATCCTGTTTCTCCACCAACGCGCCGATAATCCCGCAACGTGCTTCCTCCCGATTGAATTGCAGCGGTCAATATGAATTTTATTTTCTCTACCAAAAGATGCAGTTTCTTCAAACTTAATGTCGATGCCGATGTTGTCGGATCAATGCCTGCCAAAAATAAAGCTTCGCTCGCATAAATATTCCCAACACCGACAACAACTTTTTGATCCATGATGGCTGGCTTGATAGCAATAGAACGCGTTTTTAATTTTTCCTTTAAAACCTCGGCTGTAAAGCTCTTATCCAATGGTTCTGGCCCCATTTCCTTGAACGCTTTGTGCTTATTTATATCTGCTGTTTTAACAACATCAATCATTCCAAAACGACGCGGATCGCGATAAATAATTTTAACATTTTTATCTGTCGTCAACACAAGATGATCGTGCCGATCCATATTTATTTTATGATGTTGATCAGGCAGAAAAACAGTAAACGATCCCGTCATTCCCAAATGGGATATGATTGTTTCACCACATTCAAAATTGATCAGAATATATTTTGCACGGCGCACCAAAGAAACAATTTGAGAGCGACAAAGTTTCTTCAATTTTGTTTTAGGAATGGGTATCCTTAAAGATGGAGATCGAACATCAATATCAATTATTTTTTGTTTAAGAAGGAATGGGGACAACCCTCGCAGAACCGTTTCAACCTCTGGCAATTCAGGCATTTCAGCGTTTCACCCATTCAAACTTCCCTTGATCATTCTCTTCAAATATCCGGGTTACATGGGACAGTATTTCTTTCTGCTCCGATTCAGGAACTTCCCAGCCCATCTTGTTTTTATCCAGATTTAACCTGACATTTAAATCTTTCATGGCAATAGGCAGAAACTTTAACCATGGCTGAGCAGGGTCGTATGGCTTCCCCAAATCTGGACGTTGTCCCAAAACCAAAACATCACCATCAACGCGAAAATTTCCGCGCGCATAAAATTGAGCCTCTTGAATTGAGGACAATTTCACAATCCACTCAAATCTATCCCCGATAAATGTCATCGACATCGCATAAGACGATGTTTGATATATCCATTGTCCTTGCATTTTTTTGATATCAATAGGTGCAGCTAATTCCTCGCTCTCAATGCGTAAAGGCATAAAAACTTGGCGACGAGAACGATCTTCACTTTCAAACTTTAGAAACAATCCCGCCAATGCTGCAATTGTGGCCGCGATAGCAAAAAGAATAACCAACGCCGCAGGGATGCGTCCAACTGACCCCGCAATCATTGTTTTCATCTCATTCAGCAAACCAGACGATGTTTCGGATTTTTTATTCATGGGTCAGATTTTAAGGCCTAGAGAAGCACTTCTCAAGACATCACTCACTTCCACCCACAAAAAAGAAGAGAGCCACATCAGCGGCTCTCTTCCTGCAAATAGATTCATAAGGGATAATCGGGGGACTAGAAGCCCATTCCACCCATATCGCCCATGCCTTGACCAGCGCCTGCGCCAGAAGACTCATCTTTTGGCAAGTCACAGATCATAGCTTCGGTGGTAATCATCAGACCAGCAACAGAAGCCGCGTTTTGCAAAGCAGAACGGACAACTTTCGCAGGGTCGATAATACCAGCCTCAACGAGGTCACAATATTTGTCATTCTGAGCATCGTATCCATAGGTCAATGATTTTTGGTCCAATAATTTACCAACAATGATTGAGCCTTCTTTACCAGCATTTTCAACAATCTGACGGATTGGAGCTTGGATCGCGCGACGGATAATTTCAATCCCTGCCTGTTGATCAGCGTTATCGCCTTTCAAACCATCCAAAGCTTTCGATGCATACAGAAGTGCAGTTCCGCCACCTGGGACGATACCTTCTTCTTTTGCAGCGCGAGTTGCGTGATAAGCGTCATCAACACGGTCTTTGCGCTCTTTCACTTCAACTTCGCTTGCACCGCCAACACGGATCACAGCAATACCACCAGCAATTTTTGCCAGACGCTCTTGCAATTTCTCACGATCATAGTCAGAAGATGTTTCTTCGATTTGAGCCTTGATTTGACCGATACGCGCATCAATGTCAGCTTTTTTCCCAGCGCCATCAACAATCGTTGTATCATCTTTTGTGATACGAACTTTCTTCGCAGTGCCAAGCATATCAAGGGTTACGTTTTCCAGTTTAATTCCCAAATCTTCGGAAATCACTTGGCCATTGGTCAAAATTGCCATGTCTTCAATCATCGCTTTGCGGCGATCACCAAAGCCCGGAGCTTTCACAGCAGCAACTTTCAATCCACCGCGCAACTTATTGACAACAAGTGTTGCCAAGGCCTCGCCTTCTACATCTTCAGCAACGATGAGCAATGGACGACCAGATTGCACAACAGCTTCCAATACTGGAAGGATAGATTGCAGGTTGGAGAGTTTTTTCTCATTGAGCAAAATGTATGGATTGTCGAGTTCAACAACCATTTTTTCTGGGTTGGTCACGAAATATGGAGAAAGGTATCCACGATCAAATTGCATGCCTTCAACAACATCCAATTCTGTTTCCAAGGATTTTGCTTCCTCAACAGTGACAACGCCTTCTTTGCCCACTTTTTCCATGGCTTCTGCAAGTTTTTTTGCAACATCAGAATCACCGTTGGAAGAAATATACGCAACTTGCTCAATTTCTTGTGTTGTCTTGACTGTTTTTGAAGAGGCTTTCAGGTTGTCAACACATGCCGCAACAGCTTTGTCGATACCGCGTTTCAAATCCATCGGGTTCATTCCAGCAGCAACAGCTTTGATGCCTTCGCGGATGATGGCTTGCGCCAATACAGTTGCCGTGGTTGTTCCATCACCAGCTTGATCATTTGCCTTCGATGCAACTTCACGCACCAGTTGGGCACCCATATTTTCGAAACCGTCTTGCAATTCGATTTCTTTTGCAACAGATACACCGTCTTTGGTGGAGCGTGGCGCGCCGAATGAACGGGCGATAATCACGTTACGACCTTTAGGGCCTAAAGTTACTTTTACAGCGTCAGCGATAATATCAACACCAGCCAACATACGACGACGGGAATCCGCGCCAAATTTAATTTGCTTTGCAGCCATTTTATTTCTCCTTTGTAGTATTCAGATTAAGCAGCGATAACGCCCATGATGTCGGACTCTTTCATCACCAACAGCTCTTTGCCGTTGATATTGACTTCAGTTCCTGACCATTTCGAAAAGAGAACCGTGTCCCCTTCTTTCACATCAAGAGGCACAACTTTTCCGCTTTCGTCACGGGCACCAGAACCAACAGCAACGATTTTGCCTTTCATTGGTTTTTCTTTTGCTGTGTCGGGAATAATGATTCCGCCGACAGTCTTTGAGTCTTCCTCAAGACGCTCAAGCAATACGCGATCGTGTAAAGGACGAAATTTCATTTTATTTTCTCCATTTAGTTTTGTTAAACAGCAGGTTTTCAGAAACCATTCTCGGCTTTCGTGAAAACCCCTTTACTGCACAAAGTTTCTATCAATATTCCTTTGTGCGGGGTCAAAGACATATAGGGGGTTAAGCCATAAAAATCAAGTCTTTCAGGGGCTTTTACCAGTCTACCCACAAGCCAAAATATGGGAATATAGTCATAAAATGTCAAGAAAAATCTGTTAAATCCTGATTCAGAGAAAATATGATATACTTATCAGATGTAAATGACGCGAGAATCGCGCAGAACCTGAACAGGAGGTTTTATACATGGCCAATCTGATGACCCAATTACATGGTTACCAGTTAACAACCGCCCAAATTCTATACCATCTGCCCGATCACCCTGCGCTGTTACAAACCTATGTTTGGCAGGAATATGACTTCGCACCCAAATTCCCTGAGCTGATTAAATTTCTGAATTTCTGGAAACGTGAACTGGACGGCAAACTCCATTCCGTCTTTGTTGCCAGTCAGGAAATTATTACCCCCAGCGACCCTCGATTTTTTGATATTGAATTGACGGTGCAGT
>CAZVSN010000066.1:0-9286 GCA_964629455.1 uncultured Micavibrio sp. | reverse complement strand
TTTATATGATTTATTATCAGCCATCGGCGGTCAGGTTTGGATGACGGGAACGGATTCCTATCTGTTTGAAAATGTGGATAAAAATGCATCAATTTTTGACGTTAAAAACGGTCAAATTAACCCCCAAAAAAACACATAAAAACACCCTTTTTGACTGGCTTTTTCGGGGGGCTCTGCTATAACCAATCATCAATAAAAAATCGCACAAATTCAGGGTTTTAAGCCCGTTAATGTGTTTAAAAATTTTAGGAAAATAGAATGTCTGAAAACGCAGCTTTAGCCCAAGATTTGGCCCAGCAAAACACCAATGCCGCAGCAGAAAATTATGGCGCGGATTCAATTAAGGTTTTGCGCGGTCTGGATGCCGTCCGCAAACGCCCTGGAATGTATATTGGCGACACCGATGATGGAACGGGTCTGCACCACATGGTGTATGAGGTTGTTGATAACGCGATTGATGAATCTCTCGCGGGGCATTGTGACGAAGTATTTATTTCTGTGAATAAAGACGGGTCGGTGACGGTTCGCGATAATGGTCGCGGTATCCCTGTTGCTATCCACCCTGAAGAAGGCGTGTCAGCGGCAGAGGTTATCATGACCAAATTGCACGCCGGTGGTAAGTTTGACCAAAACTCCTACAAAGTATCCGGCGGTTTGCACGGTGTTGGTGTTTCTGTTGTGAACGCATTATCTGTGCGTTTGGATTTGCGCGTGTGGCGTGATGGTCATGAATGGTTTATGCGTTTCAAACACGGTGAGCCTGAAGGCCCGATGGTTGCTGTGAAGCCATATACTGGGCGCAACGGGACGGAAGTAACTTTCTTGCCATCCCCTGAAACATTTACCATGACCGAATTTGATTTCGGGACATTGCAGGATCGTTTGCGCGAATTGGCGTTTCTAAACTCTGGCGTGAATATTCTGCTCCGCGATGATCGTGGGGACGAGCCGCAGGAAGTTCGTTTTAATTTTGTTGGCGGTATTGCGCGATATGTTGAATATCTTGACCGTAACAAAAGCCCGATTTTCCAACCATCTGTGGCGATCAATCACAAAGGTGAAGCGATCAGTGTTGAAATCGCGATGGAATGGACGGATTCGTATCATGAAACCATGCTCTGCTTTACCAACAATATCCCGCAACGTGATGGCGGAACGCACTTGGCGGGTTTCCGTGGTGCATTGACACGGTTGCTCACCAAATATGCCGAAGATAATGGGTATATGAAGAAAGCCAAAGATTTGGCAATCTCGGGCGAAGATATGCGCGAAGGGTTGACTTGTGTTCTCTCGGTCAAAGTGCCTGACCCGAAATTCTCGTCCCAGACCAAAGATAAATTGGTGTCATCCGAAGTGCGCCCTGTTGTTGAACAGGCAGTCATGGAAGGTTTGGGCACATGGCTTGAGGAAAATCCTCAAGAAGCCAAGAAAATTATATCCAAAATTGTGGATGCCGCGTCTGCGCGTGAAGCTGCGCGCCGTGCACGCGAATTATCCCGTCGCAAAGGGGTGATGGATATTTCTAACCTTCCGGGTAAACTTGCGGATTGTCAGGAAAAAGACCCTGCGCAATCTGAAATCTTTATCGTGGAAGGGGACTCGGCGGGTGGGTCTGCTAAGCAAGGTCGTAACCGCAAAAACCAAGCTATTCTGCCGCTCCGTGGTAAAATTTTGAACGTGGAACGTGCGCGTCTTGATAAAATTTTGGGTTCTCAGGAGCTTGGGACATTGATTACTGCGCTCGGTACCGGAATTCATGATGAGCTCAATGTTGATAAAATTCGCTATCACAAAATCATTATCATGACCGATGCGGACGTCGACGGGTCACATATTCGTACACTGCTGCTGACATTCTTTTATCGCTATATGCCTGATGTGATTGGGCGTGGATATCTCTATATTGCTCAACCACCGCTTTACAAAGTCAAACGTGGGAATGCGGCAGAGATGTATTTAAAAGATGATAATGCTTTGGATGCTTATCTGTTACAGGCAGCATCGGAAGAAATGCTTTTTACTGATTTCTCTGGCGCACAACGCTCTGGCAATGATTTCCTTGATGTGTGTAACAAGGCACGCGGGTTGCGTCTGTCTTTGAACGCACTCAACATTCGTGTTGGGAATGCGTATCTGGTTGAACAGGCCGCAGCCGTAGGAGTTTACGATTCATCGGCATTACAAGATGTTGAAAAAGGTACAAAAATTGCGGCGGATTTGACTGCGCGTTTGAATGAAATGGCTGTTCGTAATGAAAAAGGATGGACGGTCGCATTTGAAGAGGGTGAAGGATATAAATTGATGCGCACCATGCGTGGTGTGACAGAAGTTATTCGCATTTCATCTGACTCTATTCGTTCAACCGATGCGGTGCGCGTACAAAACCTCATGCCATGGGTTCAGGAAAACTTCTCTGGTGCTGGGCGTTTGGATGCAAAGGGTAAGGAACTCTGTACAATTACAGGGCCGCTTGGGTTTTATAATTCTGTATTAGAATTCTCAAAACGCGGTCTGCAAATTCAACGTTACAAGGGTCTTGGGGAAATGAACCCAGAACAATTGTGGGAAACAACATTGGATCCTGAAGTGCGCACTTTGTTACAAGTGAGCATTGATGATGCAGTTGAGGCAAACGATATCTTGTCCACTTTGATGGGCGATGTTGTTGAGCCACGCCGCGATTTCATTCAGCAAAACGCCCTGAAAGCCACGAATATCGACGCATAGGTAAGTAAATGTCTTCATTGATTGCGCAACTCTCAGATATTCTGGGACAGGTTTTTGAATCCGAAGGTTTGGATAAATCCTTCGGTCGGGTCATTGTATCTGACCGCCCAGATTTGGCACAGTTTCAATGTAATGGCGCAATGGCTGCTGCCAAATCCGCCAAGAAAAACCCACGCGCAGTGGCAGAAACTGTTGTTGCAAAATTAAAGGACAATAAAGATTTTTTAAAAATAGAAATCGCGGGCCCTGGATTTATCAATTTGACATTAACCGATGCGTATTTGGAAAAACATATTGCATCATTTGTGAATGATGTGCGCTGTGGTGCTGACCCGATTGCGCATGGTGAAAATGTCGTTCTGGATTATGGTGGACCGAATGTCGCCAAACCCATGCATGTCGGTCATTTGCGGTCATCCATTATTGGCGATTCTATTCGCCGTACCCTGAAATTCGTGGGATATAACACCATCGGTGACATTCACATGGGGGATTGGGGAACCCAGATGGGAATGATGATTTCCGAATTGGAATTATTGCACCCTGATTGGGTTTATTTTGACGAAAATTATACGGGGGAATACCCATCTGAATCCCCTGTCACCATGGATGATTTGGAAGATATTTATCCGCGCGTGTCTGCGCTGTGTAAAACAGATGAAGCGCGTTTGGAATTGTCGCGCAAAGCAACGGTAGAACTGCAAAATAAACGCCGTGGATATTATGCGTTGTGGAAACATTTTGTGGCTGTATCGATGGTGTCCATGAAACGGAATTTTACGGCACTGAATGTTTATTTTGACCTGTGGAAAGGCGAAACCGATGTTCATGATTTAATTGCGCCAATGGTGTCTGACCTTGAAAAACGTGGTTATGCAGTGGAGTCAGATGGAGCAACCGTTGTTCATGTAAAAAAGAATGATGATAATAAAGAATACCCACCGTTGATTTTGTACAAACGTGATGGCGGTGTGATGTATGGCACAACCGATTTGGCAACAATTCTGGAACGTGTGCGTGATTATAATCCGGTAAAGATTTTATATGTCGTTGATAAACGCCAGTCACTTCATTTTGAACAAGTCTTCCGTGGTGCGCAATTAACAGGCATTGCGGGCGACGCTTTGCAACTCACCCATCTTGGATATGGCACAATGAATGGTGCCGATGGTAAGCCATTTAAAACCCGTGCTGGCGGTGTCCTGAAATTGGAAGATATGATTTCAATGGGCATCGGTAAGGCGATGGAGCGTTTGAACGAGGCGAATATTGGTTCAACATTTTCAGATGAAGAAAAATCAGATATTGCGATGAAAGTGGCGATTGCCGCCATTAAATTTGCAGATCTTCAGAATAATTTCTCTGCCGATTATGTGTTTGATTTAGACAGAATGACGAGCTTTGAAGGAAAAACGGGCCCGTATTTATTGTATCAAGCTGTCCGTATTAAATCCCTGTTGGAAAAAGCAGGGTATAAATCGGGTGGAGATATCGTGATATCCGATATTGATAGGTCGTTATACCTGATGTTATCCGAATTCCCTGAGGTTGTTGAAACGGCTGCGCGAAATTATACGCCGCATGTCCTCTGCGATCATGCATTTAAATTGGCTCAGGCGTTTAGTTCCTTCTATGGCAATACGCATATCTTGTCTGAAGAAAACGATGCTCAAAAACAATCATGGCTGACACTGTCAGCCATGGTGTTGTCGCAATTGGAATTATTGCTGGATATGGTTGGTATTAATATTCCGCGCCGAATGTAGACGCGAATTTAGGCTCTGGCGTTATTCCTTATCCTTTTTATCATCATCAGAACGGAAGATAGATTCGCGTGCTTTGCGTGCAGCTTCTTCCAGAACATTTTTAGATCCTTCATCCAGATTAACTTCTGGTTCAGGGCGTTTCAACAGGTCGTGATAAGAGATTGGCCCTTTGGCAACATCAACTTCACCTGTATTGGATGTTGTTCCGCCAGATTTACCAAAGAATCCCATTGGGTTGGCTGCGGGTGCAGAACCGTCTGTATCTTGGGTCGTGCTTAGTGGCGTTGTTTCAACAACATCAGGGGCATTCAAATCAATAGGGTGAGAAATAGCGTAGACGTTGGCGAGCCCGAAAATTCCAGTGTCAATTGCTTCTGCATTGGTTTGGTCTGCCATCGATATGGCATCCATCAAAGCTTTTATCTCTGGTGATGTTTCAATGGCAACATCTGCACGCGCTGCTGTCCATCCTTTTTTAACCATCAAATCGCGAAGCGCTGTAATGTTTTTTGTATGTTTTTGTGTTGTTTCGTCTGGCGGTGGGAGGCCAATATAGCGTGTCACGCGCATCGCTTTGGCATGAGAGGCATTGGTATAGAAGAATCTCACGTCAATAACATCTTCGCCAAAGGCAACAACGGCTTGCCCAGGACCAAATGCACGCACGCCATCATAACTTGCGCGCCCTCTGTCCTGAACACTGGCTTGGAAATTATCCGCATAAGTGTGGGTCATGCTCCCGCCTTGTGTTGCAAAACCAGATACTTCGGTTACGAACAATGACCCAACTGTTTTCTCAAAAAATTCTTTTGTTTGTGTTGGGTCTTCGAGTTTACCAAAAATCTTAATGTTACAGTTCGCCGCAATAGAGCGCGCTTCTTCTTTGACGCGTTTTTCAAGAGCAGGTAAATCCTGCGCCGAGAAAATCATTGAGAAGCCAAGGGAACGCGCCTGTGCAGCCATAACAGCCATACCTTGCGCAGCGTAATATCCGACCTCGTCAAAAATGGTCATAAATGGTGTGGCTGAGTTGGTAGGTTTGTTTTCAATGACACTGGCACTATCGCCTTCAACCGTTGCGCCAAGCGCAGAACCCATCATTCCTTTAAGGTTGGCGGCAACAATTTTACCAAGGTTAGCGGCCTCATCTCCTGATTTTTCAAGGGCAGGGATAAGCACAACCATAATCCGACGATTCAAAACAACATCGACCATATCCACATCTGCGGCTTGACTATCAAAGATGTAACCGTAATCGTCAGCCAACGATTGCAAAGAACGGGTGAACTGCATTGATAGGTATCCATGCTGGGTTTTTGCCGTTGTGGTGTCCATCATTGGTTGATCTGGGCCAGCAGGTTTATCGCGGCCTTCATCATCGAATGCGGCGTCATTGTAACCAGGCAAAGTGTCCAGATAACCCTTCATACCCGCACGCAGATGCTCAGGAAGGTTCTCATCTCGGGACAGTTTGATGATGCTGGACAGATTAAGGTTGTGACGAATGGTTCCAACACTCATCGGAATATCCAATGTATCGCGGCGATAGGTCAGAATAGGCATCAATGAACTGATAAGGGATACCGCACGTTCTTTCCACATCGCGTTATCGCCTTCGGCATCTGGCATCAACGACACCAACATATTGGTAAGGTAGGATGCAGAACCGCTTGAGAACGGGTTCATGGTATTTGACGGAGCCTTGCGGTCAGAGTTTCCCGTCATATAGTTCAGAACCAGCAAATCATCATCGCGCCCGAAACGGCGGACAAGGGAAGAGAGGGATGACCACAAATCCGTATCTGCTTTACCGTCGACATAAACAAACCCAGAGGCCCATGCGAGGGAGTTACTGGCCATTGATTTTAAACCTTCGGTTTTACCCGAACCAGTTGTCCCAAGGTAGAGAATATGTGTTCTTGTATCAGAATTTGAAAACCAAACTTCATCTTTGTTGGGGTCATCATTTCCAAGATAGAGAATCCCGTCACCAGGTTTCCCTTTTTTATCCTTATACTTTGCGCCCATAGGCATTCTGAATACAATTGCCTTGTTGCGTGTTTTAAGCCACAGAGCGTATAGAATTCCGAAGACAAGAAAAAAATCTGCCCATTGCATCAGAAGTGGGCTGAAATGGAATGCAATAGCCAGCATAAACAAAATAGTAAAAGAATGATCAGGGCGTGTTGCCCAATCTGCGATCCTGACAATGAGAGGGCGCGAGTCACGAAGGAGCGATGCGTGCTTAACTACATATTTCTTATCGAGTGCCATCTTGTCCTCTGTATCCCTTTAGCGGTTTTCCAGAAATTCGTCTGCCGACATAGGGGAATTACTGCTTGATGTTGCATTCTGTGAAGGGGACCCTAAAAACAATTTCCCAATAACAAATAACAATATTCCAAAGAGAATAATTGCGCCCAGTATGATGCCCAAAATGCGTATAAAACTTTTTAACGCAGGTATGATGCTGTGGGATGATGTGACAACAGGAAGGGGGTATGAATGGGCGGCAGGTGCGGCTTTTAATTGTCCTTGTGCTTTCTCCATTGCTTGTGACACAACCAATAAAGCTTTAATGGCTTGATCACGATTGGCATAGGTTGCGATGTCTAAGGCATCGTGACGAGGTGTTTTTAAGATCAGAAGAAAGTTTCCATCTTCTGTATTGCGAATTTCTAAGGCAGATGATTTGCTTTGCCCCAATTCCATTTGCCAGACGATAGGTGTAACGGCATCAGGCAGAGAGAGAATTAACACTCCATCAATAACTTTTGCGGTCGATGTATATTTTTCAGCCATAGTTTTTCTTTCTTAGCTTTTTACTTTTTTAATGGCGCGCTTTTTGGATTTGGAATAATCAAGCGCAGGAATAGGACGTGCGTTAGATGATGCGATATATTCCGCAATCGATTTCACAGCATCTTCAATCTTTGGTCTTGGAATAGGGCGTTGTGACATTTTTTCGGCTTTGTAATGGCAAATAGCACCCAAAGCTTCCATATGATACGACTGACGGCCAAGGTTATTTAACGGATACCACAACATACGGTCAACACCGCGCAGCCATAGAAACTGGGCGGGCGCAAGAACGCCGCCTTCTTCGCGTGCGGTGTTGAGCGCGCGCAAAAGGACGGTGTTTTCAAAAGCATGTTGATTGCATTTGGACAAAATTTTTCCTGAGATATCACGGTTGCGAAGGATTTTCCGTGCTTGGCGTAATAAGGAACCATCGACTTTTATGCCGCGTTCAAATGACCAACATTTGGATAAGCGTCCAAGCATATCATCGGCCTCGCCACGTTTGCGGACAGATTTTAAACAAAACGCGGCCAATAAAACTTGTTTATATGGAGAGAGGTACATCGTCCCCCTCCATGGCGCACCCAGTTGGAGTGTAAACGCACGCGCAGCTGCCGTTTCATCTATTTTGCCATTAGGGACAGGAATATCATAATAGGCAACCCATTCTTCAGGGCTTAAGGCTTCGGCAAACAAAGGAAGCTCTGCGGGAACGGGTGCTCCAGGGGCGCGAGGCGGTTGATTGCACGGATTGAACGTAACAAAAGGAGAGATGGCAGGGAAATTGGGGGCCTGACGTTTAATAAGGGCATTAAGGTCAAGCTTTGTGCGGTAGTGGGTTTTCGGGCCTTTAAACAGTGACCAGAATGCCATGATAAGAAGAAAAAAGCTGATAAGATAGCGAAGCGGAGTCAATGCGGTGATGGCAATAATATCCATGACCTTTGAATTGAGTTGTGTTTTATCAAGTTGAGCGACCTGCTCCCGAATCTGCCCGAGGGTCGCGATATCTTTCCCGTTTTTAGTAATCATATAATCGTCGCCGACGATCCAACTGGATACCCACATCTCTCCGACACGGGTCCAACGGATGGCATTGCGTATATTTTCCGCCTGAAAATACCACAACAACAATAAAAGGGCGAAAATAACAACAAGGAGGATGGCCCACCCAATTGTATTTTGATAACCAGTATTTTCTTGATCAGCCACGAGAATCCGCCCGTTTACTTATGAAAAAATTGACAAGTTCTGTTTTATAGCAGAATTGTTCAGAATGTTGGTAGAAAAACTTATCAAATTTTGAAAGAGAATACTAGACACGCAAACGAAAATCGGTATTATGCCCGAACTTATTTTGATGAAATAAGATGCCGGCTTAGCACAGTGGTAGTGCAGCGGTTTTGTAAACCGAAGGTCACGAGTTCGAATCTTGTAGCCGGCACCATTAAAAAATCCCCCGATTTGGGGGATTTTTTAATGGTTTTATTCAGTCTTATAAACTTAATTGTTTGGCCATATCGTACTGTGGCTCTTTATAAAACGCGATGAGCTGATGAGCCGCTTTTAAAGACTCTTCTGTTCTTGGGAGTTTTATTTCAACTGTGCAATGGCCGTTGGTCCAATCGGTGTGAGAGGATAGGGGTTCTCCACCAAGATTTCCCAGATTTTTCTGAACCAGTCCTTTAACGGTATTGGCGACCTCTTTGGCAGATATATCGGCTGCAACCATATCAAAACGAAGGCTTAAAGAGTCTGGTACAAAACTGCGCGTGCGCCCAGATCCGTATATTTTCTGAACGTTGGGATATTTTGCCCGCCCTGAGCCAAGCTCTGGGCTTGGGGAGTCAGAGAGTGTTGAAATGATGGTTCCTTTATCTCCGATAAGATTTAAAGGAAGGTTGCGTAGGCTCTCTTCCAACGTAATAGTTGTTTGGGTGCTGAATATTTTTAGATTGCTATCTTGATTGGACATTGCTGAAAATCCCTCT
>CAZVSN010000065.1:0-9446 GCA_964629455.1 uncultured Micavibrio sp. | reverse complement strand
AATGGTCGGAATGACAAGATTTGAACTTGCGACCCCTTGCACCCCATGCAAGTGCGCTACCGGGCTGCGCCACATTCCGCCGTGAAAAAGTTTTTAATGGAAAGAAACGTAAAAATCCAGCAATAAATTATGCCGCTTGTTCGTCACTTTGTGCGTCCCGCTCCGCAAGCAATGCATCCACCTGTGCACGCATTTCGAGCAATTCATCCAAGACCGATTTTAAAACAACAATGTGTTCAGAATCAGGAGCCGTTTCAGCAACAGCAGGCGCAGGCATTTCTGGCCCTTCGACTTTTGGCATACTTTGACCAAAAGCTTTGGATGCTTGTTGGGCAACGATTGATTTTTGCTCTGCCAAAACTTGTGTTTTAGAAACGCCTTTCAAGAGTTTTTGAACTCCCTTGATTGTATATCCTTCTGCATAAAGCAACGTGTGAATCTTTTTGAGCAACGCTACATCTTCGGGACGATAGTAACGGCGTCCTCCCCCACGTTTCATAGGCTTGACCTGCGTGAATTTGGTTTCCCAAAAACGCAAAACATGCTGTTGAACACCAAGATCCTCTGCGACTTCGCTAATTGTGCGGAATGCGGATTCAGATTTGGTTGGGGCAATAATCTCAGTCATCAGCGAACTCATCATCATTTGAAGTGGATGGTGTTTTTCCGTTCATACGGTCTTTTAAAACATGGGAGGCTTTGAATACCAAAACCTTACGCGGGGTAATCGGAACTTCGACACCTGTTTTCGGGTTGCGCCCAATACGCTCGCCTTTCTGACGAAGCCCGAAGCTTCCGAAAGATGAAACCTTGACAGTACGACCATCAACCAAAGCGGTTGTCATTTCTTCAAGAACCTGCTCCACCAGAGTGGCTGATTCATTGCGCGACAGACCCAACTGGTTATAGATGGCTTCGGCTAAATCTGCGCGAGTAATAGTGCGATTACTCATTCCTAATCCCTACCTGTTAAATATAGCCCAAGCCTAAGTTTTTTTGGGGGTTCCGTCAACCAACAGGATTTATCAATCCACAAAAAAATGGTTAATCTCAATGGATTATGAACTTTTGCGAAAGTGAATGCCCCTATTTATTGACATAATCATAAAAAACGCGTATATTTAGCAAACTTGAAAAAAGCTTGGGAATAGAGTGAAATGCGACAACAACACAATATAAACATGATGTGAGGGAAAAATGTCCAATAAATTACAACAAGATTTGAATACACGCCTTTTAGCAGAACTCGTAAAAGGAACCCCGTCATTGACAACAGTCAAAGTCCTTCTTGAAGAAGGCGCATGCGCAAACACGATTAGCAAACATCAAGAAAATCTGCTGATGATTTCTTCTAAAATCGGGCGCACAGACATTGTTCAAACGCTTATTGATAAGGGAGCTAATGTTAACTTTACAAATGGCGACGGATGGACATCATTAATGTTTGCCGCTCAATCAGGGCATATCGATACAATGAAGACTTTAATTGCTCATGGTGCTCACGTTGATGCCCAAACACGTCATGGCTCCACTGCGCTGATTATTGCAACCATTAATGACAAAACAGGATCTGTAAGGGAATTATTAAATGCTGGCGCAAAAGACTTAAAGGACACAAATCATAGAACCGCTTTTACAATCGCATCTACTTTTGGCAACAATGCAATTCTTAATATCTTACCAAAGCCGCAGCCCAAGTCAGACCGCCCCCAAGCGCTTCAAGCAGAAGAGTTTGCCCTCGCTTAATCCGGCCATCACGAACTGCCGTATCCAACGCCAATGGAATGGATGCGGCGGATGTGTTTCCATGTTTATCAACAGTGACAACGACCCTATCCATGCCCATGCCTAATTTTTCGGCTGTGCCTGTGATAATGCGCAAGTTTGCCTGATGCGGGACGAGCCAATCAATTTTGTCGGATGTAATCGCATTCTTATCCAAGACTTCCTGAACAATATCCGCCATTAGCGTAACCGCATTTTTAAAAACTTCTTTGCCATGCATCACGATATGACCTGCGTTGCCTGTGCTGGACACGCCGCCATTGGTATACAGCAAATCTTTGAATTGTCCGTCCGCATATAAATGGGTGGAAAGAATTCCGTTGGTCGGATTATCCTGACCTTCCAAAATAACCGCCCCTGCCCCGTCACCAAACAAAACACAGGTAGTTCTGTCTTCCCAATTCAAAAGAGATGACATTTTTTCTGCACCAATCACAATGACACGCTTCATCGCGCCTGATTTGATCATCGAATCAGCAATCGATAATGCATATACAAACCCAGAACAAACCGCCTGCACATCAAACGCAGGCCCCGCCCGTAAACCGAGTGCCGCCTGCACCTTTACCGCAACGGATGGAAAAGACTGATCAGGGGTTGTGGTTGCAACGATGACACCATCAACATCATTCGGGTTTAATCCAGATGTTTCCAAGGCGCGTTTGGCGGCTTCGATAGCCAGATCGGCCGTTGTTTGATCTTTCTCTGCAATATGGCGTTCTTTAATACCTGTGCGTTGGACAATCCAATCATCATTGGTATCGACCATTTTTTCCAAATCTGCATTGGTTACGGTTTTAGGGGGTAAATAAGACCCTGTAGATAAAATAACAGAACGCATATCAGGACACTAACTCTTGTAATTCAGATGGTTCAATCCCCACTTCCAATGCGGATTTAATGTTTTGCCCCTGAGCCATAACATCGGCCATTTCAGTAGCAACGCGGGTATTGAAATTTTTATCGGCAATTTCGGCGGCATGAAGAATGGCGGTTGAAAACCCCAAAGCATCCATTCCGCCGTGACTTTTGACGCACACGCCATCCAGACCGAGGAACATCCCACCATTACACAAACGGGGGTCAACATCGCCTTTTAATTTTTTAAGCGCACCAGTTGCCAAGAATGCACCGAACATCGCAATCGGCGATGCTTTTAAATGACGTTTCAACAAGGTTGAAATCATTTTGCTGACACCTTCGGCGGTTTTTAGCGCAACGTTCCCTGTAAATCCATCGGTCACAACCACATCGACTGTGCCCATTGGGATATCATCCCCCTCAACGAAACCAACGTAACGTCCGGGAAATTTGACCTGTTGTAAAATGGCTGCGGCTTCACGAATTTCGTCATGCCCCTTCATATCTTCGGAACCGATATTCAACAACCCGACGGTCGGTTGGGCGTGACCGCGCACCACGCGAGAATAGACAGATCCTAAAATCGCAAACTGTACCAACATTTGCGATGTGCATTCTAAATTCGCCCCTAAATCGAGCATCACAATTTCTTTTTTTATTGTCGGAAACAAACTTGCAATTGCGGGGCGTTCAATGCCAGGCAAACATTTCAATACCATTTTGGCCATTGCCATCAATGCGCCCGTATTGCCACCTGATACAATGCAATGCGCTTGTTTTTCGGCAACAGCATTAATCGCCAAACGCATACTGGACTGGCGGCCACTGCGCAGAGCAACGCTCGGCTTTTCATGGGATGATACGGCAATATCCGTATGATGAATGGTGGATACTTTGGCCAGCTTTGGATATTCAGCCATTAACGGGTCTATCTTTTTGGAATCCCCAAAAATCATAAACCGCAAATGCTTATTCCGTTGCAGAGCAAGAGCCGCCCCCGGAATAACAGCGTCAGGGCCTAAATCACCGCCCATCGCATCCAATGCTATCGTCAGATGACCTGACATCGACTATCCTTTTTTTATTATTTTTGGCTGGAACAAAAAGACGACTGCGCCAAAGGACAGATATTATCCTGTTTGGAAAATAAAAACAGGCCTTATAAAAAGATATAAGGCCTGAATCATATAAAAATTATTCTTTTACTTCAACAACCTGACGGCCACGGTACATACCTGTTTTCAGGTCAACGTGGTGACGACGTACTGGTTCACCAGTTGTCTTGTCTTCAACCCAGTTAAAGGTTTCCAACGCATGGTGGGAACGGCGCATATCGCGCGCGGATTTGGATGTTTTCTTCTTAGGTACTGCCATAATTCAAGAATCCTGTTTAATGTTAAGAACGGCTTTTTAACGAAAATGGGGGGGTAATGCAAGGAAATTTGCAAAAAACTTAAATTTTTCCGTCTTTAATCCTTCGGGCGCCAATTTTTTAGGGCTGCAAAGGGGTTGGGACGCAGAGTTGCCTGTTGGGTTGCCTGCTGTTGCGGAGATTGGGAAGAATCCTCTCCACCCTCTATATTTTCATAATTTCCATCTTTGCGGGGGTATGGGTTAATCGCCAAAGACAGAAATTGTATCACCATCTCACCCAAATCCACCTGACCATCAACCATTGATTCTGGGTCGTCTTTTTCATCCAACATCTGGACTTCATCCCCCTCCTCAATTGCCTTAATTTTTTGTTGGGCACGGGCAAACGGGATGGCTTTGTCATGGTCGGCATACCATGCCTCGATGTCATCCTGCACAAAGGACTCTAACAATTCGTTGGTGATAACACATTCCTGAATCACATCGGCTTTGAAATTCCCATTGATGTAAAGGATATGCCCCCCGTTTTGCAGGGTTAAAGTCAAATCTGCTTCAACCGATTTGACCTCTTTAACATCCAACCGTTTGGCAATGGCTTTTAACTGATCTGGGTTGGCCTGAATGTGTAAGGTCTTCCCGCGACTGGTCGCGTTCTCTGCCTGAAACGGATACGACCATTCGGTTTCAGAAAATTTTGTATTAGGCTGCTTGGTTGGCATTGGGATGTGGTTCCTTTTGAACATCTTCGATATGTGGGAATTTTATTTTATTTTCTGAAAAATCAGACAAACTTTGTGCCTCCAGCACAGCAACACAATTTCGGACATAAACCGACATCGCCGCCAAAACATCCGCAGAAGGCCTTTCTGATACATATATGTTCCGCAAAAGAACATGCTGGATTTCTGCATCACCCGACCGAACTGCCTCGTCATAGGCAAAGGATAATCCTTTAAACGAAGACATCATTTTTTTGATGCGGCGCGGAACAGCTAAGTCCCCCACCCCCATCTCGCGAATAGACCAATCCAGACTTAAAAACATCACATCAAAAAACGCCTGTGCCAAAGCCTGTCCTTCGCTCCCCATATCTGGACGGCACAGACGATTAACCAATAAACCACCATGCATGGCAATCATCTCAAAACGGCCTTCGGATGTATCAGGAACGCCATATCCTTCATAGAAAATGGGCGCACGCGCCTGACGGACGACATGACTATATAATTCTGCTGCTTTTTGACGGCGCAGACGTGCTTTTTTAGAAAACAGGGATAACATCGCATCCTCCTTATGGTTTTCTGGAAGTCCCGACCATAGCAAATCCATCTAAAACTGTGAAGAAAATAAGAGATTTTCTTTCCGGACTTGAGTTTTTGGGCATTTGGAGCTACCTGTTAATCCATGAAAACGATTATTTTGACAACAGCACTGTCCCTGACCCTTTTAACCGCCTGCACCCCTGTTGCAGCCACGCGCGGTAATCTTTTGGAAGATTACCAAATGAAAGAGGTTCTGCCAGGAATTGACGGTAAAGATGACGTTGTCCGGAAAATCGGCTCCCCCACCACTGTTGCACCATTTGATGATAACACTTGGTATTACATGGGACAAAAAACCAAGAAAAAAGGAATTCTTGACCCGAAAGTTGTTCAAGAAAAAATTGTGATGGTTCACTTTGATGCCGATGGAAAAGTTGGCTCTATCACAGAGCGTCGTGACGGACGTCAGGAAGTTCCGATTGCACAACGAACAACTCCTGTATCAGGAAATGAATACACGTTTATGCAACAAATGCTCGGCAACCTTGGTAAGTTCAATAAGAACGAAAACGAAAGCGCAACACGCACTGCTGGTGGCAACGATTAATTTCTAAAATGTGACCGATTTCCCGCAACCGCATTTCCCCGTTTCATTGGGGTTGGAAATATCAATGCGGCGGTTGCCCAATCCGTCTTCGATATAATCAATTGTCACGCCAAATAATTTCAACATATCAATGGCGGGTACATATAACGCCTTAGCCGCGCCCAATTCGATAAAATCATCGCTCGGGTCGATATCGGTGGTGATGATAGGTTTCAAATCATATTCATTGCCGCCGCAGCCTTTGCCACCACGAATAGATAACCGCAATCCAGCGTCGCCAGATACTTTTTGGAAATGGGCTTTGGCACTATCGGTCAGGATAATTTCGTTGGTTAATTTCATTGCGCCCTCCTCATGTAAACATATTCAGTTGTAATTTTGCGGTTTCTGCCATGAAGGACGGGTCCCATGTCGGTTCCCAGATGATTTCAACATCAACCTGACCCACACCCGTCAATGGAAAAATCGCGCCCTGCACCATACCGGGCATTTCTTGGGCAACCGGACATCCAGGTGATGTCAGAGTCATTTTAACATCAACATCGCTGGTGCCATCTTCGGCATCGGTAATGACAATGCTGTAAATCAACCCCAGTTCATAAATATTGACGGGGATTTCAGGGTCATAGACCTCGCGCAATCCTTTGATAATGGCTGCCCATAACGGATGCTCGCGCGTGCCTGTGGCATTTGGCGGTTCTGCCAATGCATCATAATCATCGCCAAAGGCGTTGCGTACCATTTGTTCGTCTGCGACTGGTTGCATTTGTCTATCCTAACATCTTTTTGGCTTTCAAAAGCCCGTCTACCAATTTATCACTATCATTTTTGTCATTATACAATCCGAATGACGCGCGGATAGTTCCGTCCACACCAAACCGTGTCATCAATGGCTGGCAACAATGATGCCCCGTGCGCACGGCAATACCCATCTGGTCGAGTATCATGGCAACATCAGCAGGCGGGCATCCGTCCATTATGAATGAAATAATGCCTGCTTTACCGTCTGCCGTGCCGATGATTTTCAAACCGTCAATGCCCGCCAATTTTTGATTGGTATAATTCAACAATTCCTGTTCCCATGCGTGGATATTATCCATCCCGATGGCGGTCACATAATCAACAGCCGCACCCAACCCGATAGCCTCGGCAATCGCTGGGGTTCCTGCCTCAAACCGTGACGGCGCAGATGCATAGGTTGACCCGTTGAGCGTCACCCGTTCAATCATATCGCCGCCGCCCTGATACGGTGGCATGGCGTTTAACAGGTCTATCTTACCATATAGAACGCCAACCCCTGTGGGGCCATAGAGCTTATGCCCCGTAAAGACATAAAAATCGGCATCCATCCCAACCATGTTGACAGATTGGTGGACAACCGCCTGCGAACCGTCAACCAACAGTTTAATTTCTGGATTAAATACGTTCAGTATCGTTTTGATTTTGTTTATATTATTGACTGTGCCCAAAACATTGGACACCTGTGTGCAACCGACCATCTTTGTCCGTGTGGATAACAGGGATAAAATCGCGTCATAGTCCAATTCGCCCCTATCCGTCACAGGAATATACTTAATCACAATCCCGATTTGGTCACGCAGAATATGCCATGGAACCAGATTGGCATGATGTTCCATCTCGGTCAGGATGATTTCATCCCCTGCCCGCAAATTTGCCTTTCCCCATGTCTGCGCGACCAGATTAACCGCCTCGGTTGCATTGCGGGTGAATATAATCTGTGACGGGGATGGCGCACCGATAAAATTGGCTATTTTTTCACGCGCTGATTCAAATTCGGCGGTTTTACGCTGCGAAAAATCATATAAACCGCGATGCACATTGGCATAGCCTTCGGTATAGGCACGGGTTATCGCATCAATGACGGCTTGCGGTTTTTGCGCACTCGCGCCGCTATCCAAAAACACCAATGGCTTGCCATGAACGGTTTGCTTCAAAGCAGGGAAATCTTTTCGCCATTTATTTTCGACTATCTCAACCATAAATGCACCCGTTCATCAAACAATGTCCGCACATTATCATCGGTAATTTTTTCTAAAACTTCTAACAAAAATGCCTCTAACAATAACCGCCGCGCTTCATCGGCGGGGATGCCACGGCTCATCAAATAAAACAAAGGCGTTTCATCCAATTCGCCTGTTGTTGTGCCGTGTGAACATTTGACATCATCGGCATAGATTTCTAATTCGGGTTTCACATCCATTTCCGCCAAACGGGACAGCAACAGATTATTCGATAATTGATATCCATCGGTTTTCTGTGCATCTTTGTGCACATGGATTTTTCCCTGAAACACGCCGCGCGATTGGTCGTTCAAAACTGTCTTGAAAAATTGTGACGATTGACAATGCGGCGCGATATGCTCAACACAAACCGTTGTGTCCGAATGTTGCTTTCCTGCAATCAATGTCAAACCTGATAAATCACACGCGCCACCTGCACCCACCATGCGGACATTGAAATCGGCACGCCCAAACCCTGCACAGCCTGTAATCGCAACCATATGATATGTCGCATCGCGCTCAACACTCACATGCGTGCGTTCTGTCACCACGCAAAACGGGTCTTCTTCACAAAAACGGTAATGATGAAGCTTTGCATTCGGCGCGAGAGTGATATGCAGGTCAATATTCTTCCAATATACGCCCTCGCCCGACTGGCGCTCAATAATCGTCACCTCTGCTCCAGATTCAACGGTGATGTGGAATGCGGTATCAAACTGCGCTTTATCCATTCCCACCAATTTTATTTCAATCGGGCGGGCGACTTGTTTATTTTTGGGAATGATAATCGCGTTATCACCACTCAAAAACTCGACTGCGCCAGATAATTCCCACGCGCAAGGCTTCTCTGCCACGTCCAGTTTTTTCAGGGCGGCATTAATGTTGGAATATTTCCAACTCTCGGCGTTGAGATTAGGCAACATCGGCATAGCCGGTTTTCTCCAATTCTTTGGCGAGTTCCGCTCCACCCGTTTTCACAATCTTGCCCTTCGCCAGAACATGAACCACATCGGGCACAATATAATCCAGCAAACGTTGGTAATGGGTAATCACAAGGAAGCTACGCCCCGCACCGCGCATACGGTTGACACCATCGGCAACGATTTTGAGCGCATCAATATCCAACCCTGAATCCGTTTCATCCAGTATCATCATTTTCGGCTGGAGCATTGCCATTTGCAAAACTTCGTTGCGCTTTTTCTCACCGCCCGAAAACCCGACATTGACGGGACGCTTTAACATCTCATCGGCAATGCCCAATTCTTTTTGTTTGGTTTTAAGGAGTTTCAGGAAATCCAGCGCTTCCATTTCAGGTTCACCGCGTTGTTTGCGTTGCGCATTCACGGCGGTTTTCAGGAAATTGGTCATCCCAACCCCCGGAATTTCAACAGGGTATTGAAAGGCTAAGAATAATCCTGCCGCAGCCCTCTCATGCGCATCCATCGCCAGAATATCTTGTCCGTTGAGGGTCGCCGTTCCGCCCGTGACGGTGTATCCGTCCCGCCCAGCAAGCACATAAGACAGGGTCGATTTCCC
>CAZVSN010000064.1:0-9614 GCA_964629455.1 uncultured Micavibrio sp. | reverse complement strand
CCACAATAAATATAGGCCGCAGGCAACCCGCCCAAAAGATACCAAAACAAAGGAGCAACCAACCCTTTGTCAAAACTTGTGGCAACAAAACCAATACCTGTACGAATAATGCCATGATTATCGGTTGTGTTTAAATTACTGCGTGTGGACACTGCAATTTCATAAAAACTGCCCTTAGGAAGCCCATGAATACCTTGCCCCTTTTTTTCTTCTGCCCGCAAAGCATGATGCAACTTAACCAATGAGGACCACGTTGCCCCCCCGCTTAACGCAAGCGTCAACAAAAATGGATCCATAAAACCAGCCAAGTGATAATGACGCTCAACCAAAACCGCAAGTGCAGCTACAATTCCTGTAATCAGCAAATAAAGCGTCAAAAGAATCGCACCACGAAATTGCAATGATGAAACAGAGCGTCCAACTTTATATGTCTTTTTGGAAAACCCACCGAATATCTTTTCTAACCCCACCCACAAAAACGGATTGGCATTTCCTGAATTCGGGCCAAACAATAATCCGAACAAAGCCACAAGGATTAAGGCAATAAACGATGCATTCAACCGTTCAGGCGATGCGATTTGCGACGTAATATGATAAATAGTATCTTCGATCATTTGTTTGACATCTGTCTGGAAACTTGTGGCAAGAGTTTAAAAATAAGGTACAATGGCTTCGTCCTGCCACCATCCCCCCGCAGGATTCTTATGCGTTATCTTTATCTTAACACATTTCCGCGTAATTTAATATGCGGACATTCAGGATTCAAAAGGATTGAATTGTGCTTTATCATTTACACGACCTGCAACATGCTCTTGTAACTCCGGCTCGAATTGCCGCTGAGCTGCTCAGAACCTCATTCCAGAACCCTTTAAACCCTATGGCTTATCACCCTATGGGACGAACATTAGCCGCAGGCGCAGAGGTTTTTGAAAGAATCACACGAAAATTTGGGAAACCATCTTTCGATTTGCCCCATACCAGTATCGGTGGGAAAAAAGTATCAATTACCGAAGAATTCATTGTTGAAAAACCATTTTGCAACCTTCTTCACTTTAAGCGCAACATCAAACGCAATGATCCAAAAGTTCTGATTGTGGCTCCGATGTCTGGCCACCACGCCACATTATTACGCGGCACGGTCGAAGCCTTACTTCCCCATCACGATGTCTATATCACCGACTGGATTGATGCGCGAATGATACCAATGAAAGAAGGTTCATTCACCCTTGATGACTATATCAATTATGTTCGCCAATTTTTATCTTTGCTCGGGCCTCGCACTCATGTCATTGCCGTGTGCCAACCTGCTGTTCCGACATTAGCCGCAATCTCTTTGATGGCCGCAGAAAATGATCCAAACCAACCATTGGGTATGATTTTAATGGGCGGGCCAATTGATACACGCATTTCAAAAACTCAAGTCACCCGCACAGCCGAAGAACGCCCGCTTTCATGGTTCAAAAAAACCGTTATTGCCGACGTTCCATTCTACTATCCGGGTGCCTACCGCCGTGTTTATCCGGGCTTTATACAGCTCAGTGGATTTATGTCGATGAACCTCGATCGCCATGTGGGACAACACATGAATTTTTACAAACACCTTATTCAGGGGGATGGTGATTCCGCTGAATCCCACCGTAAATTCTATAACGAATATAATGCAGTGATGGACTTACCTGCGGAATTCTATTTGCAAACTGTGGATGTTGTTTTCCAACGCCACTTATTACCAAAAGGTCAAATGAAATGGCGCGACCCATTGACCGAACAATTGCACGATGTATTGCCGAATAAAATCCAACACACCGCCCTTTTAACTATCGAAGGCGAACTGGATGATATTTCTGCACGCGGTCAAACAACTGCGGCGCATGATTTATGTTTTACCCTGTCCCAGAAAAAACAATATCACCATTTTCAATTGGGATGCGGTCACTATGGTATTTTCAACGGCGGCAAATGGCGCAAAGAAATTATGCCACGCATTCGTCACTTCATTCGCCTGAATGATACAGGGTGCGATGCTATTCCTGAGGAAGATTTAAAACTGATTCCCGACCTGCCCCCTGAACGTTACAACCGTGACAAACATGGCATTGTTGCCATTCGCCGTTGGTTCAAAGAACGCGAAGGCAAAACCCAAGAAAAAGAAAATATGCATTAGAAATTACATTTAAAGATCATGCTTCGGTAAAGACCGTTGCGGCAACGATGTCGCTTCGGTCTTTTCTTTTTCCTTCATATATTCTTTATAATCACTAGCGGTCACCATACCATGCGCTATAGATGCCAAAAGAACAAAAGCCAGTCCATCCTGCTTCCAATCTCTGGCCGATTCTCGCGAAAGCGTATGTTCGTGTTTTTTGGTAACTTCGCTGGCAATCGCCCCAACACTGGCTAATGCAAAAGCTGTACAAAAAACCGCCAACCCGCCAGCAGCCAAATGGGCATCATGGGTTGTCGCATATCCAATCTCGGCCCCCACGACCACAGCCACCCATTTGCTTTTCAATCCATTTGAAAAATGGTGTATACGCCCCTTGGCTTTATCACTGAACACTGTCATCTTCTTGCCCTTAATCCTCTCATTGCTGGGAACCTACACCAAAGAAAAACATTATGTCAACAATATTGCCCCGCACAGGAATAATCGCTTGCGTTCTGGGAAAATTCGCCCACAATAGAGATATGGTCGATTTCACAGACATATCACCACATATCCATGTTAAAATTTCCCCCAAGGCCAAACGGCTGGCATTGCGATTGGATAGTCGTGCGCGACGTGTCAATTTGGTCATCCCGAAACGCGCCAGTCTAAAAAAAGCTTATGCATTTGCCGAACATTACCAATCATGGATTGCGGATAAAATTAATGGTCTGCCCTGCCCAATTCCATACGCAGATGGCACTGTTTTCCCAATTATGGGCACAAACAAAACGTTGCGTATCGTTAAATCAGATTCAAAAATAACAAAAATATCAATGACTTCTTCGGAATTGCTCGTGGAAACCCAATTGGATGACCCCTCGCCCCGTATTGCACGATACTTACGCCAATATGCAGCAACCGAGCTGGGAAAACTTGCTCATGAAAAGGCGACAAGCCTCAATAAAAAGCTTTCGACCTTCTCGGTACGCGACATGAAAAGCAGATGGGGCAGCTGCTCTCTCGATGGACGGATGAGCCTCTCTTGGCGATTAATATTCGCCCCAATGTCATCGATTGACTATGTCATATCCCATGAATCAGCCCATCTGGTACATGACAATCATGGAAAAAGCTTCTGGGCGTTATGTGAAAAAATATCGACCGATTTCGCAACGGGCCATGCGTGGATGCAAAAAAACGGGGTTAACCTCGGTCGGTACGGCGAAAACCTTTAATACCCGTCCAGAAAATCCTGAAGGATAATCTGCGCTGCCATTTTATCGACAATTTGCCCCCGCTTTTTACGCGACAAATCAACTTCATCAATCATAAAATGCTCGGCTTTTTTGGTAGAGAACCGCTCATCATAGAAAACGACAGCAATATCGGGTATATATTTCATAATCTCTAACATCACGTCCCGCACGCCCTGACACCGCGCACCGACAGTTCCATCAATATTTAATGGCCACCCAACGACCAAACCCGCAGCATTATATTCTGCGATTAATTTTTTCAAAATCTCGGCATCTTTGGCAATTTTTGTACGCTGAATAACTTGCAAAGGGCTTGCAAAGCCAGCCATCACTGAGCCAAAAGCTATCCCGATAGTTTTTGTTCCAACGTCCAATCCCAATAATCGGTCGTCAGATTTTAATCCTTTTCGAAATTCTTCTTCAGATAAAATACCCATAGCTTAGTTCTATATACTTGCGGCATGAAAATAACAATGTTAAGTCTTTGAAATAACCTAAATATTGGAAAAAACACATGTCTATTGAACCATCAACAGTCCGCAAGATTGCCTCCCTCGCCCGTATCAAAGTCACAGAAGAAGATGTGAACTATTACGCCCCTCAGCTCCAAAAGATTTTGGGCTGGGCCGAAACATTACAGGAAGCCAATACAGATGGAATTGAACCTCTGGCAAATATATCTGATATGCCATGCCGTTTGCGTGATGATAAAAAAACAGATGGTGGCAAAGTCAATGACATCCTGAAAAATGCACCGGAATCTGTTGAAGGTTTCTTTGTTGTCTCTAAAATTGTCGAGTAAGAAAAATGACCAATTTAATTTCCCTCTCTATTACCGAAGCCGTTAAAGGCCTCAAAGATAAAAAATTCTCAGCCACAGAATTGGTAAGCGCCCATTTAAAACAAGTTGATGCTTGCGACAATTTAAATGCCTTTATCACCAAGACCCCTGAACTTGCCCTAAAGCAAGCAGCGGAAAGTGATGCGCGCATTGCATCAGGAAATATGCGCCCACTCGACGGCATTCCAATTGCGATGAAAGATTTGTTCTGCACCAAAGATGTGCGCACAACTGCCGCATCACACATCCTTGAAAATTTTGTACCAACCTATGAATCAACGGTCAGCCAGAAATTGCTGGACGCAGGAACCATTTCAGTTGGTAAAGCCAACCTTGATGAATTTGCAATGGGCGGCGCCAATATTACCAGTTATTTTGGCCCCGTTGAAAACCCATGGAAAAGTTCGAAATACCCTGAAAAACGTTTGGTTCCGGGCGGATCATCTGGTGGGTCGGCTGCTGCAGTTGCGGCAGGCATGGCCATGGGCGCGACAGGAACAGACACAGGCGGATCAACCCGTCAACCAGGAAGTTTCTGTGGTATCGTCGGCGTAAAACCAACTTACGGGCGTTGTTCCCGTTGGGGCATTATTGCCTTCTCGTCCTCGCTCGACCAAGCAGGAATTTTTGCACGCAATGTCGAAGACTCGGCATTGCTCACCCAAACCATTTCTGGATTTGATGACAAGGATTCAACATCTGCTCAGCGCGATGTTCCTGATTTCGCGACACTCATGAAACGCGATATCAAAGGATTGCGTATTGGTATTCCAAAAGAATACCGTGTTGATGGAATGCCCCAAGACATTGTCGATGTATGGGAAAAAGGTGCAAAGCTTTTAAAAGAAGCAGGCGCAATCATTGTTGACATTTCATTGCCACATACAAAATACGCGGTGCCAACCTATTACATCATCGCGCCGTCTGAAGCATCATCCAACCTCGCCCGTTATGACGGTGTTCGTTATGGCCTGCGTGTTGATGGAAAAGATTTGCAAGACACTTATGAATCCACTCGCGCCGCAGGCTTCGGCGCAGAGGTGAAACGCCGCATTATGATTGGCACTTATTGTCTATCTGCGGGATATTATGATGCATATTATACCAAGGCGCAAAAAGTCCGTCGCCTGATTGCCAATGACTTTGCGTCCGCCTTTGAAAAATGTGACGTAATATTGACCCCAACCGCACCATCATCTGCATTTGCGATTGGTGAAAATTCGGACGACCCGATTAAAATGTATTTGGGCGACGTTTTCACGATTCCCGCTTCTCTCGCTGGTCTTCCGGGGATGTCCGTCCCTGCAGGATTAGATGATCAAGGCCTTCCGCTTGGTCTTCAGGTTATTGGCAAAGCATGGGACGAAGAAACCATGTTTAAAACTGCCTATGCACTGGAACAAGCCATCGGATTTGATGCCGTATCCCCTTTGTTAAAACGCGGAGCAGCCTAATATGAACCATCGGCATCTTTTATCACTGATGCTGATTATTCTAATCACCATCCCTTTAACGGGATGGGGACAGGCTCTGTTTGACCCCAAGAATATTGTCTATGAACCATCACGCCTTTTCCCGATTGTTGCCGAAACCGATATTGTTGGCGCACCTGATGACGCTATAGAAAAAAATGTCATAGAAAAAATTTATGACAGATGTATGTCACGCGTTCCAAACCGTTTCACACCCGATGCCCATCAATACTATTGCACCTGTTCCGCCGCCGCGACCCAAGGGACAATAACCAATGCTGACCTGCGCAACTTGCAGAAAGATAAAAATCGTGTGCTCGGCAATAAATCATTTGAAAAATATGTTCATAACGTTGTGAAACCTTGTATGGATATGCCCGTTGAAGATATGGAATATATGTATTGCATCATGTACCGTGATAACGACTGGCGTATAAAATTCCCCATTCCATTCTGCAAATGCACAAGTTGGGGCATCCGCAAATATTTCGAAGAATCTGGTGAAACCGACATGATGATCGCATGGGCGAACAACAAAACATCAGGGTACAAAGACCCGATTGATGCCCTATGGGGAAGCGAATTATTTCAGGCGGCACGAACAAAGCAAAGAAAATCATGTGTCGGACGCTATATGGACACACAATACTTTAAAAATTAAGGCAAAAAAATGAACCCTGTAAAAACCCTCATCTGCCTGTTGGCAATATGCATCTGCCCTGCATCATCCTATGCAGGGACCGCAATTACAAATGACATCGCTCAAAAATACTATAATAATTGCGTAGCAGGTGCCCAAAAACAAGGCCAGCTTACACCGCAAAACCAACAACGGTATTGCGCCTGCACAGCAATGAATATGCAACAATCCATGACGCAGGAAGATTTATCGGCCCTTTCTTACAAAGATGAAAAAGCCCGTTTGGTTTTGAACAAAATTCTAACCAATGTGAACGCACCCTGCATGCAATATCCTGTGCATGATATGATTGAAAAAAAATGTATGACTGATTTGAAAAATTCAGGAATCTGCAATTGCCTGTCTAATAAAATGGGGCAATATACTGCGCAGCAAGCTCAAAAAATGATGCCGCAATTATTGGCAGAAAATCCCAATTTGTTCGATCCCCTGACCCCCATCATGGACAGTCAGGAATTTCAACAAACACAAAAAAGCATCGCACTCTCATGTGCAACAAACCCGAACCAACAATAAATGAAATAGAAAATAGGAAAATATTATGGCTGCATTAATCAAAGGTGAAACAGGCGATTGGGAAATTGTCATCGGGATGGAAGTCCATGCCCAAATCATCACCCAATCAAAACTATTCTCTGGCGCATCCAGCGAGTTTGGTGGGGCACCAAATGACCATGTGTCTTTGGTTGATGCCGCAATGCCGGGAATGTTACCTGTCCTTAATAAATACTGCGTTGAACAAGCGGTTCGCACTGGATTGGGCCTAAACTCGCAAATCAACCTTCATTCCGTATTTGAACGGAAAAACTATTTTTATCCCGACTTGCCACAGGGCTACCAAATTTCACAATTCCTGCACCCGATTGTGGGCAAAGGCGTGATTGAAATTGATTTACCAAATGGCGAAACCAAAAACATAGGAATTACCCGTCTGCATATGGAACAGGACGCTGGAAAATCCATTCACGACCAACACCCAACCAAAAGCTATGTCGACTTAAATCGTTCTGGCTGTGCGTTGATGGAAATTGTGTCTGAACCAGATTTGCGCGGCGCGGACGAAGCGTGCGCCTACCTTACCAAACTCCGTATGATTCTGCGCTACCTCGAAACCTGCGATGGCAACTTGGAAGAAGGATCAATGCGTGCGGACGTGAACGTGTCTGTTCGTAAAATTGGTGCGCCACTTGGCACACGTTGTGAAATTAAAAACGTAAACTCGATTAAAGCCGTACAAATGGCCGTTGATTACGAATCCACACGTCAAGTCGAAGTTCTGGAGGCAGGTGGTACAATCAAACAAGAAACCCGCCTGTGGGATAATGTCAAAGGCGAAACACGCTCGATGCGGTCTAAAGAAGAAGCGCATGATTACCGTTACTTCCCTGACCCTGATTTGCTGCCTTTGATTATCGAACAAAGCTATGTTGATGCAATCAAAGCAACCTTGCCTGAACTTCCTGATCAGAAAAAACATCGTTTCATGTCAGAATTCGGATTAAGCGCTTATGACTCTTCCGTTCTGATTATGGAGCGGGCACGCGCCAATTATTACGAAACTGTCGCCAAAGGTCATGACCCGAAACTTGCGGCAAACTGGGTAATTAATGAATTGCTCGGCGCGCTCAACAAAGATGGAAAATCTCTGGATGAAAGCCCTGTATCCGCCGAACAACTGGGTGGATTGATTGCCCTGATTGCAGACAATACAATCTCTGGTAAAATTGCCAAAGACGTTTTCGCTGACATGATGGCAACGGGTAAAGATGCTGGCGTTATCGTTGATGAAAAAGGATTGAAACAAATTACTGACTCAGGCGCGATTGAAAAAATCGTTGACGAAGTGATTGCCGAAAACCCTGATAACGTTGCGGCCTACAAAGGTGGCAAAGATAAACTCTTTGGTTTCTTCGTCGGTCAGGTTCTAAAAAAATCAGGTGGCAAAGCCAATCCGGATATGGTTAACGAACTCCTCAAAAAGAAACTGTCATAGAATGAAATACGAATATAAAACGATTATTTATAAAGAAGGTCTTATCAGCTCGGTTCTGCTCGGTGATTCAAAGGTCAATCCAGAACGCATGACGGATATGCTGAATGATTTTGGTCGCCAAGGGTGGCGCGTTGTAACCATGGAACGCGAAAGCCGCAGATCCCTTTTAATTTTTAACCGCGAAGCCTTTCTTATCGTTTTGGAAAGACAGATTGGCTAAATTTCAAATCCCCGTCACGCAATATAACGACCTCAACATTGTTCGGGGGGATTTAATACGCGGCGGGGCAAAGACCCCCGCGCTTCTTCGTTATCTTCCACGCCTTGGCCAAAAACATTTTGCCTATGTCGGAACGGTTTTTGGTTCTGGTGCATGGGCAATTGCTGTTGCCTCTGCCGAACTTGGTTTTAATTGCTCCCTCTTTATTGCTCAATCAGATATACGCCCTGCATGGGAAGATGATATCGCGGGAACAGGCGCAACGCTCTATTGGTGTCCGCCCTCACCCGTTGCAACATTGCACGACGATGTATCGAAACATTACCCCGACCTTTGCAACCTCCCTCTTGGGTTTGATACTCCAGAATTTATTTCGGACATGGCCGATGTGATGCGTGACACCATCCCAACCGCGCCGCCAGAAATATGGGTTCCTGCCTTAAGTGGTGTATTGGCACGCTCTGCCTGTCTTGCATTTCCTGATACAAAAATTCAGGCTGTCAGCTCAGCCAAACATCATGGGGATATCGGTCGGGCAATCCTGCACACAGCACCTGAGAAATTTCATCGCCCCGCTATAGCCCCACCACCCTATCCGTCTTGCCCGTTTAGTTGCGCAAAACTCTGGCAATTCGCCGAAAAACAGGCCGTTTCAGGGGCTTTTATCTGGAATGTGGGTTATTAAACATTTCATCATTGATTTTTAGGGATTTTCCTCGTAAAACACACTGATTAATGGATAAGCTGTTCTAACCATTGACGGATTTTGAGTCGAAAATGCTGTTTTTCAAGAACCGTAGCGCAGCGTACTTTAATGTACGAGAGCAACGGAAGCGCAGAAAAACAACATTTGCAGACCAAAAACCTATAATGGATAAACAGCGAGATGGAACGGTGGCCGAGAGGCTTAAGGCAACGGTTTGCTAAACCGTCGTACTAGGTAACTAGTACCGAGGGTTCGAATCCCTCCCGTTCCGCCATAT
>CAZVSN010000063.1:6366-9676 GCA_964629455.1 uncultured Micavibrio sp. | reverse complement strand
GTCATATCAGTGTGAAATTTATCAAATTCCTGCAAAACTTCCGTCAATGAAAATAATTTTGGCAATCCAGAATCATCCATCATTTTAATATTATGAATTTTTTTTCTGTCATATGCGTATGTGGTTTTCATCTCTTTTTCTGACATTTTAGAAATTGTATAGGTGGATGGGTCAGACAGGGTAGGGGTTGCTGTCATCCAGTTTTGGCCAACAGTATAAGAAAAAGGAGTTATAAGGGTGTAGGCATAACGGTTTGTTTCCAGCGTTGAATTACCACGAAATTTATTGGCCACTTGGGTAAAGCTGTCGGATAGTCTGTTTTTCCAAGACTGGAGGGCTGTTTGTGCTGGCATTTTTACACCTCTTTTAAAATTGCAGGATTCGTTTTTTTGTTTCGGGCATTTTGTGTAATCTTATTTTTTAACAAATACAATCTTATTTTATTCCCAAGTTACATATAACGCCCACAATGGTTATGTCAATATATTTTGTGAGAAATATTGGTATTATAATACCAATATTATCTATCTAATTGATAAATAAGGGAAAATCAAAAATATAAAAGAAAAGATTTTGTTGACAGTGCGGATTGCCTTGGATACAAAGGCACAACTTTTATAACAACCTTAATTGAAGGACATCAAGGCATGAAAACCTTTTCCGCCAAACCTTCTGATATTCAGAAGAAATGGATTGTCGTCGATGCAGAAGGATTAGTACTGGGCCGTTTGGCTTCTGTTCTGTCTTTGCGTTTGCGCGGCAAACACAAACCAAGTTTCACCCCGCACATGGATACGGGCGATTATGTTATCGTGATCAATGCTGACAAAGTTCAGTTGACTGGTGACAAATATAACCAATCCAAATTCTACTGGCACACTGGCCACCCAGGCGGGATTAAAGAACGTTCCAAAGGTCAAATTTTGGAAGGGAAATATCCTGAACGCGTTATCATGAAAGCTGTCGAGCGTATGTTGCCCGAAGGCCCAATGGGACGTAAATGCCTGACTAACCTCCGTGTTTATTCGGGTGCTGATCACCCACACGCAGCACAAAATCCTGAGATTTTGGACGTTGCATCCATGAACACCAAAAACAAAGTAAGAGGATAATCGATTATGGCGAAAACTGAAACAGTCAATGATTTGAAATCCTTGTCAACTTCTGCTGAAGCAGAGGTTAAAGTACGCGTGCCAAAAATCGACAAACAAGGCCGCGCTTATGGCACTGGTCGTCGTAAAAACGCAACTGCTCGCGTCTGGTTGAAACCAGGTCGTGGTAAAGTGGTTGTGAACGGACGTGAACAAGACGTTTATTTCGGCCGTCAGACCCACTTGTTGGTTCTGAACCAACCATTCCTGATCGTGAACCGCGTCAATCAATTCGACGTAATGTGCACAGTATCTGGCGGTGGTTTGTCTGGTCAAGCTGGTGCAATTCGTCACGGTATTTCCCGTGCATTGCAATACTTTGAACCAGATTTGCGCGCTCCATTAAAAGCCGCAGGTATGCTGACCCGTGACTCTCGTGCTGTTGAACGTAAGAAAGTCGGCTTGCATAAAGCCCGTCGTGCGAAACAGTGGGTTAAGCGTTAATCCGATACTTTATACAAAATTCAAAAGCCCCCGAAATCGGGGGCTTTTTTTGTTCTGTGTTTTGGCGATTATTTCGTTGTTGTTTTATAACGATCAATACCTTCTTGGATGAGTTGTGCAGCTTTGGCGGCATTTCCCCAACCTTTAATTTCTGACCATTTATTTGGCTCTAAATCTTTGTAATGGGCAAAAAAGTGCGCAATTTTTTCGCGCAGAATAGGGCGGATATGTTCAATATCTGTCACATTGTCGTGGTAAGGATAAAGTTTTGTGTGTGGAACTGCGATAATTTTTTCATCAATACCTGCATCGTCTTCCATCATCAAAACACCGACAGGAACAACGCGCATGACTGCGCCTGGCATCACTGCCTGACGGGTAATGACCAGAACATCAACAGGGTCGCCATCGCCAGAGAGGGTGTGAGGGATAAAACCATAGTTTCCAGGGTAAACCATAGATGTGTGCAGGAAGCGGTCAACAAACATTGCGCCCGATTCTTTGTCCAATTCGTATTTAACGGGTTCGCCGCCCATCGGGTTTTCGATGAGGACGTTAACATCCAAGGTGTTATTTCCGTACGGGATTTTGTTGATATCCATTTTATGTTTCCTATTTCATATATGTTTTTAATTCGTTGATAACGGCATCGCCCATTTCTGAGGTTGATACCTGTGTGCAATTTGCCGCCATAATATCCCCAGTGCGAATTCCTTTATCCAGAACAGCGCGGACGGCGGTTTCTATATGGTCGGCAATTGCCGATTGGTCAAGAGAAAAACGCAAAGCCATAGCAAAACTGAGGATAGCAGCCAGCGGATTTGCCAGATTTTGACCCGCAATATCGGGGGCAGAGCCGTGAACAGGCTCATACAGGGCATTTTGATGCCCTTGTGCGTCCCTCGCGCCCAAAGATGCTGATGGCAGCATACCCAATGAACCTGTAAGCATTGAGGCTTCATCGGAGAGGATATCGCCGAACAGATTATCGGTCACAATCACATCAAACTGGCGTGGGTTTTTCAGGAGCTGCATGGCACAGTTATCGGCATACATATGCGAGAGTTCCACGTCTTTGTAGTCCGCATGGAGTTTGGTCATTTCTTCGCGCCAGAGTTTGCCCGATTCCATGACATTTGCCTTTTCACAGGAACAAACTTTGCCGCCACGTTTGCGGGCAAGGTCAAACGCCACGCGCCCGACGCGGTGGATTTCGGATGTTGTATAAACTTGGGTATTTACGCCCTGACGTTGCCCATCGGGTAAATCGAATATGCCGCGCGGTTCACCGAAATAGACACCGCCCGTTAGTTCACGGACAATTAAAATATCCAATCCGCGCACGATGTCGGGCTTTAGGGTGGATGCATCAATCAACGCATCAAACACAATGGCAGGGCGAAGATTGGCAAAGAGTTCGAGTTCTTTGCGGATTTTAAGAAGTCCCGCCTCAGGCCGTTTATCATAGGGCACGCCGTCCCATTTTGTCCCGCCGACAGCGCCGAGCAACACACAGTCGGATGCCCGCGCGATAGCAATTGTTTCATCCGTCACGGGCACGCCATGCATGTCGTAAGACGCGCCGCCAATCGGGCGTTCGGTGATTTTAAAATCGGTGAGGTGATTGTCATTGAGAAAGGCGATAATCTTTTTGACCTCTGCCATTACCTCTGGCCCGATGCCATCACCCGCAGTGATAAGGATGTTTTTTTGTT
>CAZVSN010000063.1:3773-6266 GCA_964629455.1 uncultured Micavibrio sp. | reverse complement strand
AGGCAATGTTTGCGGAACGTATCAATATCAAAGTCGTAAACGGTATTGCCCGCGATAATTTTTTGTTCGGGCAGATTGATGGTGATTTCTGATTGGTCATCGGCACGGGTCATCAATTCATCAACCTGTTGCTGGGGCAGGATAATCGGCAGGATTCCGTTTTTAAAACAATTGTTGAAGAAAATATCGGAATAAGACGGCGCAATAATACAGCGAATACCAAAATCGAGCAGAGCCCATGGCGCGTGTTCCCGCGATGACCCGCACCCAAAATTTTCACCCGCCACCAGAATATGCGATGTTGTATAGGGTTCGCGGTTTAACACAAAATTGGGTTTCGGATTGCCCTCTTCATCAAAGCGCATTTCATAGAACAGGCCAGAGGCAAGCCCTGTGCGTTTAATGGTGCGCAGGAATTGTTTCGGGATAATCATATCCGTATCAATATTAATCAGGCGGAGCGCCGCAGGGATTGAGGTGAGGGTTGTAAATTTTTCCATTTTTTATACCATCTCCCGTATATCCGTTAATTTGCCGGTAATTGCCGCCGCTGCCGCCATAGCGGGTGAGAGGAGGTGGGTGCGTGCGCCGCGCCCTTGACGGCCTTCAAAATTGCGGTTGGATGTGGATGCGCAACGTTCCCCCGCATTTAATTTATCATCATTCATCCCAAGGCAGAGCGAACAGCCTGCATCGCGCCATTCAAAGCCTGCGTCCAGAAAGATTTTGTCCAGACCTTCGCTCTCTGCCTGTGTTTTTACAAGTCCAGACCCTGGGACAATAATTGCCTGCACGCCGCTTGCCACTTTTTTGCCTGCGGCAACCCGCGCCACTTCGCGCAAATCTTCAATGCGTCCGTTGGTGCATGACCCGATGAACACTTTATCAACAGGGATATCGGTGAGTTTTGTCCCTGCGGTTAATCCCATATAGTCGAGCGCGCGTATCATGGATGATTTTTTATGCGGGTCGGATTCATCATCTGGGTTGGGAACAAACCCCGTAATCGGCAAAACATCTTGCGGTGATGTGCCCCATGTCACGCTTGGCGCAATGTCGGCTGCATTAATATGAATTTCTCTATCAAATATTGCTCCATCATCGGTGGGAAGTGTTTTCCACCACGCAATTGCCGCATCCCAATTATCACCCACAGGTGCCATTGGGCGGCCTTTGAGATAGGCAAAAGTTGTTTCATCGGGTGCAATTAATCCTGCACGCGCACCGCCTTCAATCGTCATGTTACAGACGGTCATGCGACCTTCCATTGACAGGTTGCGTATGGCTGACCCCGCATATTCAATCACATATCCTGTGCCGCCCGCCGTACCAATCAAACCGATAATATGGAGGACGATATCTTTGGCAGTGACACCCGCGCCAACATCACCATCGACCGTAATGCGCATTGTCTTTGCTGGCTTCTGGATAAGTGTTTGTGTCGCCAGAACATGTTCGACCTCTGACGTGCCTATCCCAAATGCCAATGCGCCGAATGCGCCATGGGTGGATGTATGGCTGTCGCCGCAGACAATGGTCATGCCCGGTTGGGTGAAGCCCTGTTCTGGCCCGATAATATGCACGATGCCCTGACGTTTGTCAGACATGGGAAAATAGGGCACGCCAAATTCGGCAACATTGTGTTCCAATGTTTCGATTTGCAATTTGCTTTCCGCATCGGCAATACCCAGATTGCGGTTGCGGGTCGGAACATTGTGGTCGGCAACCGCCAATGTATTTTTAGGACTGCGCACGGTGCGCGCAGCCATACGCAAACCCTCGAACGCTTGGGGCGATGTGACCTCATGAACCAGATGGCGGTCGATATACAAGAGGCAAGTTCCATCATTTGCGCGGTGCACCAAATGGGAATTCCAGATTTTTTCAAATAATGTCTGCGGGGTGTTTGTCTGCATTTTTGCCGTATTTTCAGATGATTAGCCAAATTTCAGACCCAGATTGGCATTGGATTGTATCAAATGCAATTTTTTGTTATAATCTGGTTAACTAATTTATTCCATAATCATAAAAAATAAGAGAGGGTTTAAAAATGGGCGATAAAAAGATAAATGCAGGCAATGCTGAGGTTGATGGGGCATCTGTCGATTCTCCTAGTAATGTTTCTGACTTAAAGCCTTATAAGGGCAAAGGGCTTGAATGCCTGTTTAATGAAAAAAGCAATCAGGCTGCTGTTGTTGAAAACGGACATGTATTACTTGCGGCTCCTAAGCTTGAGAAAAATTCTCAGTTCTGGGACAACGCATTTGGAATTACAGCAACACTTAGCAATCCAGAAAATACATTGACGGTGAATCCGACTGACAAATCATGTATCGCAGATGGAATTAATGGCGGAAAAGAGATTAAAATGAAACCTGTGAGTTTTGGTTTTTCGCAATAGAGTTGTTCAAATAGAGATTTGAAGAAGGGTGGCTTATAGCCACCCTTTTTTGCGGAAATAAATGTACGGGATAATCGCGCAGAGCGCCATGA
>CAZVSN010000063.1:0-3673 GCA_964629455.1 uncultured Micavibrio sp. | reverse complement strand
CTGATTTGCGAATTCAGATCGGCTGCAGCACCCAGTTTTTTAATGGCGGATTTCAAGAATTGGCTGGATTTTTTAACGCGTTTATCCAGAACATTAACCCCAAATACATCGTGAGAAACTTCGTCAAGCGATGAAACAACCAATTCCGAATTGAACGCCACGCGGTTGATAATTTCTTCCAAAAGACCTGTAAAAAGATGCGCCGGAGTGACAAAATTTTCATGTGGGCGTTGCAGCCGTAGCAGGAAATTTTTAAACGATGTTGGCGCAATGTCATGAACGGTGAGTAAAAATCCATCCCCCAGAATAAAGGTGACGGCAGAAGTGCGGGGGTAGGGGCTTTCTGATTTTGAAATCAGGGCGGCGGTCATATACACGACCCCATCTTCTGTATATAGACGATTCAAAACATTATTTTTCCAGACTTCGGTCTTTGATGGAATGGCAATGGACAGTAATTTCTCAATCGCCAGATGTTCATCATGTGTCGGGGAAATCATATCAATCCAGAACAGCCCATCAGGAATTGCATCCCCGATATTCCATTCAGTTGTGACAGCACGGTTATCATCGCGTTGTGTGATTGTAATCATGGGGGTCAGGCCGATTTCTGGGGGTCTATTCCCGTTTCTGAGGTGGGCAATTCTGTTAAAATATTTGCTAATTGTTTGATGACTTCTTGTGATGCTGTATCAAGTTGGGCATAGCATTTCATGCCGTCTTCGATTTTATTGTTTTCGAAAAATTTGGCAGCTTCAATCCCATAGGAGTGAACTTTTCTATGGGGGTCTTCAATGGCTTTGAATGGAACCATATTTTTAATACGATCATCTGACACTTGGTAATACCATTTTCCCAAACGGCAGAGGGTATGGTCTGATAAATCGCTGGATTTCATGTTGGAACGTCCGACAGCCATATCCAGCAATCGTTTTTTCCACAGCAGGTGGTCCGCCTGTGCCAGATAGATAACTTTGTTATCAATGTCTTCATTCGCAAGATTGGCGCGCCAGCCTTCAATTAATTGAACACTTTTATCCGTTTGATCAGCAAGGGTTTCAACGGCCTGAAGATTGAGGTCGCCTTTGTCCTTCACAATCGACATATTTTCCGCGAGCAATCCAACCGCAATCCGTTGTTGAGAAATGATATCCGCTAACTCTTCCATTTGTTGGGTAATCGATATGGAATTGCTATTGATATGTTCAAAATCGGTTGCGACTTTCTCGGCTTTTTGGATAACACCCTGAATATTATTTTGTGATTTCGAAACCGAAGTCAGTACATCTTCAAACGAAGAATTCAGTTGTGAAATCTGGGTGCGGATAGTTTCCGTTGCATCGCTGGTTTGTTTTGACAGGTTTTTAACCTCACTTGCGACAACGGCAAATCCTTTTCCATGTTCTCCTGCGCGTGCAGCTTCAATGGTGGCGTTCAGCGCCAGAAGGTTTGTTTGCCCAGCAATTTTTGCAATCAAATCGACAACTTTTCCCAGATTGGTAACGACATTTTGCAAATCTTTTGTTTTAACGGCAACAACTTCAAATTCTGTTCCAGTGCCCTCAATGTTTTCTTTGAGCGTTTCAAGTTCCGATAAACCTTCACTGGTCAATTGGCTGGATGTTGTAACCGCCGAGGATGTACGGTTGGCCGATAATTCAATTTCGCTGATGGACGCAGCCAATTCTTCGATAGCGCTAGCCATAGATGTGGCGGCATTTTGTACATCGCGCGCCCCTGATAGAATGTTGGCAGTTGAAACACTGACTTCAACGGCGCTCATACTCAAATCAACAACATTTTTAAGAACTTGGACTGATTCCATTTTTCACCTCTTGCTAGAGGTATCATAATAGATTCATGTTATTTGTCTAATGCATTAGTGGGGGATAGTTTCCAGAACTTTAATGATTTTTGACGCATCATTTTCGGTATTAATCTGGCGGCGGATATCGTCTGCATTGTCCCAATCCTGAACATACCATCCGATATGTTTGCGGGCGATTTTCATGCCTTGATGTGTTCCGTAATGGGACAGCAACATATCGTAATGTTCGATCATCACTGATTTTATTTCCGTGCGCGGCGGGGGCGGTGTGCCATTTATAATTTGGCCGAGCGCCCAAGGTTTGCCATTTGCCCCGCGACCAATCATCACACCGTCTGCGCCAGATTTTGTTTGGGCCACATGCGCATCATCGGTGGACCGAATATCGCCGTTGATAATGATAGGAATTTTAACAGCCTCCTTTACTGCGCGGACAGCATCCCAATTGGCAGTGCCGTTATACAATTGGCAACGTGTGCGCCCGTGCACCGTAATCATCTTTACGCCGATATCTTCGGCAATACGGGCGAGGTCGGGGGCATTGATGGAGGTATCATCCCATCCCAAACGCATTTTTACACTCACGGGAATTTTAACAGCATTAACAACTGCTTTCATGATATTTGTGGCAAGCGGTACATCCCGCATCAATGCCGACCCAGCCATAGCGTTGACCACTTTTTTCACGGGGCAGCCGAAATTGATGTCAATCATCGCCGCGCCGCGCGATTCATTTAACTGTGCTGCCTCAGCCATGATGTCGGGTTCACACCCTGCAATTTGTGCGGCGAGTGGGAATTCATCATGGTAATTGGTGGTGTGGCGTTGCTCATGACGCATTTCATCGACCATCATGCGCGATGCAATCATTTCCGAAAACACCATGCCTGCACCATATCGTTTGACCAAACGGCGCATGGGTAAATCGGTCACGCCTGACATCGGGGCCAGAAAGACAGGCGTTGTAAAAGGAAGGTCAGCAAACATGTGAATTAATAATGCGGGGGTTTATTGAGGGCAGCGATTTCTATACCTGATAGCCCGATTTCAGATTTGGCATCTTTGCCCCCTGATTCAATGTCCGATAATTGTTGTTTGGTCATTTCCAATTGCCGTTCCAGACGTGCAATTTTCTTGCCCTGTTCAAAGGTCATATCGCTCAGGTCTTCAATCTGTTTTGCCTGATGGGCGAGGGCAATTTCAATGCTTTTGAATTTATCGTCGGTCATGGGGATATAAATGCCTGAAAAATATTGGAAATACCAGAAATTTGTAATATCTTGCGGGCAAGAGAGATATATGAGCAAAGCATTTACCAAAGAAACCGACGGCGAAGACGATGATAATCTGCCTGATGAACCGGATATTCTTCCCGCAGGATTAAAGAATTTAATGACGCCCGAAGGGTTTAAAGCCCTTGAGGACGAGTTGTATCATTTGATGCACCATGAACGCCCCAAGATTGTCGAGATTGTATCTTGGGCGGCGGGCAATGGCGACCGATCGGAAAACGGTGATTATTTATACAATAAAAAACGCCTGCGCGAGATTGACCGCCGTGTTCGCTATTTGATGAAACGGACAGAAGATGCGGAGGTTGTCGACCCAGGACGACAACAGGGGATCGAACAAGTTTTCTTTGGCGCAACCGTAACCTATGTCCGTGAAGATGATACGGAATTGACCGTCAAGTTGGTGGGCGTTGATGAGGCAGATATGAGTGTAGGGAAAATCAATTGGGTATCGCCCGTTGCGCGAGCCCTCATGAAATCGCGCATCGGCGATGTTGTTGAGGTGCGGTTAGAAGGCAAAACAGAATCTATCGAAGTCTTGGATATTCAATAT
>CAZVSN010000062.1:0-9853 GCA_964629455.1 uncultured Micavibrio sp. | reverse complement strand
AATGCAATTGGCTTTTATAATGTGCAAAGCGGGTTGTGTTTACAATATATGAACGCCCCTGTCACCCAATTTTTTGAAAAAATAAGAAGTTATTATATTTTCATAATAAATGAGTAGGGATAGGCTTCTTTTACCTTGAAAGAATAAAAATTTAAGTCTACTTCTTGCTTAAATTAAATATATCGCAGATTCCAAATCTAACCATTTAAACGCTATAGATTAATCACAAATGACACTACAGGATATAAATATGGGTCTTAATATTGTGATGACTGGATACGACCACACAGTATTTGAGAATCTTGGTTCATCCAATACAAAAGAAAGACTAATAGGTTACGCTGCAATTCTTGAAGGCCACCATCCAAAATCTAAGCTTACCTACTTGGCTTTACGCGCCCCAAAGGAAGCAAAGAAATTTACTAAAGACAATGTGGATTTCATCCCAATTTACTGCAATATATTAAGCCTATTTTATAAACTCCCATATGAGCTTTCAAAATTAAACAATATCTCATTTGTTTTCTCTCAAACACCATATGAAGATGGATTCATATGCCTTGCTTACTCTAAAATAAAAAGAATTTTATATGGGGTACAAGTTCATAATGATCTTCAGAATACCCCAGGTATACCCCCAATTGCATTGATACGTCAGTTTATGAGCTATTGTTGTTTTTTAGGCGCTAAAATTATTCGTACTGTCAATCCTATAACAGGAAGTCAATTAAGAAAATCGTATGGTGATAAAGTAAAAACGATACCCGTTACCCCCTCAATCATTCCATGCCTGAGAACTGGAACACCAGACAAACCACACATACTCATTGTATCAAGACTCTCTAAAGAAAAAGGCGTTGATATAGGATTAGAAGTTATTGCCAAAGTGTCTGGAAAACTACCAAACGTCAAGGTCACAATCATTGGCGATGGGAATGAAGAAAATAAATTAAAACATCAAGCAAAATTATTAGGGATAGATGCAAACTTCTTGGGCGCGATCTCACCACAAGACCTCTCTGACTATTACTGCCAAGCAACTTTACTATTATTAACATCCAAACAAGAAGGATGGGGGCGCGTGTTAATTGAAGCTATATTCGCGGGACTGCCTATAGTTGCTACAGAAACATTAGGCGCCAAGGCCATTGTAAAGAATAATGAGAATGGTTTCCTACACCCTATCGATGATGTTGAAGCCTTAAGTTCAAGCGTGATTAAACTGTGTTTTGATAAAGACTTAAACAATAAAATGGGATATGAAAGTTACAAAATTAGCAAAATTTATCAGTCTCAAAAATTAGACCACGAACTAATTGAATCCATACTCTCAAAATTGACCACGAAAGACCTAAAATGATTTTAGAACCACTCAAACCAACACTCAAAAGATTTAGAGCAATAAATACGCGCAAAATGTCTATTTTGCGTGCTCTAGAACATGAAATTATTTCTAGAATTGAGGTGCACGGCAAAACTCTTGATTTAGGTGGGGGTAGCCGCGCCAGTTATAATGATATCATTCAAAATAAAGGCACAATCGACTCAATCAATGTCAGCCCAGAATATCATCCAACATATTTGACTGATGCCAACAAACCATGGCCTGTTGCGGATGCCTTGTATGACAATGTCATCAGCTTCAATACATTAGAACATTTATGGAATGACACCTTCGCACTTAGTGAAGCGTTGCGCGTGCTAAAACCTGGAGGAACTCTCCACATTATTGTTCCATTCTTATACAGAGTACATGGTTCACCGTATGATTTTCATCGTCATACCCACGAAGCGTGGCAACTCATACTTGAGCAAAACGGAATCCCAGAGGAACTTCAAAAAATAGAGCCTATTGTTTGGGATTCAATGGCAACCGCTTTTTCATTTGTTGAATTAACCCGCCTCAATATCTTCAAACCCCTTGCGTTACTTGTCGGTGTATTGCGCTGCCTGACTATCAAAGGAGATAGATTGCCAAAAGAATTAGCCATTCACTGGCGAGAATGGGCGCTGGGTTATTATATATCCTGCACTAAACCGAGCGTTTAATGCGTGTCCTTCTTATTAATTTTGAAATGGACAAATCAAGCCCTGTTCTGGCTTGGCAGGCACGCATTGCAAAAGAACTATCAAACAGCTGCACCAACCTGCATGTATTGACCGAGAAAGCTGGTGATTATATACTCACATCGAACATGACCGTCGATGTTATTCCGCGCAGACCCTATGGCATCCCCAAAAGCCTTGGTGGAGGATTCCTGGTTAACCTACAACTTTATCGATTACTCAAAAAATATCCCTGCGATGTCTGCTTCATTCATATGGCTCATAAGTGGGCGTATAGACTATGGCCAATCTTTAAGTTCAATCGAATTCCTATACTTATATGGTATGCCCACGGTTCTGTTACATGGCACCTTAAGCTTGCCGCCTTATTCGCAGATAAATTGATTACATCAACCGATGAGGGACTGCGCATCAACACCCCGAAGAAAATTGTTATTGGACAAGCAATAGATACAGATTTCTTTATTCCTCCACCAGCTAGAGAAGTTAAGCCAGAGATTGTGTATGTGGGAAGAATTTCAAAAAGAAAACGCATCAAGCTATTGATTGAGACATTACAAGCCTTAAGAAATATTGACCCTCAAAAACAATGGAAACTAAAAATTGCTGGCCCAACATTAACCAGTGATGATCAGGCTTATTTGAGTTATATTAAAAACCACATTCGGGATTCAGACCTAAATGATTATGTTGAATTTACAGGTCCTTTGACACAGTCAGAAACCATTAAGTTATATGAAACAGCCAGCGTTCACTTAAACGTGAGCAATACAGGAAGTATGGACAAAACAGTCATGGAAGCGCTATCCTGTGGCTGCCCAGTTGTAACAACAAATGAAGCATTTCAAGAAGCTCTTGAAAAAATCAATGGAGCTTACTCAGCCAGCTCCGACCCCTTACATCTGGCGGAAAGCATATACAATATTGCATACTCTCCGCCCAGCATTTCAGAGATGCGTCAACTAATTGAAAGCAAGCATGACATTAAAAGTTGGATCGAAAAACTCAACAATACACTATCTGACCTTAATGCAAGAAAAGGGGCAAATTAGATTTCTGTCTGGTCGCAATCAACAAAGGCTTAGAAGATTTACGATCTGGTATTTCATAAATGTAATCAAAGTTCTCTCTAAGTAGATTTACAACAGCAGTTGTATTACATACCATCGGGTGCAACTCTATAACCAAATTTTGAATACGTGAGAACAAATGATTATCACAAGAAAGGAGAACAGCTTCTTCAGCCCCCTCAACATCAATTTTAAGTAAATCAATCATTTTTTCATCTGAAATTTTTTCTAATATAGTCAATAACTTGACCGCAGGTACAGTTTCACTGCCTTCAGAATTAATGCGACTGCCGCCCGAAAATTCTTTTGTTTCAAAAGAAATAAATCCATCATCTTTCCAAACTGCGGCTTGGAAGACAGACCAGTCTGAATCTTTATTTTTGCCCTTGTTCTTCTGTAATATCGAGAATGTTTCAGCCGATGCTTCATAGGCATATATCTTAGATTTAGGAAAATGTTTTAAAAAATACATACTAAAAGTACCTATATTCGCACCAAGATCAAGTATCAGAGGCGCCTCAATTCCTTTAATGAACCCAAGAACCCGCAAATACTCACTTTGGACCAACACCTCATTGACCATATAAAAATCTTTCCAACGGAAAACAAAATCAAGGTTTCCAAATTTTGCCTCGAATAACTCTTCTTTATAAAAAGAACCTAAAAAAGTAAGCTTCAGCGCAGAAATAAAATTGAAACCTAACAATGGGCTAATACGGCAAGCCTCAACAATGCCACCCTTAATTTTTTTTAGTGTATTTACAATCATACTATCAGCCTTTCAATCGTATAAGCATTTATAAACATTTATCATTTTTGTATAAGAATAGTTTTTCTCAACTCGCATTCTTGCTGCATTAGAATAACTCAATAGATCTGACACCAGAGCTTCATTGAGACATTGCGACAACTCTATATAATTTTGAGGAACGCAAATCCAACCAGTCCCCGCGACCAGCTCAGCAACATCACCCACATCCGTCACAACACATGGCACCCCACATGCCATTGCCTCACCCACAACATTAGGCAAAGCCTCAGCTCGCGACGACAAACATAGAATATCGAATCCTGCCATTAAGATGGGCACATCATCCCTATATCCCATCAAGTGCACACGCGCCCCAACTCCCGCATCTTTAATGTTATCACACAATGCCTGATTATGACCATTCATGTCTGTACCAATCAATACTCCATGAGCCCCCTCAACCAACGCAAGTGCTGATAAAAAATTCTGATAATCTTTGCTCCAATCCCAGCGCCCAACAACACCTATAACCTTAACCTCATCAGGGATTGCCAATTCCTTTCTCAACCAACCCCTAGCATCAGGATTAGGTTTAAAAACATTTGTGTCGTATCCATTTGGAATCAAAATTGTACGGCTCTTACGATAACCTATTCCCTCATGCTGTTCAGCACTTAGTTTAGCAACATAAATAATTTTCTGTGGTAGAAATGATATAAACCTCAACAGATATATAATTAGCCTTGTTAGTGGTTTTTCACTCTCAAGCCTTGTTAGTGAATTGTGGATACTCCAAAACAATTTATATGACCTAAAAGACAATAATGCCGCACAACTCGCAGCCAAATTTCCATGATACAACCATCCTTGAATAATAGGATTTCCGGAAGCACGAAATATCTTGATTAGCCCCAACAGCCCCTTAATGGTTGGGTGCCCTTTAGGCATATCTAAATATTCAACATTAACGCCCAACGCACAGATTTTATCACCCATCTTGTCGCGCGCGCCCAAACACACAACCAAATGTCGATGACGATCATTAGAATCAAGACCAGAGAGGAGATTGTAAAGCACCATCTCAGCCCCCCCGACCCCAAGACCAGTTATCACATGAATAATTTGGGGCCTCATGCTTCCAATACCTCTTTATAGATATCAGATGTATTGCTGATCATGGCCTGCATAGTGTATTTTTCTTGCACTCTTTTAAATCCAGAATCTATATATGCCTCTCTCAAGCCATTGTTCTCATGCATGACATGCATTGCGTTAGCTAATTGCGAAACATCACCTGTATCAAATAAAAAACCCAACTCTCCATTCTCAAGAATCTCAGGTATCGCACCACCCCGACTACCTATAATTGGAACACGCCTGACCATAGCTTCTAAAAGAACCAATCCAAGCCCCTCGAATGTTGAAGGAAGAACCAAAACATCAAAAGCACGCATTAAGGTTGCGCCATTCGGCCGAGATCCAAGAAAGGCAACATTGCCCAACTTCAAATCATTGGCAAGGGATTTCAATTCATCTTCTAATTCACCCGCCCCAACAATTACGCCATAAATCAATGGCGTTTGCTTTAAGGCGTTCAAAAAGGTTGGGATATCCTTTTGAAATGTCAAACGACCAACAAAACCAACAATAAAATGATCCTGTGGAAGACCAAGGTTGTTGCGCAGCGCTTCCTTAGACGGCTCTCCTTCAGGCAAATCAATACCGTAATACACCAATTTTGTTGTTTCTTGGCGAAGCCCAACACCACTTACAAAATGGTTTAGGACAGACGCACTAATTACAATTGTGCGCTTTACAAATTTATCCATAAATTGAACAATTTGTTTGTAAGGAAATAATTTAAGTTGAGGCTCATTATTGTGATAACTCAACACAATATAGGGACACAGCAGAAATCCTGCAACCAACACCATAATAGTTCCAGAAGGCGTCAATGGATGCATATGCAATATACGATCTCGACGACTATTCACAACAGCCAGCAATCGCGGCAATATTGACAGACGCAAAAGCCGTTTTAATCCCCCCAACCCTTGGCATGGGTAAAGCACTTCCGAAACACGAATGCCTTTTTGCCTCAATTCCTCTGCTTTTTGTCTTAATCTATCGCCAGCAAGACCTACAATCATAACCAGCTCAACATCCAAACCAGCCTTTACCTGCCCTTCCATAAGAGAGAAAAGATGGTTTTCCGCACCACTAAAGGCCGCCTTACCTGGCACATCATAAAATGGCATAAAGTGAGATACGCGCATTTTACTACCCTTCCATCGCAATCAATTCAACATACTTACGCACGCTATCTGAAAACGAATCTTTCTTTGCGCTATCTTGTGCATTCAATGCCAACCTCATACGCAACGTGTCATCATTCACCAATCTCTGAATAGCGTCTTTCCACCCACCGACATCAGCATACGGCACCAACAGCCCATCTACTCCATGCTCAATGACCTCTGCATTTCCTGGAATATCAGAGGCAATTCTTGCAAGTCCAGCAGCAGCAGCCTCTAACAATGTATGTGACAACCCCTCATAACTGGAAGGCAAAAGCAACGCATGCGCAGACTTCAAACGCTTATGAAGCTCGGATTGATCCATCTTTCCAATGAAGCTAACAGCGCTATCAAGATCAAGTTGCCGAACAAGCCCAGCCAACATCGGCAATTCTGGCCCTTCTCCAATAATAGTAAGATGCGCACCCGTTACTTGTTTCATTGCCAAGATAACCGTTTCCACACCCTTCCAGTTAGTTAGTCGCCCAACAAATACAACATCAATATCACCAAGCCTCTCAGCAGGCTTATGGCCTTCGAAAACATCCAATGGAACGCCATTCCGGATAACCAAAATTTTATCTCCTGGCACTCCCCAACCACATAATATAGCTTTAAACCAAGCCCCAGGAACAACAATCTTTTTAGAAAAATCCAAGCATTTTTTACGCGAAGATAAAATGCCCCTTAACCGATTAGGGGTTTTTTCAGTTTGAAACGACTCTAAATTAGATGTAACAATTCCCCAATTTCGTCCTTGCTCCCAGACCCCATCTCCAACAATTTTTAGAATATATTGTCGACCCAACATTTTCGCAATTGGGGCAACATATGACTCCAACCCATTGACCAAAATTTTGCGATGTCTGAAAATCTGCCAAAAAAGAACAATACGGATTTTAATCTCATACACATATCTGTTGCTGAGGCTAACCCTATAAATTTTAAACTTTCTATCCTGATCATAGGTTTTAGGAGGGACAACATCCCCACTGCAGACAACTGATACTTTATGCCCTTCGGCAGTCAGATTTTTAGCCAACCTATCAATAAAAATTGCAGGCCCACCTATAGTAGGAGGAAATATATTTGTAATTAATAATATTGATGACATAAAAATTAAACCATTTTTTGATATATACTTATAAAACAAGGCAATATTTAGCATTCTGTATCAACAAAAAACACAGATAAGTCAAACAAATCCCACTTGCCTCAAGCATATTAAGGAAATACAATGGCACTTATCTGCGGCATTCCCTAGTTTAAATAATAATAGCAGATTTTTACTATGATAAATTATTCTGTTCTGTTATTAAAAAAATCATTCTAAAATTTTCTTACGGAGAAATTTATGCGTCATTGCTGGCAAGGAAAAACTGTACTAGTGACAGGGGGAGCAGGTCTGGTTGGCAGCTTTTTATGTGAAAAACTTATCGACATGGGCAACGAAGTTATCTGCCTTGATAATTTCTACACTGGTAATAAAGCCAATATTGAACATCTCATTAACCACCCTCGCTTTGAACTTGTACGACATGATGTAATAGAACCTTTCGTTGCAGAAGTAGAGGAAATTTACAACTGCGCCTGCCCTGCAGCACCCATTCACTATCAACGAGATCCAGTTTTTACTATTCGTACCTCAATTAACGGGGTAACAAATATGCTAGATCTGGCACAACGAAGAGGCGCAAAGATACTCCAAACATCAACAAGCGAAGTTTATGGAGACCCTGCAATACACCCCCAACCTGAAAGTTACTGGGGAAACGTTAATCCGATCGGCATTCGCTCATGCTATGACGAAGGTAAACGTTGCGCAGAAACATTAATGTTCGATTATAATCGGCAATACGGCACACGCATTAAGGTTGCAAGAATTTTTAATACATATGGACCAAGAATGCACCCAGATGATGGTCGCGTAGTTTCTAATTTTATCATGCAAGCTCTTCAGGGAAATCCCATCACCATATATGGAGAAGGAAAGCAAACAAGAAGTTTCTGCTATGTTGAAGACCTTGTAAGTGGATTGATCAAACTGATGGAGAACACAAACGAGAATTTTAAAGGGCCCGTCAATCTTGGCAACCCCGTCGAGTTTACCATGATTGAACTTGCCAATCTTGTTTTGGAGCTTACAAACTCATCATCAAAAATTATATATGAACCACTCCCAATGGATGACCCAAAACAAAGGCAACCCGACATATCCTTGGCTAAATCCGAACTAAACTGGGAGCCTAAAGTTCCACTTAGAGCTGGGTTAGAAAAAACAATTCATTATTTTGATGAACTGCTTAAAAAGGCAAAACGCTAAAAATAAAACAACTCTAAAACCAGGACATCTCCTAGGGCAGATCACCGCAAACGCAAATGAAAATTAAAGCCATCAAAAACAAATTACAGTCCAGTCTTACTGCCCCTCGATTTCTGGTTCTTGTAAATTTGATGGTTGCGGTCATAGCTCTTGCTCAAGGACTATATGTCGCCAGAGTTCTAGGCGCATCAGGATATGGATATATTGGAATTCTTGTAACTATATCTGGCATTGTCAGTAACTTCTGGGACATGCGAATAAATGATCTTGCTGTTAGGTTACATTTCAAAACCGAAAACAACACGAGAGCTCAAACAGCAAATGCAATTGTATCTATTACTATCAACTTAATCCTCGGGTTATTTATTGCGTGCTCATCAATATTAGCCTGCCTATTATTTTGGAATTATTTTACTGAAACCATTCCACAAACATCATGGCTAGCTTTTCAAGGCATTATATCAGGATGTGGCTTAATGATAGGAACAGTATATACACTCCAAAGATTAACCGAGAATTTTTTTATCTTTGGCACATGGAAATTGATCACCCAATTAGCTTCGCTTTTCTTAACTATGATATGCCTAAACATCGCCCCTAATATTGATGGATACTACAATGGCCTTCTATCCAGCACCCTAGTGGGCCTAAGCATAGCGACATGCATACTTATCAAAGAATGGAATAATAAGTTCACCTTAACATTTTCAGCCAAGGATTTAGTAGAAGCTTTAAAAAATTATTACAAAGAAATAGGCTTTATCTTTTCAGCTAACTTCTTCTCTTACAGTAAAATGTTAAGCCGAAGCGGTGATATCTTGCTGTTCGGATACTTTGCAAATGATTCTGCAACAGGTATATATCGGCTTGCAAAAACATTGTCAGACAATCTAAACATTTTTACGGATGCATTGAGTCAATATTATACCCCAAACTACATGAAGCGCATGAGTGTTGGAGATCAACATCGAATGGAATTGAGCGCAAAAAGATTGTTTATATTCGCGGTCTACATGACCATTATAATTATCCCCACATCGTATATTTCAATCAATCTTATTAATACTTACATTCTAAATAATTTATATCCAAACTTGGATATAACTACGGCCATCATGATGAGCAATTTTATATGGTTCTGCGGCGTTCATATATGGTTGTGGCCCAGCATACTTCATCACAACCAAATGAAGAAGGCAGCGACTTACTCTGCAATAGCAGCCTTCGTTCAATTATCTTTGATAGCCATTTTTTGTTATTATTTCAGCCCCGCTCCATGGCTCGCCGCGATTGCGTCAGTTATCTTCTATATGATGTTTTATTTGCCTTTACTATATTGGTGGAA
>CAZVSN010000061.1:2107-10889 GCA_964629455.1 uncultured Micavibrio sp. | reverse complement strand
ACAAAAATATCATCGCCTGCATTGCCTGTTAGAATGTTGTTTGCCGCGTTTCCAATCAGAACATCATTGCCTGATCCGCCAACCGCATTCTCAATCACTGCGCCATATGCAATCCCAATATTACGGGTTAAACCAACCGTGCTATATTCACCTTCGCGCAAATCAAGGGTTACAGATGATGTCTGCGCTGATGCGTCCAACGTATCATTTCCGCCCGCATCCCAAATTGTATACGCCAAATTTGCGTTTGTGACGTAAGTATCACTGCCTGTGTGGTACGACATATTTGCGCCGTATGTTTTCTGAAGCGCGGCGATGTCATACACCATATAGCTGGATGAAAAGAATGGTGACCAGTCATAGGCCATAACTGAATAGCGCGATGAGGCTTCATCGCCCGTTAATCCCGCTGTAAATGTATGCTGGAGTCCTAAGGCATGACCAATCTCATGCATCAATGTATAAAACCCGTAATTGCCCTCAGTCGGGGTCTGAGTTGCAGAATAAATATTATTTGTCCATACATCACCGCCCAATGAATGGGATGATGGGTAATACGCCCACGCCCCAACACCACTTGGAAGGCTTGCTTGCGCAAACCCCAGCTGGGAAGTGCTGCCGGTTGCTTCAACAAACGTAATATTGGTAAAGCTTTCAATCTGATCCAGAACGCGGCCTACAGCATTGATCATCTGCGTATTGAATGCCTGAAAATTACTGGCCTCCTCATCTGAAGAAGAATAATAGCTGGGAAGTGCAGTAAAAAATTTATAGGTCAAAATTGTGCCCGACGTACCCGCTCCCCAACGATAGCCACTATACAAACTACCAGCTTCTGCCAATGTGGGGGTCGCATATCCTGTATAATCACTGGAAAGGTCAGATTTGGCAATGGCTTGACATGCGGCACACCCGCATCCTTTTGGCATATCTTGAAGTGTTGTTGTTGTCATACCCATATATCCCCGAAAGACCATTAAACCTTTCCTGAGAATACAAATAAGGACTTAACAAAGCCTTCAGAATAGATTGAATTTTATATGATTTTCATCAACTCATCTGTGACATCGGGATAGGTTCCGAACCATGCACGAAACGCTGGTCTGGCCTGATGCAACAACATCCCAATTCCCGTGATAATATTGGCACCATTCTGTTTTGCCTCTTGTAAGAATGGGGTCATTAACGGATTGTAAACGATGTCATACACTATCGTGTTTGATGCAATTCCAGACAAAGATATTTGCAACGGCGGCTGCCCCACCATCCCAAGCGATGTTGTATTCACAATCATATCTGTTGATCCGATTACTGTCTGCATAGATTCCCAAGGCAGTACCTGCACATCATATGCTGTGGCCAGTTCTTTGGCCGTTTCTTCTGTGCGATTGGCAATAAGAATATCGGCCAACCCCTTGCTCTTTAAGGCGTATACAACGGCACGCGCCGCGCCGCCCGCCCCAATGACAAGCGCTTTCTTTCCTGCCCATTCAAAATCAGGAATGCTGTCTTGCAGATTTTCTGTGAATCCAAATGCATCTGTATTATCGCCATGTATTTTTCCATGGCCATCTATCACAACGGTATTTACAGCCCCAATTTTTTGGGCCGCTTCTGTGATGCTATTACAAAAGTTCATTATATTTTGTTTGTGGGGCAGGGTTACATTAAACCCAGATAGTCCGCCATCAACCAATTCTTGAATGCCATCCTTCAACTGCGCGGGAGGAATATCATAAGCCTTATACTCTCCCTCAATGGCATAGTGGCTTAACCAATATCCATGAATGATGGGTGACTTACTGTGAGAAATGGGATGCCCGATAACGCCTGCTTTTATCATTCAATTCTATCCTGCGAGAAAATAATAAATTCAATTTGAAATGTTTTTGAACAAACTACCAGCTAAAATCGAAGCGAAAGTATTTGTCATAAAGTATATGGTGTGCTGTAATAGAATTGTAGGGTCATGGTGCGCCCCACAAAAACAGAGAGTTATAAAACTCCATCTTCGTTACGGGTAGGTTTGTCATGCAACATCATATTTATCGTGTTTCTGAAATTTCTCGCCACGCCTTTCATCATCTTGTTGCGTTGTGGGCCGTTATCATGTGTCTGACATTTGTTGTGGCTTTTATATTATCAATCAGTGAAGCCAAAGCTGATGTCATTCTTCCTTTTACCAAAGCAGAAAAAATTTTTGAACCTGCTGTTTTAAGAAATTTCTCTCCTTCTCCTTCCCCGGCTCTGGTTGACGAGCGTTGCGACTCATATCTCCATCCCCTACATACAAGCAACGCCACTATAACCAGTTCCAGCCGGACTCAGCGCAATGCTGAACCACGAGGCCTGCAAACGATAGTAGCTATCAAAGCCTATCGCCAATGCGTTAGCCAGATTGCTCTGGAACAATTGGCGAATAGATAAAGATCAACGGGTACAAGATCAATATTCTGTTCGTTTTCAACCTCCACATATAAATTGCCCCTCGTTTAGCAGAGCGAGGGGCAATTTTTTATGACGAAGAATTTCTAAATATTATTGACCCAATGGAACAACCGTAAAACAATTCTCGCTTACCGTCAGGGTATCGCCAGCGGCAGAGGTCAGAACATTGCCCTTCCACGAGATATCTTTAGGGTTCAACGCGCTTGATAGCACGACGAAGTTAGCTGTTTTGTATCCCCATGGTATCGGGAAACCTTTCGGCACTTGGTTTTCTGCAACAGAGGCGGCAGAACAATCAACGGTCAATGTATCATGACCCCATGCTGGTTCCAGAACAATTAAAGTACGACCCGCGCCCACCGTTAATACATCATCGCCAGTTCCACCATTAATCACACGATTCCCAGTTGCGTCGGTAATTTTATCATTGCCCGGACCGCCAATAAAAAGAATGTCCGATTGCGCTTTCTGGCCCATGACATCACGAACTGAATCACACCCCAAATCATCACTTCCTGTGGTTCCTACCACCACAGATGCTATCGGGGTCTTAGCGGTACATCCCAAAGATTTCTGAGCACCGTCTGCTATAGCTGCATTCGCCATTTCGAATTTCAACTTTTCAAACTTACGCGCGCCGCCAAGTTGGGAATCTGGAGAAGAAAGGAAGTAAGGTGGTAAAGCCCAGTTTCCGATACTATCACTGATAATGGTCATTGTATCTTTTGCCTGTTGCGGGGCAGATGTTTCAAATAATTTATATGTTTCCAGAGCCTTTTGAGCCTCTGTAATTGCCAGATTCTTCTGCGCTTCTTCCTCTGCACTTAAACTTGAGGATTCGGCCGCTTTTTGTTCGGCGGCTATTTCAGGCGGCAATGTTGGTTCATTAAAAACAAACGGCGATGCCTCATCTGGCTTAAAGGTTATAAAACCGTAAGCAGTATAGATGGCAATGCCAACAACAATGAAAATCAAAAGAGTGACAAACTGTTTCATGAATCTCACATATCTGTAAAAAGAGGATAGAAAGGGAGGTGTAGTCTGTAGAGATTATAGCGCAAAGGGTTAATTTGCGCCATGACCAATTTTCAAACTATTTTGAACGGGACGGGGCCGCCGCAACCTGATTTCGACCATTATGTTTGGCGGTATATAGCGCACTATCGGCTCTTTCAATTAACTCTTCGGCTGTTTTCTCACCTGAATATTCAGCAACCCCAACAGACATTGTAATCCGACCTAACACTTTTCCTGTACTGCGGTTAATTACATCTTTGCTGGCCACGGCCTTACGCAAAGCATTCCCCACAATCACAGCACCCGCCAAATCGGTATCGGGCAGAATGATAGAAAATTCTTCCCCGCCATAACGGGCGGCAAAATCTTTTCCCTTAATACTGTCTTTTAATGTCCGCGCAACCAAACGCAGAACCTGATCCCCAACCTGATGTCCGAAATTATCGTTAAAGGATTTAAAGTGGTCAATATCGAGCATCAGCAAGGTGAAGGAACTCCGATTGCTTTCGGCGCTTTGCAATGTCCTGTCAAATTCATCATCAAATGCTTTACGATTTGCCAGTCCCGTCAATCCATCAGTCATGGCCTCGCGGCGGACATGCTCTAGATCACGGCGCAATTCTTCCATCGCCTCATTAGACTGCTTCAACATCTCTTCAAGATGAGAGCTCTGGTCCATCATTGCCTTTGTGCTCTCGGATGCCAACTGGACAACCGCCTGTATCTCGCCCGCTGATTTAGCTGAAGATATTTTTGAATTGACCTGAGAAAGTGTTTCGCCATAGCTTTTGGTTGCGGCCTGCACCCCATGAACCATGCCACTGACATTCTGAATGGTTGATTGAACTTGTTCTCCTGTATTGCGCACCATCTCTTCATTGCGCAAATCACTCAGGAAACGATTATATAATTCTCCACAAATGTAATCATTGATTTTCTGTCCGCTTTCAACAAGCCCATCAATGACACGAACAACTTCTGGCATACTGCGAGCATAATACACGAACCATAGTTCATAATTCTCAGGGGTTGGCAAAATAAACTCTTTGCCAATTCGCGCCATCGCTTCTTGCGAAATGCGTTGGGTTAGTTCTTTTTCTTTTTCACTTAAAAAACTCACGACAGAACTCCAGAAAATTGAATCAGAACGCAGAACAAAACAGGGCCTTGCCCCAAAAGTACAATCCTACTTTCCTCTATATCCCCTAAGAAAGTGTTTAAATTTTTTCGTAGTGGGGCTGTACTGGTGATTTTTCAGCATCAATCAGATGCTTCATGACATCTTGAATGGTCCTTGCCTCAACATAAGTTTCCATATGTTCGTCGCGGACAAATTGATATTTATGCATATGTTCGAAAAGGGCAATCAGAGGATCCCAATATCCGTCTATATTTGCGATAATGATTTTCTTGTCGTGGACGGCTAGGTATTTCCATGTGATGACTTCGAAAGCTTCTTCCAAAGTTCCAAAACCACCCGGCATAATCACAAATGCATCGGCTTTATCGGCCATCATCATTTTCCGTTCATGCATATTTCCAACAATATGTAATTCGGAAAGGCCATCTCTTTTCGGTTCTAGTTTTAAAATATGGTCAGGAATAACCCCGATAACCTTTCCACCAGAGCCCATACAGGCATTCGCCACCTTGCCCATTAATCCAGGACTTCCGCCGCCATAAACAAGCGTAATGCCCGCTTCGGCGAGTGATTTTCCTAATTCAATGGTCGGGGCATCAAAACGGGGATCAGAAAGACTGGACGCGCCACAATATACTGCGGCAGATTGGATTTTTGTCATGTTGAAATATGGTTCACTTAAAACTTTGTTTGCAATTCTGTTCAACTTGCCGCAAAACAGTTGCGGCCAGCTTGTCTAAGATTAATATAGGCTCTGGCTCATTGTGGCAACTGGAAAGAACAGATTTAGACAAAAACATGACAAACGAAGCAATCGAAAAAACCATATTTGATTTAAAAGAAACAATTTCCCAAACCTTGATGACCCCCACCAACAAAGCGGGATGGCCGTTTATTATCGGATTTGCAATCGTATCCGTCATTCTCGCAATGATTTCATCCTTTCTGGGATGGATTGGTTTAATCCTGACTTTATGGTGCCTGTATTTTTTCCGCGACCCTGTCCGCATGGTTCCCGTCGGAGATGGATTGGTCATTTCACCCGCAGATGGTCGGGTAACAGATGTTGCAGAGGGTGTACCCCTTCCAAAGGAACTGCGCGCTGACCCATTGGATGGCAATGATGAAGATGGTGATTTTACCCGCGTTAGTATTTTTCTGTCTGTTTTTGATGTGCATGTAAACCGCATTCCTGCCGCAGGAACAATTAAAAAAATCGTCTATCGCCCTGGGTTATTTTTAAATGCAGGAAATGAACGTGCCAGTATTGAAAATGAACGTTGTGCGGCCTTGCTTGATTTAACCGACGGGCGCGAACTGGCTTTTGTCCAGATTGCAGGATTGATTGCGCGACGGATTATCTGTGATGCAAAAGAAGGTGACGCGGTTAAAGCGGGCGACCGTTATGGCCTTATTCGCTTTGGAAGCCGGATGGATATTTATCTGCCAAAGGGCGTGACCGCACAGGTTGCGATTGGTCAACGTGCTATCGGTGGTGAAACTATTCTTGCTGATCTCAACGGCGCTCAAGCGGCGCGCACTGCTCAAGCTGTATAAATCTAACCCTTTCTAAAGGTCACATTACTATGGATACGGATGACACTGTAAAACAGAATGGACAACAACCTTTGCCCATTTCAAAAATTATCCCGAACCTAATTACGATGATGGCCTTGATTTCTGGAATCACCAGCGTGCAAAAAGCAATGACGGGTGATTTTGAAACAGCCGTCATGTTGCTGATTGTTGCAGGAATCTTTGATGTCATGGATGGCGCAATTGCCCGCGCCCTTAAGGCTCAAAGCGAGTTTGGCGCACAGCTCGACTCTTTCTCTGACTTTCTGGCTTTCGGTGTTGCTCCCGCCCTCATTCTCTACGAATGGAGTTTGGGAGATGCTGGAAAATTAGGATGGATTGCGGCTGTTGTTTTTCCAATCGCTGCGGCTCTGCGCCTTGCAAGATTTAATGTTATGGCGAAATCTGGACACGATACACCCATCTGGAAAAAACAATTTTTCACGGGCGTGCCTACCCCTGCTGGTGCTATTCTTTGTTTATTCCCTCTTTATGTTTGGTTTTTAACACCAGAAACATTTGAAGGGTTCGCATGGGCAACCCCGTTGGTTGCTTTATGGGCGATTGTGGTTGCCGCATTGATGGTCAGCCGCATACCAACTTTCTCTGTCAAATATTTGAAAATTCCACCAAAGATGATGGTGCCTGTTATGGCGGCTGTGGCTTTGTATTTCGCGGCTTTGCTCCATGCGCCATGGGTGACACTGCCTTTGGTGTGCATTGCTTATGTTGCATCCATACCTGTGATTTTTCATCAATACCGTAAACTGGAAAAACAACATCAGGCCGAAGAAGAAAATCTATCTTCTTTGGCGTTTGGATTCTCTACATTGGACATCACGCCACATGAGGATGAATAAATAAAAAAGGGAGTTGATAATGATTGGTCAATATGTGTGTCCGTTATTCCGCCCATTGTGGGCAAAGCTTACTAAACTCAGCACCACCTATGGGGTGACACCTCTTTCCTATCAGATTGCAAAAACACTGACCCTTCTCTCGGCTTTGGTTTTTATGGCGATGCAAATGCATGGCGCTGGGGTTGCCGCTTTTATTCTGCATTTTATGGTTGTTGCCGTTCAACAATTTCCTTCGCAAACAAGCCCCAACCCAATAATGACAGCCTTGCACAGTGTTGGATTTTCTGCCGCCACCGTCTTTGCGCTTGGTTTTGGTGTTGCCGATAATTTCGGAACCCCGATTGCGTTTCTGTTTTTATCATGGATCATTCTGGCTCTGACCAATCTTGCGAAACCAAATATATTACAATTGATCGGCACGTTTGAAATTGGATTGTCGGTTGTGGCCATGGGTCTTGCGGCCATCTATATTCCTGCGATTGCTATCCTGTTCGGATTGGCCTGTCTGGTCAGTGCGGGGGTTACATTTATGATGGGGACGAAGGCGGGAGCCTAAGCGAAAGACGGCGCGCCCATACCAACATTCAAAGCTTTTAATGGCTTTGGGGTATCCAAAGATTTATTAAATTCTTGATAAGAATCTGCGCCATCTCCCATTGCAACTTCATGCCCGCCTTCATTCAATCGACGATTCAATGAGTCATGTACAAGGTTTAGTTTCTTCTCTTCAGCGCCCATGGAATAAATTCCATCTAACATTTGTTTAGGTGTAAACATTTCCTGAGCATCGCGAACAGCCTGCTGAAGTTTGTTAGGGCCACTCGCTGCAGGGCTTACGGCGGGCGCAACATTCTGAGATACTTTAACGGCCTGACCATTTGGTTCCCATGTTTCACCAAGAATGTCTGTATAGCGTCCAGATTCCTTTCCGCCTATATTTTCATTCAATCCCATGGTTCCGCCTTCAACGCCACGCTCACCAAAATGAATCGTTCCCTGATGTTGGGCAACAGATGACCCAGATTTTAATAAACTTCCTACGCCCATTACAGCGCCAACAACACCTGCAACAGCAACACCCGCAGTCCCTGCAACGGCGAAGCCAACACCCGCCATCGCGGCATCTGTTAATAGACTTCTGCCACTGATTGGGCTCTCTGCTTCGGGAATTGCGTGAACAGATGCGCCTTTTCCAGCTTTTGGATCAGCAACGTTCAACATTTCTTTTTTGATATCTGCAATCATCGCCAGCTTATTTCCTGTATCTTCCAATGCAGATGTGGCGGAGCTGACCTTATCGATGTGGGATGATGGTGCGCTTAAATCTATCTTGGCCTGATTGGCAATAAAAGCCACAGGCGATACAGTATTGGTTTGTTCTGTACGAAGCGTCACACCAGACCCCTTTTTGTATTCTTCAATCTTAATGATTGTTGGTTAAAACATTATGAATACTAGACTATTTTCGCATATTCGGTTGGAAAATGCCAGAAAAACACGCTACCCTCCGCTTTATGACCGATATCAACCTCGACATTTTCCCCCACTCGGGCTGGATTCCCCATATCGGGGCTGAATTCGATAAGCCTTATATGGGTGCGCTCACGGCGTTTTTAGAGGCTGAGAAAACGGCAGGAAAAACAATTTATCCCAAAGATGGACAAATTTTTAACGCCCTCAATACCACCCCTTTTGACAAGGTGCGGGTGGTGATATTGGGGCAAGACCCCTATCATGGCGA
>CAZVSN010000061.1:0-2007 GCA_964629455.1 uncultured Micavibrio sp. | reverse complement strand
CATGGATTGTCATTTTCTGTACCTGAAGGAATTAAGCCACCACCCAGCCTCGTCAATATTTACAAAGAAATTGCCGCCGAATATGGCGCGCCCGTCCCTCGTCACGGCGACCTGACGAACTGGGCAAAACAAGGTGTGCTTCTGCTGAATGCCACGCTCACGGTTGAAAATGGTCTGGCGGGATCGCACCAAAATAAAGGGTGGGAAGAATTTACAGACGCAATCATCCGCGCCATCAACGACACCCATACCCATATTGTGTTTTTATTATGGGGATCATATGCCCAGAAAAAAGGTGCGTTTATTGACCGCAACAAACATCTGATCCTTACCGCGCCACACCCATCCCCCCTGTCTGCACATCGCGGATTTCTTGGGTGTGGGCACTTTAAAAAAGCCAATGACTATTTGATAGAACACGGTCAAACCCCCATTGACTGGCTTGCCTTATAATGCAAAAAACCTATATCAACCAATGAAAGAAAAAACATGTCAGACGATGAAATTATTGTACGCGATAGCAATGGCGCCCGCCTTAATGAAGGTGATAGCGTTCAGGTTATCAAGGATTTGAATGTCAAAGGTGCGGGTTCTGTTTTGAAACGCGGAACAATTATCAAAGGCATTCACCTCACCGATAACGAAGAAGAAATCGAATGTCGGACTGATAAAATTAAGGGGCTGGTTTTAAAAACCTGCTTCCTCAAAAAAGTAGGATAATCATGGGTTCGCCCAATGCTGTAAAACTGTATCCGTATGCTAAGCTCGGTCACGCCAATCATGGGTGGCTCGATGCGCGGCATCATTTCAGTTTTGCACGATATTGGAATCCTGACCGTGTTGGATTTGGAACATTATTGGTCATCAATGATGATAAAATTCAGGCTGGCCGTGGCTTTGCGCCGCATGGCCATGACAATATGGAGATTATCACCTATGTCCGTTCAGGAGGCATCAGCCACCGTGACAGCATGGGCAACGAAGGGCGCACGGGCGCAGGCGATGTTCAGGTGATGAGCGCAGGAAGCGGCGTGACCCATTCCGAAGTTAATTTGGAAGACACGGACACAACCCTCTATCAAATCTGGATAACGCCCAATCAAAAGAACGTTGCCCCCAGATGGGATGCCAAACAATTTCCGCAGGGTGTTGTGACGAATGCCCTCCCTTTATTGGTATCGGGACAGCCAGAGCATAAAGATAAAGGCGCATTGTTTATTTATCAGGATGCCGCAATCTATGGCGGTCGTTTGACGAATGGGACAAACATTCCTCAAAACATCAAACATCAGGCCTATATTCTGGCCTCACGCGGCGCGTTTGATATCACAACACCGGATGGAAAAACCATCTCCCTTTATCAAGGGGATGGCGCAGAAATCATAGGTTTCAAAGATTTTACGATGACAGCAAAAGATGATTGTGAAATTCTGGTGATTGATGTTCCCGCCGATTAATGTGCCCGCCCACCCGTTTATAAAATATTGGCGGATGTTAATTCGCTCATTTCATTTTTTAATTTGTTGTACTCTGCCCTGTCTTCAAGGGGCGCAAAAAACCCTGCCCCTTGTCCTCCACTCTGGCCGTTATTTTTTTCTTCTATTTTTTTCATGCGGGCATCCAACAACAATAAATAGGCAATGTATTCTTTGTTGTTTTTAAAATGTTTCTTGCTGGAAACGTGTTTGCCTTGGGACAAATAATCTTCTATCGGCGATGTCACTGAAAATGAAGTGGGGGGAAATAAAGTAGGATCAATTGAAACAATATCGGCGATTGGGGCAGATACAGAAGATGTTCCAGCAACAGCTTGTGCCGAAGGGGTTTGCGCCAGAATGGTCGGGGAAACAATCCCCGATGATGTGATATTCCTTATCATTATCCCCCGCTCTCTTTCTGAAAGCGCCCTTCTTCTGGAAGGAATAGGCAGATGATTACCCAATTGGCTACCCAGCCCAAACTCTGCCCTTACTTTCAGTATACCAGAGATTGTGTGAAAGCGCAAAA
>CAZVSN010000060.1:6854-11145 GCA_964629455.1 uncultured Micavibrio sp. | reverse complement strand
TCATGTATATTTTTCATCGCATTAACGGCCTTCTTGATGGAAGCAAGGTCATGATTATGCTTGATGAAGGCTGGAAGCTCCTTGACGATCCTGAATTTTCTCTTCGCATTAAGGATTGGCTCAAGACCATCCGTAAGCAAAACGGAATTGTCGGATTTGCAACACAATCTGCAAGGGATGCAATAGAAAGCCAAGTCGGAGACTCTATAATCGAGCAATCGCCCACTCAGATATTCTTACCGAATGCGCGCGCCTCGGCACAGGATTACTGCGAAGGTTTCGGACTTTCAAAGCATGAACTGGAAATTATTAGGGAATTATCCCCCTCATCTCATTGTTTCCTTCTCCGGCACGGAAACGATTCCGTCATTGCTCGCTTAGATCTCACTGGTCTTGATGATTTTATAACTGTTCTCTCCGGTAGAACAGAAAGCGTTCATAAAATGGAAGAACTGATCTCTCTTTACGGAAGTTCCCCTGATCTCTGGCTGCCGCATTTTATAAACTGGAAGAGGACATCAACATGAAGAAAATATGGATCCTACCACTCATATATCTATTCATCCCGACATCAGGATTTGCAACCGGAATTCCTGTCTATGATGCCTCTGGATTTGCCCAGATGATCACACAGCTTGACCAGATGTCCAAAGATTACCAGAAACAACTGGAACAGCTCGAACAAGCTGTGAAACAAGCCAATGCAATCACAGGCACACGTAATATGGGAGCGGTGAATAATTCTGCGTATGACGCTGATTTAAGACGTTATCTCCCTAATACATGGCAAGAGACGATGAATATGATGTCAGCATCAGGACTTGGCGCCAGTGCAACGGGAACGCAGGGCATTTATAGCAATCTGCTCTCAACATATAAACCAATATCGGGATCTGACCTCATGTCAACCGACCCGAACGGCACTGTCTCAAAAGCATTTGAGCGTAGAAATAATACAACTTATGCCGCTATGGCTTCTGCCGAGAAAAGCTACAATAAGGTCTCCAGCCATATTGAAACTTATGAGAATATGTTGGGTCAGCTGAATACCACGACAGACCTTAAATCATCCGTTGACTTAGGGAGCCGTATCAGTGCTGAAAATGGTCTGTTGATGAGTGATCTTTTGAGACTTCAGGCCGTCAGTATTCAGCAAAAATCAGCAGATGATAACCAATCTCTCGTTAATGCCGTTAGAGCCAGTAAAGCCAATCAATATGATGCCAGTAAGGCAGCCAAAATTTTTAAAAAAGAGGAGTAACTATGCGTCTATTATCCCTGATCATTCTGGTCATCACACCTTTTATTCTCTCAGGATGCAGTCATACACCCCTGAAATCACCATGCGGTCCAACAGCAAGTCTGGATGAAAACCCTTGCGGTCATATCCCTTTAAATCTGGCGTCCCTTCACTCAACAAAGGCGGGTGTTTAATGAACTATACCCTCAAACCTATTTCCCGACTTGTATTTACTTTTGCCTGCGTTTGTTCGCTTTCAGCGTGCCAACGTGATAATCCTCTGGCTAAAATACCAGCAACAGATGTCGCCTCATGGATATTCGAGCATAAGACACAACAGATTCTAGTCTGCGCCGAGAAAGTCTGGTCACAAGATAATCCAACTGCTGGAGACAAAACCTCATGCGATAAAACTGCAGTTGAGTTGGCATCCTCTCTCTCCTCATCCGGATTTGGTGATGTCAGAGCTGAAGATATTCGTCTTGGTACAATATGGACAGAGTTCAATAAGCGCGTGAGAGCCAATATAGCCAACCATTATTCAGCAGAGAAAACACATAAGATGTTTGACGGAATAAAAGTTAAAAAACCTCACGATGCAGCTGGTCAACAGGTCTCACCCTAAGAAACCATTTAAAAATGATTGAAGATCTTATCAACCAAGTCGATTCTATCATCCTCACCTTTGTTCAGGGTTCATTTGGCAATCTTACAAGTACCCTTACGACACTCTGGCGTTTGATGTTTATCGTCTTTATCGCGTTTTATGGCTACAAGGTCATAATCAGCGGTCGTTTTTCTGGATCGGAGCTTATCCTTCACTGTGTCAGGATTATTGTTCTTCTCGTGCTAGCAACTGAGTGGGATACATTTTTTGTCTTCATTTATAATATGGTGACAGACCTACCCTCAGACATTGCAGGCATTATCATGTCAGGTGCAGCAAGCAGTTTTGCTGATCCTGCTGCAACAGACACAGCATCAGCCAATACGGCTCTCACCAATTTCTATGACCGATCTATAGAAGTATCCGATAAAATCATGGAAGGTGCCGGATGGAGTGATTTTGGGCTCTATTTTTATGCAGGAGCGGTTTGGATTGGTGCAATCGGCTTTACAGGCTATGCAACCATGCTGATTGTCCTTGCAAAGGTTGCCGTTGCTATTCTTCTTGCTGTAGGCCCTGTCTTTATCCTGCTTCTTATCTTTAACAATACGAAAAATCTTTTTGAAGGCTGGCTCAGATCGCTTCTCAACTACGCCGTAATTCCGATATTTGTATATGCCCTATTAGCTCTCCTTCTTACCCTCGCAGAAGCGCCTCTCAAATTTATGGAAGATAATTCAGGGCCGAACTCAGAACTGATGACACCGGTAGCACCGTTTATGCTGATGTCCTTTGTCGGAACAGTCCTTCTTGCCCAAATCATGAATATGGCTGCTTCTGTCACGGGTGGGCTGTCCCTCTCGACTATGGGCAGCTTTGCCAGATCTTTATCGGTTGCCAGAAAAACTCCGTCCACAATAGGGAGAATTTCAAATGCTGCCGGAAAGAACGGATATATCGCATACCGCGCTGTTAAAAATCCTAAAGAAACATTCGAAGCCGCAAAGAGCAGTCTTAACCAAACTCTCAAGAATGTTCGTGAATTCAAGAAATAGAGAAAGTTATCACAATGCATCCAGCTATACGTCAAAAAGAGAATTTAGAAGAATATTTCAAGGCAGCAGAAACTTGGGACAGAGAAGTATTCTCCAATATGCAACAGTCCCTTAACAGGGCGTGGCTTCTCTCATTTATTTCGATGGGTATCGCTATATTATCGCTTTTAACGCTTGTTCTTATCTTACCCCTCAAAACCTTCGAGCCTTATGTTGTGACCGTTGATCGCAGCACTGGCTACCTTGAAGTGACAAAAGGACTTACCAAAAGTAATCTTTCAGAAGACGAAGCTATCACAGAGGCCAATCTTGTCAGATATGTCTCGGCGCGTGAAAGCTATAACCCTGCAATACTTAGAGAAAACTATAATCTTGTCTCTCTCCTCTCAACGGGTAAAGCTCTGAGTGAATACAGATCGCTGTGGGACGGGAAAAACCCGAATAATCCGAGTATTGTCTACGGGAAACAAACAAATATCGACATTAAAATCCAATCTGTCTCGTTTATTTCAGACAAAATCGCCTCGGTTCGATTTTTGAGAGAGCTTCATGAGAGCAATCAAATCAAAACAAGTAGCTGGAACGCTGTCATAGAATTCCAGTATTCACAAAAACCCCTAAAAATGGCTGATCGTTTCTCGAACCCTCTCGGATTTCAAGCCATCAGCTATCGCATCAACCCTGAAGTATTGGAGACCATCAGATGATAAAAAACATTCTCTTAAGTAGCATAGGCTTGTGCCTGTTAGTGAGTAGCCCTGCATTAGCCGAGAGAATTCCTCGTTCAGGCAAAGCAGATGCACGCATTAAAACGCTCACCTATCATGAAAACGATGTCTACCGTCTGCGTGGAGCCTATGGTTATACAACAACCATAGAGTTTTCTGAGAAAGAGAATATCGAGACAATTTCTCTGGGAGATTCTGAAGCGTGGCAAGTCATTAAGCCAAAGCAACAACCAAATATTCTCTTTATTAAACCGCTCGAAGAAAACGCCGATACCAATATGACGGTTCTTACATCAAAGCGAATGTATACCTTTGATATGGCGGCCGGACACACAGCGTCCTCACAATCCCCTACCCTCGTATTCCTGATAAAATTTATCTATCCGGAAGAACAAACTTTAGAAATTGCCAGTTTTGCAGATAAAAGCTCGTCTTTTAACCCTCTCGCATCAACACCGGCTTCAGAATGGAATTTTGATTATTCCTATGCAGGTGACAAGAAACTACGTCCAGAGCGTGTCTTTGATGATGGCTCCTTCACATATTTCTATATGAAGGGTGTTGACGTGATGCCGGCTGTCTTTCTCGTTGATAAAAAAGGCAATGAAAGCATCGTCAACTTCAATGTCCAAGGTGAGTATATGGTCGTTAATAAAACGGG
>CAZVSN010000060.1:0-6754 GCA_964629455.1 uncultured Micavibrio sp. | reverse complement strand
GGTCTCCGAACGCCAAGACTTTCAATCAGTAGAGGATAGCATGGACGAATTTGAAGAAACTTCCCTCAATACAGAAAAAGAGCAAGTGATAGATAGAGGCATTCCATCAGTTGCAAGAGAGCCTAAGGGACAGATTGTTTTTATGGCTATATTTCTGGGTGTTGCAGTAATTGCAATCATTCTGGTGGTAATAGCTGGCATGAAAAAGGATGAGGCAAAATCAAAAGTTGCCCCTGTTGAAACCGTTTTCAAAAGCCCCACTTCAAACGGTGAACCTTATATCCAGCCGGACGCGCCACCACCACCAGAAAAAGACTTGTCGCCACCTCCGGTTCCAGAGCCTGTTGATGCCGCAGCAACTCAAAGAGAACTGATGATGCAGCAAGAAGCTCTCCGTATGGCAGCAGAAGAGAGAAAACGGAAAGATGAACGCCTAAAATCACCTCAAGTTATCCTTGATGAGGGACGTATAATGAGTGTGGCAAGACGGGAAAAACAATTGGATGACCTTCAGAGCAACAATAATGCGGGGTCTCTCCCGGGAGAAAGCCCAAATGACAATAATCTTGCCTTTGCAGATGCCAACGCAAATTCCGGTGTTGATACCTCTCATGCTATTAGGCTCAAACATCCTGATCTTTTAATTCCTCAAGGAACAATGATTGCTGGTATATTAGAAACAGCAATCCAAAGTGACTTGCCCGGAATGCTTCGTGCAATAGTAAGTGAAGATGTTTATGGGTTTGACGGAAAAAAACTGCTGATATCTAAAGGCTCACGCCTTATCGGAAAATATAAATCCGGTCTTGTCAGAGGACAGGTCAGAGTTTTTGTCATGTGGAACAGAATATTGAGACCCGATGGAGTCAGTATCAATATAGGGTCATATGGGACTGATGATTTGGGAAGATCTGGTCTTGACGGCGAACTCGACACTCATTTCATGGAAAGATTTGGCTCTTCTATCCTTCTTTCTATGATTGATACAGGAATGCAGGTTGGTGCAAATTCCCTTGATAACCAGAATAGCTCAACTGTTGCCATTGAATCAGGACAGGATGTCTCCTCTGCGGCTCAAGTTGCCCTTGAAAACTCAATTTCAATTCCACCTACCGTCCATGTCGATCAAGGAAAGCGAATTAAGGTCTTTGTAAGTAAAGATCTCGATTTCGCCGCAATTGAGACAGAAAACCAGAAGGATTAGTGAAACGGGTCAGATCGTCATGAAACCTGCCAATCAATCAACTCCGAATACTGAAAGTGTTCTCCATCCGCACACCGATTTGCGGCAAGGTGTTTTTATTGAAAAATTCCTTGATCCTTTCCGGAGCTATTTAATCGATGACAAGGTAAGTGAGATTTGCGTCAATCATTCCCATGAGCTATGGATTGAGCGCTCGGGTTCTCTTGCTATGGAACAGGTCATAAACAAGGACATATCCGAAGAAAATTTACTGCGGCTGGCCCGTCAGATTGCATCAATATCTGGTCAATCAATTAATGAGGAATTTCCCTTACTATCTGCAACCCTTCCCACAGGCGAGAGGGTTCAAGTTGTAATACCTCCTGCGTCACGCTTTGGTCCAGCCCTCTCTATTCGAAAGCAAATCGTTAAAGACATGAGTCTTGATGATTATGAAGATATGGGCGCTTTTGAGAAAGTTTCTATTCATGAAGCTCCTCTCCAAAAATCTAAAGATGAAAATCTAAAAAACCTCTTCCAAAGGGGGCATCTCAAAGAATTTATAAGATGTGCAACAAGAGCCAAGAAAAACATCCTTATCTCGGGTGGGACCTCTACCGGAAAGACAACTCTTTTGAATGCTATCCTCTCAGAAATAGACGCTTCCGAGCGTATCATCACGATTGAAGATACACCGGAAGTTAGACCCAAACATCCTAACCACCTCTCTTTACTGGCATCCAAAGGGGAACAGGGAACAGCCAAAGTCACAATTCAGGACTTATTGGAATCAGCTCTTCGTTTGAGACCAGATAGAATATTACTTGGTGAACTGAGGGGCAAGGAAGCCTATACCTTCCTCAGAGCCATTAACACAGGACATCCGGGCTCAATCACAACAGTCCACGCGGATACGCCATTTGGTGCAATTGAGCAAATTGCATTGATGGTAATGCAGGCAGGTCTTGGCCTCACACACGACCAGATTAAAACTTACATCAGCAACATCGTTGATATCGTCATCCAATTAAAACGGGTTGGCGGTCAGCGTATCATATCGGAGGTTTGGTATCCCTAATGTTAGAAGATAAGCAAAAACTATTTATAGGCATCAGTATCCTATTGGCAATCTGTGTTGCTTCATATGTATCCTCGATTGTATTTTTCTTTCTCTCAAAATTTCCGGTCGGATCGGCTCTCCCTTGGTCTGTTTGGACGTTCTTACCTCACGCAGGAGACCCCCAGATTCAATCCCGCCTCTTCGTGGCACTTGGCTTCCCGTTTCTGGGGGCGGCAACGGCTCTTGTTAAAGCTTTTAATACGTCCGAGTCTTTTCTGGGCGATGCTAGATGGGCATCTCAAAATGATATCCGAAAAGGCGGATTATTCTCATCCAAAGGTATTTTACTCGGAAAGTTTCGTGGTCGCTTTCTCTATAGTGATACCAACACCCACGTCATGTGTGTTGCACCAACACGTTCCGGCAAAGGGATTGGTGTTGTTATCCCTAACCTACTCTCTTGGGAAGATTCTGTTGTGTGTTTTGACATCAAACAGGAGAATTTCCAGAAAACTGCAGGTTTTAGGAAATCGCATGGACATGAGGTCTTTCTTTGGGCACCAATGTCAAAAGATAGAAAGTCTCATCGCTACAACCCATTCTCTGAAATTTCTTCAGACCCTATTACCCGTATCAGTGACTTACAGCGTATTGCAACGATCCTAATTAAGGATTCTGCCTCTCACGATTCCAATATGTGGATTATAGAAGCACGCTCCCTGTTCGTGGGACTTGCCTTATATGTTTTGGATAACGAAGATATGCCGTCCACAATTGGCTCAGTTTATCGTCTTCTCGGAACTGAGCAGGAATTAGGAGACATTATCCGTCATATCGTTAAAGCACATAAAGAGCTTGATCCAGAATCCATCGGAATGCTCATGAACTTCGCCAATAAAGCCGCCAAAGAGCGAAGCGGTGTCAAAAGCTCCTTAAGTCAAGCCTTGAGTCTTTGGAAAACACCAGAGATTGACGCTGTCACATCTGCGAGTGACTTTTCTTTAAGAAACCTCAAAAAGAAACGAATGGCTGTTTATATAGGGGTTGCAACAGGTGATATTCCGACCGTTGCTCCACTTCTTAATTTGTTTTTCGAGCAACTCATGACAACTCTCACCATGAAACTGCCGGATGCGACAGAACCAAGAAAAGTGCTAATTCTTCTTGATGAATTTCATATGCTTGGGCGAATGGAAACAGTTGCCAACGTCTTTACCTTGGCAGGTGGATATAACTGCCGTGTTTTGGCGGTTGTTCAAGGTTTAGGATGGATTGATGATGTCTACGGCAAACAAAAACGGGATGGTATTCTCTCTGTCTGCGCGCACCGCATCTTCTTTGCTGCTAACGATTTGGAAACAGCCCGCTATGTAAGTGAAATGTGTGGTGAGAAAACAATCGAGATGGTTTCCACCACCAAAAATAGTTCATCACGACTTGGCTCTTCTACCCAAAACATCAGTAGCAGAACTTGGCCTTTAATTACAAAAGATCAGATCACACGTCTTCCTAGAAAATCTGAGATCATTCTGGCAGAAGCCAGTTTCCCGATAAAATGCCAGAAAATTGCTTACAACATAGGTTCAGATGCCAAAATTTTTGGAGGACGCCTCTTATCTCCCCCATCTATTCCATATTTAGAAATCGAACGATACGGCATCCCGAAGTTTGATATTGCCGATGATGACAATAAGCAAGAGCCTGACCCCAATCAGGGAAATTTATTCAAAAATGATGAAAAGCCAGAACCAGAAAAATCTTCAGATGGCGTGGATAGCACGAATCCGAACAAAGATGATGACAATAAGAAAGACAATCCAGATACAGGGTTATTTTTTGATAAAGACGATGATGAATAGTTTCCTCTGGATTGGTTGCAGAAATGATTTCTTGTCCTTAATACCTGTATGTAAGCCTTATTACCTTGATTAAGACTTATTGCTACACTTGAAAGTGTTGATTTTAAGGTCCTTGCGGTGAATAATGCGGCTATTCACCGCATTTTATGCTGCGAATATGCTTGCTTTTGCGGCGAATGGCTGCTATATTCACCGCAAATAATGCGGTGAATAATATGTGGATACACGAACATCAAAACTGGACTGATTTTACTTGGGATGCTGAAGCACTCTCTCCCAAGCTTGCAGACATACGTCATCGTCAGGGTCGTCTGCTTGGCAGAATGGAAGGGCTTGGTTTTGAACTCAAACGTGAAGCAAGCCTAACCACTCTCACCCATGATGTTGTTAAATCCTCTGCAATTGAAGGAGAGGTACTCAACCCTGAAGAAGTAAGATCATCGATTGCAAGGCGTCTAGGTATGGATATCGCAGGTCTTATTCCAGCAAGCCGAAATGTTGAAGGTATTGTAGAAGTATTGCTAGATGCTACGCAGAGTTTTTTTAGGCCCCTCACAAAAGATCGTTTATTTGGATGGCATTCTGCATTGTTCCCGACAGGACGTAGTGGTATGCAAAAAATTACAGTCGGAAATTGGCGCACCCTTGATGCTGGTCCAATGCAAGTTATATCTGGCCCAACAGGTCGCGAGAAGGTTCACTTTGAGGCACCAAGTGCCGATAGACTTGAAAACGAAATGGCTACCTTCTTAACATGGTTAGATCAGAAGATTGATCTCGATCCCGTCCTTAAAGCGGGTATTGCCCACCTATGGTTTGTGACTATTCACCCCTTTGAAGATGGAAATGGTCGTATCGCCAGAGCCATTGGTGACATGGCATTGGCACGCGCTGACAATACGCCTGATCGTTTTTATAGCCTTTCCAGTCAGATTGAAACAGAGCGCAAATCATACTATGACCATTTAGAAAGCCAACAACGTGGCACACCAGATATCACAGCATGGCTAGAGTGGTTTCTGGATTGTCTCGGACGTGCCATATCAAATGCTGAACAAACACTTGGTAAGGTTTTATTCAAAGCGCAGCTTTGGAACAGAATCAATGAAACCCCCGTAAATGAACGTCAACGTCTTGTTATTAATCGTATGCTGGAAAATGACTTTATCGGGCATATGAATACATCTAAATACGCCAAATTATCAAAGTGTTCTAATGACACTGCACTAAGAGACATTCAAGAATTAAAGTCACGAGGCATTTTCATACAAAATGAAAATGGGGGGCGCAGTACAAGCTATCGCTTACCAGATAACCCTGATACTTAACTCACATAGTGCATCACAAGTAAATTGCCCTACAATTTATTATATGTTCTTGTTTTGTTCTTGTGTGGCTGGGTCGTTTATGGCATAAAACCGGGATGGATACACATCTCTCAACCATCTCTCAGGGATTACGGCCGCCAACCGCATTAGAATGGTTGTTCTTTGACCTTAACAGCTTCTTTGCGAGCGTAGAACAGCAGGATAAACCTTACCTACGCGGGAAGCCAGTTGCCGTAGTTCCAAGTATGACTGATGCCACCTGTGCAATTGCCGCAAGTTATGAAGCAAAAGCCTTCGGCATTAAAACAGGCACCAAGATTTATGAAGCAAAACGTCTTTGCCCCACTCTTCACTGCGTTTTGGCACGGCATGATGTGTATGTTGCCTATCACAACCGTATTTTTGCCGAAGTGGGGAGACATATCCCTGTCAGCAAAATCTGCTCCATCGACGAGGGAGCTTGTAAATTAATGAAGAATGAGCAGTCATCTGAGAAAGCAATTCTTATCGCACATGCGATTAAAGAGGGCCTCCGTCAAAATGTTGGTGAGCATATCAAATGCTCCATCGGAATTGCCTCCAATATCTTTCTGGCAAAAACTGCAACAGATATGCAAAAACCGGATGGATTAGTTATTCTCCCACCCGATAATTATAAAGAAAGAATTTTTGCTTTAAAACTACCTGACCTCTGTGGCATCGGACGGAATATTGAACATCGCCTTAACCGCGCAGGAATCAGAACAACTGAGCAACTCTGGAATCTCCCCCCAAAACACGCTCGCAAAATATGGGGAAGTGTTGCAGGAGAGATTTTCTGGTATCGCCTTCACGGCTATGACATTCCAGATAAGCTTACCAATAAAAGCGTTATCGGTCACAGCCGTGTCTTAGACCCTAATATACGCGGTATGAATGAGGCCTATACCATGGCACAGCACCTGACTATTAAAGCCTGCACACGGCTACGGCGATATAATATTTTTGCAGGGCATTTTGCACTAGGGATAAGGACGATAGACGGCTCCTATTGGAGTGATGATACATCCTTCGCCCCAACGCAGGATAATTTTACAGTTATCTCAGCCTTAGACAGACTCTGGCATACCATGCAAAAAGATATTGGTAGAGACACCCGACTTATGAAAGTTTCGGTGAGCCTCTATGACCTCTATGAACAGACAGAGGTCACACTGGATTTATTTGAGAATATTTCAGAGAAAACAAAAACAGTAAAAAATACAGATCTTTCACGCGCCATGGATATCCTCAACAAAAAATTCGGAAACAACACCATCCATCTCGGCTCAACACCCAAAACATC
>CAZVSN010000059.1:8251-11345 GCA_964629455.1 uncultured Micavibrio sp. | reverse complement strand
CGCACCGCAATTACCATTGAAAATAACGCCATCATGGAATGGCGCGATATAGGAACAGACCAAATCCTATAAGTGAAGCGCCGCAGGCAACCCGTCATAAAGAAGGGTTTTCACAGCATCACCAAAAAAGAAGACCGAGGCCGCAATCGCCATGGCAATCCCCGCCGCAATCAAGCCATATTCAATGGCCGTTGCGCCCGATGGGTCGCCCAGATAGGATTTCAGAAAAGAATTCAAAGAAACATGGGATTTCAACATCAAGAACCACCTTTATGTACAAATTACAGTCTATCACACCACAGCTTGCAAAGTGGTTAAGATTAGGGACGGATACTGGATTTACACCGCATTTCATGCCATAAATCATGAATATTCAGGGGGATAGGCAATGTCACATACAACAATCTTGACCGCAATTTTCGTGTTAATCGGGGCAATGGCAACATCGCAATCGGGGTTGGCAATGCCTGCACAATCGCAATCCATCGGCATGCATCATTTAACCCCAAAGCCCGCAACACCCGCACCAGCACCGGCAGACGCGCAGCCAGAACCAGAAAAAGAAACCCAATCGCCCGCCCCTATTCCCAAATACACTGCCCTCACCCCCAAGGAAGCATTGGTGAGCCCCGAAGATTTGGAAGAATGGAATCATTTATCCGATGCCGCATCGGCCTATACCAAAACCAACCTTGATAAACTGGTTTATATCATTGAATCAGACAGGGGCGCCGTTCCACCGCAAGGATTATTTCTGGCCGCAAAAGCATTGGCCGATCAAAAACAAATGGAACAAGCCGCACTTTATTTCTTCGTGGGGCAATTGCGATTAACATTTGATGTCACGCGGTGGCCACCCCGCGCCAATGCAGAAGATATCAAACGATTAAAACAGGATGAAAAGAAAAGCCCTGATCAAGCATCCCCCAACGGCAATGCAGCCCCGCGCATTGATAACCCGCACGCAGGCATCACAAGCATTGCCAACAATATCAGCCACCCAATATTGGTATGGGCCATGAAAGACCCAGCGCGGTTAAATGCTCTGATGGAAAAGGTCAAGGAATGGGATGCATCTGCACCCTATGCCTATGATACAGGGTATCCCGTGAACGACCCTATTCCTTTTGATAAATGGGAAAAAATATTGCCGAAAGTGCGTGAAGATTATTTCACGCGCATGAATGATTTAACCAAAGCCCTGAGCAAAATTAAATCTTAGAATTCGCGCATAACCGTTGAAGAGCAAATTCAACACTCGCAAATTGACTTTGTAACTCTGGGATATCAGACGGAAAAATATTTTTACGGTCTGCATCACGTTGCATTTTTTCACACAAGGCCCCAAGCTCCATTGCACCAGCTGATCGCGCCGCGCTTTTCAAAGAATGCGCAATATCAGATACATCTAAAAAATTCTGATTGGTGGCAGCCTCTACCAATCGTTGAAATAACGGGCGCATCATATCTGGAAAGCGGGACAACATATTCAACGCGGCCCCATCAAGCTCGCCCATTTGTTCATGTAAAGACACCATATCAAGCACACCCGTTTCATCAATTAAATGCGGCTGGCCTGTTGCAGAAACGGATGAAACACCACCCAATAATCCAAATCTGGATAAAACCTGTTGTAATTCATCAAGGGAAATCGGTTTACTCAGCACTTCATCAAATCCTGCTGATTTAATGTCGAACCGCGTTCCAAGTCCCCCCTCACCCGTTAACAAAACAACCTTGCACCGTTTGGCATGTGCAAAACGGGCAATATCAACCCCCGAACAATCAGGAAGTTGTAAATCGGCAATCACCAGATCATAGGGTTGGGTGGGGTCGGCATTCAACACCGACTTGACCCGCTCCCCATCGGCCAACGCGGTCACAGATGCGCCCAATGCTTCTAACTGACGGGTTAAAACCTCACGGACACTATCCGTATCTTCAACCAATAAAATTTTAACCTGCTTCATTGACCATTCCCCGACAAACGTCCTATATGTAGTGTAACCATCAATTATCAGTAAAAGATTAAAGAATAAGGAACCAAGATTATGGGATATAAAGTCGCAGTTGTAGGCGCATCAGGCAATGTCGGACGTGAAATGCTGGCAACCCTTAAGGAACGTAATTTTCCGATTTCTGAAATTGTGGCCCTCGCCTCCAGCCGCTCCGCAGGAACGGATGTATCTTTTGGCGATCAAGACCTGAAAATTCAGGATTTGGCCAAATATGATTTTAAAGGAACCGATATTGTTCTCTCTTCTGCTGGTGCAAAAATATCAGCTGATTTTGCTCCGAAAGCTACGGCTGCGGGTGCAGTGGTTATCGACAACACATCCCATTTCCGCATGGACCCCGATGTGCCGTTGGTCGTCCCCGAAGTCAACCCAGAAGCCATCGCAGGGTATAAGAAAAAAGGCATTATCGCGAACCCGAATTGTTCAACCATTCAAATGGTGGTGGCCCTAAAACCATTACACGATGCTGCGAAAATCAAACGTGTTGTTGTCTGCACATACCAATCTGTATCGGGCGCAGGCAAAGAAGCAATGGATGAATTATTCAACCAGACCCGCGCCATTTTTATGAACGGGTCGCCGAACCCAACCATATTCAAAAAACAAATTGCGTTTAACGCCATCCCACAAATTGATGATTTTATGGATGACCGCCGCACCAAAGAAGAATGGAAGATGGATGTTGAAACCCGCAAGATTCTTGACCCTAAAATCAAGGTTTGCGCCAGTTGCGTGCGCGTCCCTGTTTTTATCGGACATTCGGAAATGGTCAATGTGGAATTTGAACGGGAACTGACCGTCCATGATGCCATGACACTTTTACAAAAAGCACCAGGCGTTCAGGTTATCGATCTGGAATCAGAAATGGAATTTGTAACCCCCGTTGAAATTCAGGGCGAAGACAGTGTCTTTGTATCGCGTCTGCGCGAAGATACATCGGTTGAAAACGGATTGAATTTTTGGGTCGCGTCAGACAACCTTCGCAAAGGGGCTGCCCTCAACGCCGTCCAAATCGCCGAAATCCTGATACGGGATTATTTGAAAAAATAGGACTATTTTTGCAAACCATTTATTGA
>CAZVSN010000059.1:0-8151 GCA_964629455.1 uncultured Micavibrio sp. | reverse complement strand
GACGGATTCTTCGCATGATTCTAGCCCTTATCACCAGCCTTTACGCCCTCCTTGCCATTGGAACAGCTTATTATTTAGGCGCGCCAAAAAGAGAAATTCTAACGTCATCCATCTTTTCATCCATGATTTGCGCCCAATTATTGATTTTTTACGGCGTAACCCAGATTGGAATTGCCATTTATCAAGCAAAAACCATCCATCTTTTGCCCCTTCTCAAAGCAATTGATGCCCGCTTTTCAAATCATAATCAGGACAATGACCTAACCAATGGAATAAAGGCTTTAGGAATTCTCTGCCCTCTTTTTATCGGTTTTACGATATTCAAATCTCTGATCCCTTTGATACACCCTTATTCAATTGACCCAATACTGTCCCAGATTGACTTTCATATGCATGGGAACACATATCCCCATCACTATCTACCCAACAATCTTTGGGCCGTGCGCATCGCGGAATGGGTTTATTATCTTTGGTTTCTAATGGTTTTTATCAGCAATGGATTTGTTATTTTCTTTGATAAAAATACAACGCGGCGCACCCACTATTTATGGGCATCCGTTTTATCATGGGGCATTATCGGCAGCTTAGGGGCAACGCTCTTCTCCTCCGTCGGGCCCGTTTTCTATGGGGACTTTTATCAAACAAACAATCCATACAGCGATATTCAGGACACATTATCTCTCGCCACATCCCATGGCGAAGTTTTATGGCCCGAAGCAGTACAGGTTTTATTAGACATGACGCGCAATAGCGTTATTGCTGATTTGAACGGGATTTCCGCGATGCCAAGTATGCATATCGGGATCAGTTTTCTGATAAGCCTCTACGCTTTAACCGTTCATCGCGGCATTGGGATTGGGTGCATGATTTTTTCTGCCCTGATTTTCCTGTCGAGCCTTATCCTTGGCTTTCATTACGCCATTGACGGATATATGGCCTGCATAGCGGTGGGGGTAATATGGATTCTGGTATCAAAATTCAGTTCTAAAATGAACCATACTAATCAAGATCAATACGCATGATACCTTCAGCAAACAAAGCCTGAGGCCTTTTAGGATCAACGGCAGCTTGAGAGCATCGCGTAACAAACGACACATAATCAGAATAATTACGAAGACTGGTTATCTCTACAACCCTTGGATCAAGCGCTGGAGCTGCAGACGCTCTGTTGTAAGCAGACACAGCGAAATGAACCTTATCAGATGATACATTCGCAAAATCAAGGAAACGATTCCGAGAATCGCCAGAAAAGGCAAAATCTATAACAGAAAGCAAATGTCCTTTTTTATCAAAAAGAACATTGTTCCAATTCACATCGCCATGCATATAACCTGCTATATCCTGATGTGACAACCAATCATTACACTCCAAAACCTTACCCATCAATTTGTCATCGCGAATAAAATCCACACTAAAATTTTGTCCTCGACTAGAAGGAGATTTTTGACGCTGAACAAATCGATCACCTAGACCATGCATAACGGCAATAGCTTCCCCCAATTGAACGATTTGAGAAGAATCCGCTCCAGTGGCCCGTTGTTCAAGGGGACTTCCATCTACCTTCGTCATACGAACATAGCCCATAAAATCATGACCAAGCGGCTGGTCTTCCATTAGGAAAGTCGGCTCTTCAACAAGTTGTGGGACAAAATATTCACCAGCACGTCCATGAAACTGCATAAGGGAGTATATTTCAGCAGAAAATTGACGCTTGATATCATCGGCGGCTCCACCCTCTGGCTTTCTTTTAAGAAATTTAACGACTGTCCCATCACCCGCGTCAAGGACAACAGCCTGAAACCCTTCGGGCAAAACAGATGCATTATCCCTAAATTGTTTAAAAAGGCTTGGAACAGCCGAAAAAAGCTCATCTACCGAATAAGTCATAAAGGATAGTTTGCCATAATTATTTATTAATTACAAGCATTTACCATTTCTTATATCTTCTCGGGAATGATACAATTCCTGCATCTGAGTAGGGGTATTCACCTTTTTACCAATTTCACATTTTTCTTTAGGGGTCTTTGATATGACACGCGCTGGTCACGATACATTACAAACACGCAAACAACTTACCGTTGATGGAAAAACATATGATTATTTTTCCCTGAAAGACGCGCAAGCCAAATTGGGTGATTTGTCCCGCCTTCCTTATTCGATGAAAGTTATTTTTGAAAACCTCCTCCGTTTCGAAGATGGACGTTCCGTTCAGGTGGAAGATATCGAAGCCCTGAAAACATGGCTCAAAGATCGCAAATCAGAACATGAAATCGCCTATCGCCCTGCCCGCGTATTGATGCAGGATTTTACTGGCGTTCCTGCGGTTGTTGATTTGGCAACGATGCGCGAAGCCATGAAAGCATTGGGCGGAAACGCACAAAAAATTAATCCACTGACCGCCGTTGACTTGGTTATTGACCATTCGGTGATGGTTGGTGAATACGGCACAGCCACAGCGTTCAAAGACAACGTGGATGAAGAATTTAAACAAAACATTGAACGTTACCAATTCCTCCGTTGGGGACAATCCGCATTCAAAAACTTCCGCGTTGTGCCACCGGGGACAGGTATCTGCCACCAAGTAAACGTGGAATACCTCGCCCAAACCATATGGGTGGAAGAAGATGAAGACAATAAAGGCACCAACATCGCATACCCTGACACATTGGTCGGAACAGACAGCCACACAACCATGGTCAATGGTTTGGGCGTTCTGGGCTGGGGTGTTGGCGGGATTGAAGCTGAGGCAGCAATGCTCGGCCAACCTGTATCTATGCTGATTCCCGAAGTGATTGGTTTTAAAATCACTGGCAAAATGAAAGAAGGCAACACAGCAACCGACTTGGTTCTGATGGTCACACAAATGCTTCGCGCCAAAGGCGTGGTCAACAAATTTGTTGAATTCTATGGCCCAGGGTTGGACGCATTATCACTCGCTGACCGTGCAACTATTGCCAACATGGCTCCTGAATATGGCGCGACTTGCGGGTTCTTCCCGATTGACGCTGAAACTATTCGCTACCTCAACTTTACAGGCCGCGACCCACACCGCGTGAAATTGGTCGAAGCCTATGCCAAAGAACAAGGTATGTGGCGCGATGCAAATTCTGCTGACCCGATTTTCACTGACTCACTAGAATTGGATTTGGGTGCAGTTGAACCATCAATGGCAGGACCAAAACGCCCGCAAGACCGCGTGCCTTTGTCCAAAGTTGTCGATTCCATTAAATCTGTTGTTCCTGAAATCCGCAAATCCCCTGTCGAAGGCAAAGATTACGCGATTGAAGATGGCGCAGTGGTTATCGCCGCGATTACATCCTGTACCAATACATCCAACCCATCCGTTCTGGTGGCTGCTGGATTGGTTGCGCGCAAAGCATTGGCAAAAGGTCTGACGACAAAACCATGGGTGAAAACATCACTCGCCCCAGGATCGCAAGTTGTCACCGACTACCTGAACAAAGCAGGCTTACAAGCTGATCTTGATAAGCTCGGCTTTAACTTGGTGGGTTACGGTTGCACAACCTGTATCGGGAACTCTGGCCCCTTGCCAGCACATATTGCCAAAGCCGTGGAAGCCAAGGATTTGACAGTGGCCGCCGTATTATCTGGTAACCGCAACTTCGAAGGCCGTGTTAACCCACATGTGAAAGCCAACTATCTGGCATCCCCACCACTCTGCGTGGCGTATGCACTGGCTGGTAACCTGCACATCGATCTTTACAAAGACCCGATTGGTACAGGCAGTGACGGACAACCCGTTTACCTGAAAGACATCTGGCCAACCAACGAAGAAGTACGTCAAACGGTCGAACAATGCCTGACATCGGAAATGTTTAAAACCCGTTATGCGGACGTTTTCAAAGGCCCTGAACAATGGCAAGCGATTAAAGCCGACGGATCGGGTGAAACCTATTCATGGGACGAAAAATCAACCTATGTTGCCAACCCACCATATTTTGTTGGGATGTCGAAAAAATCAGGAATTATCTCTGACATTAAAAATGCCAATATTCTCGCGGTATTCGGCGATTCCATTACAACCGACCACATTTCACCCGCAGGGAATATCAAAAAAGATTCTCCCGCAGGTAAATTCCTCACCGAACATGGCGTTGCCGTTGCTGACTTTAACTCCTACGGCGCACGTCGTGGAAACCATGAAGTCATGATGCGCGGGACATTTGCCAACATCCGTATCAAGAATGAAATTCTGGGCGGAAAAGAAGGTGGATTTGCCAAATATGTTCCAACTGGCGAAGAAATGCCAATCTATGACGCTGCGATGAAATACAAATCATCCGGAACGCCTCTGGTTATTTTTGCAGGTAAAGAATATGGCACTGGGTCATCCCGTGACTGGGCAGCAAAAGGCACTATTCTGCTGGGCGTCAAAGCCGTTATCACCGAAAGTTTTGAACGCATTCACCGTTCTAACTTGGTGGGCATGGGCGTTCTGCCATTGGTCTTTAAAAATGGCATGACCCGCACCGACCTGAAACTCACAGGCGAAGAAACCGTGTCCATTACAGGCATCGAAAAAGGCATTACACCACGCATGGATGTGACCCTCACCATCACTCGCAAAGACGGAAAAACAGAAGAGCATAAACTTCTCTGCCGTATCGATACAGCGGATGAGGTTGGCTATTACAACAATGGCGGCGTTCTGAACACCGTTCTGCGAAGCCTTGCTGGCGTTGCATAATTAAAAGAACGCACACCAACAAAAAGCCGTCCAATGGACGGCTTTTTTATGAGATAAATCTCAGTACTGTCTTTTCTTAGACTCATACATCTTGCGATGAAACCGCTCAGCCTCAGTCACCATATCTGAAAACTCTGGCTTCTCGGGACGGAACCGAACATTCATACGATTCTCGAAACTTCTAACCTCGATATTTAATTCCGCCAAACGTTTTAATGCAGACTGACATATCAGCCCCTCGGTTGAAAACTTTTCAACCAACATCAGCCGAATCTTATCATTGATAATCCCGACACGATAAGCGAGCTGGAGCCCCTCAAGAAACGCAGCGCATACGTTCAAACACAAAACAGGAGAAATGCCCCCTTCCTCTTTTGCTTCCGTTAAAAAATTAAATGTCGCATTTTTCTCTGGCCCCCGATGAATCAAGCCACACCGACCGATATCAGGCTTCACATTCAGCACCATCCCAATATTGGCATCATAAGAAATCGTAACTTTTTTGCCCATTTTTCCAAATGTTTCTTCGGCAATAACAAGCGCTCGATCATAATTTCCAGGGTTTTTGGAATCACATTTCTCAATAACATCAAAGAAAGGATGGCGGGCCCCAAAAGAAAAAATCTCTTTCCCTTTCATATAGACACAAACCCAGCGCGCCAGATTATGCGCAGTTTCATGTTCTGAACACGACTTGCCCCATGCATCTTCAAAATCAAATGGCTCGGCGCGCGCCATCAACGGGCCAGCCCGAAGAAATGACTGCAGTATCTGCGCCGCCATCCGAATACAAGAATGCATCGTTTGCGCGCGAATGACAAAAGATTCTGGCTCACTCCCGTCAGCCATAACAAGCGGCAAAACCAACCTGTTGCTCATCGCAACAATAGGGGCATCCCCTTCACGTTCAATATCGCGAATAATAAATTTCTCGCGAAGCAAAGTCGTATTAATGTCCAAAACGCTATTCCTGCTTTTAAATTCTAATATCGCTTATTATACGCTAAGAATCTCGTCCTGAAAATCAAGAAAGAGAAAAGGCTCGTAAAGCAAAGCTACGAGCCCAATCACTATATATCTATTTCACCCTCTGATCCATTTGTCCGGTCAGAAATCGCTTATCGCGACCTTGGAATCATCCTAACAAATGGACATAAAGACGGGTTTAACTTTATCTTCAATTTTATACAAATTAAGGACAACTCGCATCCTGATGAATGGCCGTTGCCTTCAAAACAACCCAATATCTGAAACAAATCGAACCAGCAGCGCATGTGCGAACCCCAGAATCTCCGGGGGTTGTATCGGTTGTAATGCTCAATGCGGCCGCACTCCGCCTATCAATTACTTCACTTTCACAATTGGAATATTTAGCGTCCAATTTGGTCAAAGCACTGCTAATAAATGGGTCTGTTTTACTGGATGTCGTCATAATATAAATGCCATCAGCACCATTATAATACGTCCAGTCTGTAAATAATGCTGGCGCAGGAGGAAGGAATTTCCCCGAGGCTCCACCAAATATCCGCGCGTGGTTTTGATTTGTGGGCCCACTTCCACCAGGGTTTCCAGGGCACCGGATATTCGTAACCTTATCATCCGCATCAGACGCAGGGGTGGCAGATTGTGTATCAAAATACGGGTCCATAGGATTAATAGGATACGGCGCATTTTTTTGTTCTGTGGTTGTTAACTCAGAATCCTGATCAGGGTGAGAGAGAACACACTCAGAAATCGAAGACGTGATAAAGCTAACCTGACCACCGATATCCGTTACAAGATTGGTAGACCCCTGACTTTGTGTTTGTTGACTGGACGGCTCCATCAAACTGACCGTCAATGCTGCCAAAAGAGCAATCGCAATCAAAATATAAACAAGAGCGCTTCCCTTATCCTGTTGATTGATGTGGTTCTTCATGCTGTATTCCCCTTCAAAAAAAGCAAAAGCCCGCACACAATGGCACGGGCTTTCAAATTCATTTTTAAGACACTCGCCTATCTTTCAACCAAAACATGGTAGTAAACATAGACACCAGCAGCGCCCTCGAAACAACCTTGAGGTTGAGCATCTAGAATGGCATCAGTAATAACACCGCCCGTTCCAGTAATGTTTGGACTACCAACATCCATATCAGAAGTATAATCAATGGTAGCAGCAGTCAAATCAGGGATAGATGTGCTCAACCCAAGCTTGGCATGAATGCTTTGACAAACAGCTTGCTTAACATTTGGCAAGAAAGCAATCACATCGGCCTCGGTAGCACCACCACCAGATAAACCGATATTCTGAACTTCATTGGCACCATTAAAATGCCATGTACCTGCTGCTCCACTTTCCATCACATTAGCTGGAGCATAAACATAAGATGCACCACCGCCACCACCAGTTGAAGTGGTTGGATAAAAGACAGATTGTGCTTTAAGCACATCTGTTGTCAGTGCCGCAAAGTTAGATGGAGGATCAAACTTTAAATCATTAGGGTCAATAGAACTGGATACCACCATACGGGTAATAGCCGTTTTAACCGATGCAGGATATTGTGTAATCGACGCCGCATTAACCAATGTGGTTTCGCGACCAGCATCACCACCACCCGAGCGGGTTGATTGTGTTACAGCATAAGACAAGGCAGCAAACAGAGCCACCGCGATCAGAATCAGAAACAAAACGTTCCCGCTTTCGGATTTCCGTCCCTCAATTTTTGAATTCAACATAGTCATTTCTCCACTCCACTTCGGGTTTCATTTAGATGTTATATTAGCTTGATGGTTTGTCAATCTTCAGTTTTTGAATTTTTAAAACAGCGTCCAATGCATTTTGCTTACATTCCCGCCCCACACAAAAACCATTCACTGAAACTCTCCACCCAGCACCGCCATTCACGACATGCCCCAGAGCCTCACGAAACTCAACGAAATCAGAGGTCTTTTTTGATTGGATCGTAAAGGTGTCACCATTCGTGTTCACCTTCAAATTGGGATAAACCTGTTGAAATTGATCTGACATACGTTTGGCTTCGTCTTTTGGGACATTACCAACGGAAATAACAGGAACCATAGGCTTCAAAGCCTCGGTTGTTTGTAATTCGGCGCGAATTTCGGTTAATTCTTTAGCCTGCATCATGGCAAGCAGCCCAAAAGCAGCCGCAACACCCCATGCAATCCCAGCCGCAATCAGTGCACCTTTACCCGCATTCCCCGGAACAGTGTCCAGAAAGCGTGAGAAATCATCCGCAGCTTGCGGATTGAGATACTTTTGCAGTGACTTCCAATCGAATGATCCTGATGACAACGACTTGCCCTTATTCCCAGATAAAAAAGCAGTATTACATAATGATAGCCTGAACGACTTAAAAGCATTTTAAGTTTAATTACAATTTTATACAATCCCCTTTATTCATACTTTTTATCAAGCCTATTTGCCGAAAATAACGTTCTTTCTA
>CAZVSN010000058.1:6372-11413 GCA_964629455.1 uncultured Micavibrio sp. | reverse complement strand
ATGGAGATGATCATCCGTCAAGCTCAAATGGCAGCCGGCCCAGGGGATGAAAACAATGATCCTGATACCACAGATGGTCCTGCAGAAGAAGCCACCCAAGAAAAGAAAGAAAGAAAATTAAAAGCTAAATAAACCAACATGGCTAAGTTTAATGTAGTGGATAAAAAAGTAAATATGTCCCTGGAAGATATTGTTAAGTTCCAGATAATGACCTATTGCTATATCCATAAGATAATTCTAAGTGAGTCAGATCTTAGTTGTCTTACTTTACTTGGTCTTAATAAAAAGGTTGAATTATCAGATTTTTGCAATGCTTGTTGTGATGCTGATAACCGAGATAAGGAGCCTAGCATACCCTACCAAAAGGCAATATTTAAAACTCCTCAAACAGTAAGGAACTGTGTAGCTAAGATGAGAAATTATAATATTATCACTAGGGATACTAAAACTGTTGAACTTAATCCTGAACTGAACATTCAACATGCAGGTAATATATTGTTGAACTTTAAAATGTTTCACGTTGGTACCCAAGAAAGCTAATGATTTTAAGAAATCTGTAGCTGAAGAGCTTGGATTATCTGAGGATTTAGTAAGTAATTTTATAGACTTTTTCTGGGATAGAGTAAGAACTCATATGTCAGAATTAAATCATGAGACCTTGCAAATTCCAAACTTAGGAACCTTTAAAGTAAAACACTGGAAGATAGATGAAACAGTAGAAAGCCACAAGGCAACTATTATTAGAGTGGAAGGGAAGTTTGCGGGATACAGAATGAAAATAGATCTAACAGACCGGATAGAGAAACTTGAGAGAATTAAGAACTTAGTAGAGCAAAGAGAATTAAAATTTAAAGAAATAAGAAATGCTAGAAAAAATAAAGACAATATGGAACAACAAAGCCCTGATATGGGAGGGGCTGATAAACAAGATCTTTAAAAGGGATCCTGTTGAAAGAGTATACAATGAGCGGATAAAAATCTGCAAAGAATGTCCTAATTTAGATAATACAGGAACCAAGTGTATGGTAGTGGGTACTCAACCTTGCTGTGGCATTTGCGGATGCAGCTTATCAATGAAATTAAGATCTATGGATTCACAATGCCCGCATCCGGATGGACCAAAGTGGGATATAGCTGATATGTAATGAATGCAACAAGCTGGTTAGTTCAACATGAGAAAGATCTCGCGGCTAGAATAGCCAAAGAGGCAGAATATCAACTAATGTGGGGTCATTCTCCAGCTGATCAAAAAAGAAGGATAGCTTTAGAAACTATTCAGAATTTATGGCGCCAGGCTAAGATTACTTTAGAAGAAAGCGCTAATATAGCAAAGATGATAAATTCCAAAGCTTTAGAAGATTTGGATTTTGCTATCACACTTATAGAAACAATAAAAACTAAACCTTATGAGCTTTCAAAAATGCCCAATATGTAATGGTACAGGTGATGATCCTTTTATAGTAACCGGATCTTTTTCCAGTTATCCTTGTCCTACTTGTAAAGGAGCAAGAATAATAAATGAACTAACAGGTCTACCACCTATTATAGAAGAAAAACATAATATCTTTGATCCTGTAGATCCTTGTAATGCTGATATTCAAAATGCTTTTATCTGTAATCCTGAATATAGAAAAGCAGACTTAAAAGCATCAGGAAGTATTTTTACTCTAAACACAACTCAAACACCAACTCAACATGTCAGTAATATTTCAAGCTCAGAATCACAAATACCAGAGTCTAGACCCTAATGATAGGATAGACTGGATTAGTGTTACAAAATTTGTAGGAATGTTCAAGCAACCTTTTGATCCGGTTGCTGCTTCTAAGAAAGCATCCAAGAATAAGAACTCTAAATGGTATGGCATAGATCCAGAAGAGATACAAAAAATCTGGTCTAGTGAAACAGACCGTGCAGTAGGTGCAGGATCTCTTTATCATGATCAAAGAGAATCTGATATTACTAGCATTGATACTATACAAAGATCCGGAGTAAATATTCCAATTATAAAACCGATTTGGGATAATGGTGTAAAACATGCCCCTAATCAGAGACTAACAGAGGGGATTTATCCAGAACATTTTGTATATTTGAAGTCAGCGGGTGTATGTGGACAATCTGATAGAGTTGAAGTAGTAAGAGGTATAGTAGACATTATTGATTACAAAACTAATAAAGAGATCAAGAAAAATAGTTTTGTAAATTGGGAAGGTAAAGCCCAGATGATGACTGGTCCTCTAAGTCATGTAGAAGATTGTAACTTTAATCATTACGCTTTACAATTAAGTACTTATATGTATGTTATTCTGAAACATAATCCTCAATATAAAGTTGGAAAGCTGATGCTTCACCATGTTATATTTGAGAAAGAAGGTGATGATCCTTTTGGCTACCCTATTATTAAAAAAGATCCTACCGGTAATCCTATTGTGAAGACTGTTGTTCCTTACGAGGTGCCTTATATGAAATCAGAAGTAATAGCTATGATTGACCATATTAAATCAATTAAAAAATGAGAATACCTAGAATAAAAATAAAGGTCAGTCTTATCCCGGGAATATGCTTTGGGATAGGAATTCCTTTATCTGATTATCAAGACTTCTACATATGTTTTTTATGTTGGGGTATAACCTTTAAATGGAGAAAAAGATGAGTAATGAAGAATATACACATCAGAACTTTTGGAAAAAAGAAACTAAGTTTATTACTATAATAGATAGAGATCTTAAGATACACTTTACACCTCTTCCTGTATTTGATGAACCTTTTTGTAAACAAGTAAAAAAGAAATCATATGATAAAACTGTTTGACCTACAAAATGGCAAGATAGTTCCTACAGAACATTGCTATACCTTAGGATTCCTTAAGGATATTATAGAAGTGCATCCAGATCAGTATATGAGTATCTATGCATACTTGTTCTACATGACCTGCCCTAATCCGGATGCTAATCCCTATTTTAATATGCCGGCAGATGAGAAAGAACAGATTATACTTCAGGATATCCGTGCAGAGTTTAGTGTAGAAGAAGAGTTAATTTTAACAGCGTTAAATAAGTGCACTCTAATGTATGAAACTCCTACAGTACGCGCTTTCAGAGGTATTAGTTCTATGCTAGACCGATTAGCTACTTATATGGAAAAAACTCCTATATCCCATGGACGGGATGGAAATATCAACTCTCTAGTTAGTGCAGCAAAAAACTTTGAAGGGATCCGCAGCTCATTCAAAGGTGCATATAAAGATTTACTAGAAGAACAACAATCAAGAACCCGCGGTGGTGGAGAATTAGCTTATGATCAAAAATAATAATATGGATGAATTACACAATTGGTTGTTTCATTACAATCCCTACACTGAATCCTGGAATGCTTTTAAAAGAGACCATGCAACTGAGTATTTCAATGGTGAGTACAAAAATGTAATAAAGAGCAAAGCTCAAAAAACTCTAGAGAGTCTTATAATTTCTCATGGTGGGGATATTAAGAAAATAAATAAGTTTGTAGAAAATTGTAAATGAATCCTTTCTTTTATACAGATATACCTACTTGGGATAATGGTACTTGGACTATTACTAGTTTTACTTCTAGAGAAGAGTTCCGGAACTTTGTTCTTTCTATATTTAAAGAACCCGGTAAGTATAACTTTGATGAAACATCATTTATATTTAATGAAGAAGCGGCCAAGTGGAATACTCAAGGGTTCTACACACCTGCACCTGTAAGAAGTAAAGATTACATTACCTATTGGGATGAAATGAAGACCAGATGTAGGAAAGGTGTTATCTTTAAGAATAAAGGAGAAACTTGGTATCTTACCCGTGAATATTACATGTGGTTAAACTTCTTACCAATCAACAACAAGGAGCAGAGAAAGTTCACCTTCCCAGATGTGCGCGATGCTCAATATCACTTGGCATTGTATGAAATCTTGGCTGAGCTATTTTACAAGCATGCTGCTATTCTTAAGAAACGTCAGATAGCATCCTCATATTTTCATGCTGCAAAACTTATTAACCAGATCTGGTTTGAAGAGACTCCTATTCTAAAGATAGGTGGAAGTCTTAAGGCCTATGTTTTGGATACCTGGAGATTCTTAAATGAGTACCGAAACTTTGTAGATGAGAATACAGCTTGGTACCGACCTATGAACCCAGGCAAGATTTTAGACTGGCAACAGCAGATTGAGACAAAGATACCCGGATCAAACAGACCTACACTTAAAGGTCTGAAAGGTGTAATGAAAGGTACATCTTTTGAGCAAGATCCTACTGCAGGTGTCGGTGGACCATGTACTTACTTCTTTCATGAAGAGGCTGGTATTGCTCCAGACATGATGCAGACTTATTTGTATATGAAGCCAGCCTTGAAATCAGGTTTGATTACAACCGGTACTTTTATTGCTGCAGGTTCTGTGGGTGATCTAGATCAGTGTGAACCTTTAAGAAAAATGATTCAGACTCCTGAAGCTAATGATATATTCTATGTAGAGTCAGATCTTTTAGATGACAGAGGTACAGTAGGTAAGAGTGGATTGTTTATCCCTGAACAATGGTCTATGCCTCCTTGTGTAGACAAGTTTGGAAACTCTGAAGTAGAGAAAGCTCTACAAATGTTAGAAGAATATTTTGCCAAGATCAAGAAAGATATGAGTCCTGAGGATTACCAGTTAGAGGTATCTCAGCACCCCCGCAATATTGAAGAGGCTTTTGCAACAAGAACTGTTTCTATTTTCCCGGCACATTTAGTTGCTGCCCAAAAAAGAAGGATACAGGATAAAGAATACAAGATTGAATATGTAGATCTTTCAAGAAAATCTGATGGAACTTGGCTAGTTGAGAAGAGTAGAAAGATCCCAATCATGAAGTTCCCAGTAGAGAAGAATTCAGAAGATAAAAGTGGAGTTATAGTTGTGTATGAAAAACCTGATTCTAAAGCAGAATGGGGCACATATTATGCATCTATTGACCCGGTATCCCAGGGTAAAACAGTAACATCTGATTCTTTATGCTCTATCTACATTTACAAGATCCCTATTGAAGT
>CAZVSN010000058.1:0-6272 GCA_964629455.1 uncultured Micavibrio sp. | reverse complement strand
TATCCCATATAGAAGAGTATGGTTGGAGAAATACAGGTACTGTGTTCAAGGTTCACATCCTACCATACCTGGTAGACTTTTGTAAAGAAGTTGTAGAAGAAATTACCACAGATGATGGTAAGGTAGTTAAAGTAGTTTATGGTATAGAAAGAATTCCGGATGAGATGGCCATGGTTGAGATGCAGCAGTACAGAGAAGGTCTCAACGTGGATAGATTAATAGCACTTGGATCTCTCATAGCTTTTGCTAAAGTTCAGGAAGCAAACAGAGGTATCAGAAAGAGAATTGATACTACAGATAAAAAACACTTGGAAAAGTCAGAAAATTTGTATAAATTTACTAATAGCCCATTCCGTCATATAGGTATGGGTCAAAGTTCTTTGGGTAAGAGACCCCCAAGGAATCCATTTAAAAATATAAGATAATGCTATGGAAGTATTAAACGCACTCCAGCTTAAGTCTGGAAAAAAGGCAGAGTACAACAGAATGGGTTCAATAACCCAACCTTTACAATTTCTACCTAGAATAGAAAAGAATCCTGAATGGACTGCCTGGAATATGGATTGGTTAGAGTGGAATGGTCTTAAGCAGATCCGCAGAAATGCGCGCCGGTTAATGAAGAACTATAAACTGGCTAAGGGTGTGATAGACCGTACTGACTACATGGTAGAAGAAGACAATGAAATGCGAGATCTTGTAGATACTCTGATGAAAGAAGATCCTACAGCACTTGAGTTAAAGTTTTATCCTATTATCCCTAATGTTATTAATGTTTTGACAGCTGAGTTTGCCAAAAGGAATACAAAAATTACCTGGCAAGCTACAGATGAATACTCATACAATGAGATGTTAGAACAAAAAAGAAGTCAAATTGAAGAAGTTCTTTTCTCACAAGCTGAACAAAAGCTTATGGCTAAGTTCATTGAGCAGGGTATGGATCCTAATGATCCTGAAATTCAACAGCAGATGCAAGAACAAACTTCTCCTGAAAATCTTAAGACTCTTCCTGAAATACAAAACTTCTTTGATAAAAGTTATAGATCTCTTGTTGAACAGTGGGCGGCACATCAAACTAAGATAGATGAGGAGCGCTTTAAGATGGATGAATTAGAAGAGCGCGGGTTCCGTGATATGCTTATCACAGACCGTGAGTTCTGGCATCTTAAAATGATGGAAGATGATTATGATGTTGAGCTTTGGAATCCGGTTACTACATTCTACCATAAATCAGCTGATGCGCGCTATATCTCTCAAGGTAACTGGGTTGGTAGAGTAGAGATGATGACTATTGCAGATGTTATTGATAAGTATGGTTATATCATGACTCAGGAACAATTGGAGTCTATTGAAGCTATTTATCCGGTTAGATCTGCTGGATACCCTCTACAGGGATACCAAAATGATGGTTCTTATTATGATGCTACTAAGTCTCATGATTGGAACACTAATATGCCGTCTTTAGCCTATAGACAGTTCACTTCTATGTATGAGAATTTTGTTTATAATGGTGGAGATATTATTAATTGGATCATGTCTGAAGGAGAAGACTATGCACCTATGGGTGCGGCTTTCTTACTCCGTGTTACCACCTGCTACTGGAAGTCTCAAAGAAAAGTAGGACATCTAACTAAGATTAGTGATAACGGAGAAGTTACTACTGATATTATAAGTGAAGAGTACAAGGTTACAGATAAGCCTATCTATGACACAACTTTAATTAAAAACAAGACTAAGGATACTCTTATCTTTGGTGAGCATGTTGACTGGATCTGGATCAACCAGGTTTGGGGTGGAGTAAAAATTGGCCCTAACCATCCTAGCTTCTGGGGTATGAATAACCCGGGCGGGGTAAATCCTATGTACTTAGGTATTGATCAAAATAAAATTGGTCCTCTTAAGTTCCAGTTCAAAGGAGATTCTACCCTTTATGGATGTAAGCTTCCGGTAGAAGGTTCAGTATTCAGTGACAGGAATACAAGATCTACTTCTATGGTAGACTTAATGAAACCTTATCAGATTGGTTATAACATTGTTAATAACCAGATCGCGGATATCCTTATTGATGAATTAGGTACCGTGATTATGCTTGACCAGAATGCCTTACCTAAGCACTCCTTAGGTGAAGACTGGGGTAAGAACAACTATGCAAAAGCCTATGTAGCTATGAAGAATTTCCAGATCCTTCCTTTAGATACAACAATTGCAAACACAGAGAATGCACTAGCTCAGCAGCATTTCCAAGTAATGAATCTTGAACAAACCAATAGGATGATGTCAAGGATTCAAATGGCTAATTATTTCAAACAACAATGTTTCGAGGTGATAGGAATCACCCCACAGAGACTCGGTCAGCAGATAGGTCAAACCGAAACTGCCAAGGGTATAGAGCAGGCCGTAACCGGTTCTTATGCCCAGACCGAGAATTATTTTATACAGCACTCAGACTATTTGATGCCTCGCGTGCATCAGATGAGAACTGATCTTGCTCAGTATTATCATTCAAAGAAGCCGTCTATTAGACTTCAGTACATGACCTCTACAGATGAGAAAGTAAACTTTGAGATGAATGGTACAGATCTTCTTCTACGCGATCTTAACATCTTTGCTACAACTAAAGCAAATCAGCGCGCTATTCTAGAACAAATGAAGCAATTGGCCTTTACTAACAACACTGCCGGCGCTAGTATTTATGATCTAGGATCTATTATGCAAGCAGAATCTCTTGGTGAACTTACCAACAGTCTTAAAGGTATTGATAGAAAAGCTAATGCTCAAAGACAAGAAGAAATGCAACATCAGCAACAAATGCAAGAACAAGAAATGCAAACAAGGCTTCAAGAGAAGCAAATGCAACTTGATCATGATATGCAAGAAGCTGAGAAAGATCGCAGAAAAGATATTCTTATTGCAGAGATTAAATCAGCTGGTTACGGTGCTATGCAAGATATTAACCAGAATATGCAGTCTGATTATCTGGATGCTATGAGTCAAATCAAGAAGTCTGAGGAATTCCAGGAATCAATGAATCTTCAGAATAACAAGGAGACTAACCGGATGGCTAATGATAGAGAGAAGAACCAAATAGAAAGAGAAAAAATGCAGACTCAATTAAGAATGAAGCAAACAGATCTTGAAATTGCAAGGGAAAATAAAAATAAATTTGATACTAAAAAGAAAGATAACAATAAGAAGAAATAACCCTATAGCTATATATTGCAAAATATTTTATATAAGCTCTTGTATTATTTCAAATTTATAAAGTTTATTTCTATATTTTTGTGTATATTATAAGTAGCCAATAATACTAAACCAACAAAAACCAACATAAATGGCAGATAACAAAGATACCACAACCGTTCAAACTCAGGATATTAACCTGGATGAACTGTTAGGGACACCTGGTGCAGAAAACATCATGGTACCCACAAGCAAAGAAAACAAACCTAGTGTGTTCACTAGAGCATCCGAGGTTGATATTGATAAGCTCCTTGAAAAGACTGATGATGAAAAAACTGACTCCACAGAGGAAGGAAAAGCAGATGCTGCTAAAACGACTACAGCAACTCAAGAAAAAGAAGAGATCGAAAATCTTCTTAACATTCCAGGAGATGATTCAAAAAATGAAGAATCTGTTAAGAAAGGAAGACAAGGCGGCTTAGCTGAATTAGGTGCTAAGCTTATTGAGAAAGGAATTCTTACTCCTTTTGAAGGAGAAGAAGATGTAAGTAAATATACCCTTAAAGATTGGGAAGAGCTTTTTGATGTTAATGAACAGGAAAAAGCTAAGAAGTACCAACAACAAGTTTCTACTGACTTCTATGAGAATCTTCCTGAAGAACTTCAAGTAGCTGCTCACTATGTAGCAAATGGCGGAAATGATCTTAAGAGCTTATTCAAATCTTTAGCTGCAGTAGAAGAAATCCGTCAACTAGACACTTCTGATGAAAGTAGTCAAGAGCAGATTGTAAGAAGTTACTTACATGCTACAAACTTTGGTACAGCAGACGAAATTGAAGAAGAGATTGATGCTTGGAAAGATAGGGATGAATTAGAAGCTAAAGCTAATAAGTTCAAACCAAAATTAGATGCTATGCAAGAGCAGATTGTTGCAAGACAATTACAGCAACAAGAACAAAAGCGCAAGCAACAAGAAAAACAAGCAGCTATCTATACAGATAGTATTTATAAAGTACTTGAGCCAGGAGAATTGAATGGTGTTAAACTAGATAAGAAAATGCAGAACATGCTATTTGCCGGTTTAACCCAAGCTAACTATCCTTCTATCTCAGGACGCCCTACTAACTTGTTGGGGCACTTACTAGAGAAGTATCAATATGTAGAGCCTAACCACACATTGATTACTGAAGCTCTTTGGTTACTTTCTGATCCAGAAGGATATAAGTCAAAGATTAAAGCTTCAGGTAGTAAAGAGCAAGTTGAAAAAACAGTTAGGCAGCTTAAAACAGAACAAAGCAATAAAATCACTTCTGGCCAAGGTCAAGAAGATGATGATAATGCAAGCAGAAGAAAAGCCGGATCAGGAGTTCAAAGACCTTCTGGTGGATTCTTTAAAAGATAACAATTAACAAAAATATAAACTCAAAAACAAAAAACAAAAATGGCAACTCCAGTATTAAACAATGGTATATTCCTGCGTGACACGAACTACGCTGCTAGTTCTCACATTGATTCATACCACTTAGTGAACATGTTAAAAGATGCAGAACCAATGGACTTAGGTCCAGTAGACATTTGGGCTATGGCTCAAAAAGTTGAAATGCCTCTTTATCAACTATCTTCATTTGGTGGTAAAAACATCATCATGGTAGACAATGCTCGCGGTGAATACAAATGGCAAACTCCGGTTTCCCAAGATCTTCCTTATATTGTGGAAGATATTGAACCAGCTAACCTTACAAAAGGTGTGGATGGTACAACATTCAAAGTAAAAATCAACAAGCGCGAGTTTGGTCATGGTGATATCTTCACTTATGACAAATACAATGGCGCTGAATTGTATGTTACAGCTGATGACATCCTTCCAATGGGAGATGGCTTCATCTATACTGTACAGTTGGTGAACAATGACAACTACAAGTTCTTAGAGAACAAGTATTTAGTTGCTCAAACAAAGTTATTCCGCAAAGGTTCTGCCCGTGGTGAGTATGGTGAGAGATTCTCAGATATCCAAACCCGCTCAGGCTTCCGTGAGTTCTATAACTTCGTAGGTGGAGCAGAAGCACATGTACACTACTCTATTTCATCTCGTGCAGACTTGATGTTAAAAGGTGGTATGAATGCTGATGGTACAGTTCCTGTAACCGAAATCTGGAGAAACTTTGATAAGAGTATGGATCCATCTATCTCTAAAATCTCTGATGTTGCAGATAAAATGGGTAAAGATTACTTGAAGCGTGCTATCGGTAATGGTACTTTAACCCGTACTTTCTTAACTTCTATGGAAGCAGCTCACTTAACTAAGATTGCTACTGACATCGAGACTTACTTAATGTGGGGTCATGGTGGACGTATTAAGCAAGATGGTCCAGATGATATGCGTTTATCTGTAGGTTTATGGAAGCAATTAGATAACTCTTACAAGCGTGTATACAACAAGGCAAGCTTTAGCTTAGAATTGTTCCGTGCTGAATTATATAACTTCTATGCAGGCCGTGTAGAATTCCAAGGTCCAGATCCTAAGCGTCAGCTTATTGTACAGACTGGTATGGGTGGTATGCGCCTAGTTAATGAAGCTATCAAGCGTGAAGCTGTTAACTCTGGTTTAATCATCAATGCTGGTTCAAATGGTGGTGGTGGTATCGGAGCTATCACAGGTCAAGGTATGGATCTTAACTTTGGATTCTCATTCACAAGTTATGTTATTCCATTCTTAGCTAATGTGAAGTTTGTACTTAACCCTGCATTTGATAACTTACACACTAATGACATTGAGAATCCAATCATTGATGGTAATCCTTTAAGTTCTTATAGCTTTATTATTTTTGATATCACTGATACTGGTAATGATAACATTTATATGTTAAAATTATCTTGGGATAATCAGTTAAAATGGTGGTACCAAAACGGTACTATGGACTACATGGGAAGAACTCAAGGGTTCCAATCTTCAGGTCAGTTCAATGGTTACCGTGTAATGATGACTCAAACAATGCCAGCTATCTGGGTAAAAGATCCTACCAAGGTTCTTAAGATTGTTATGAGAAATCCAATTACTGGTGGTTCGTTCTAGACTTTTTGTGTCATTGAGTTGC
>CAZVSN010000057.1:0-11771 GCA_964629455.1 uncultured Micavibrio sp. | reverse complement strand
ATATCAAAATCACAGAATTACCACCCTACTCAGATTCTTTTTTTATTATTCATAAGATATATTATCACATCGTAAGTTGCGGCTGGGGCACGTTCTATCCCCCAATGCTTAAAACAAACATTTCTATAGCTTATAAGCTTCAAGCTATTATCAAATTCCCGCTTGCTTTGAGCGCCGCCTCATCTGTTAGTCCTGTCACATTTTCAATGGTGGCAATTTGTTGCCAGCCATAGGTGGATCCGGTGCCATCTCTATCCACTTTTGCAATCGTATTTGCACCCGATGTTGTGAACTCGACATAGTCGGTGATCGCCTTGGTAAGAGGATCATACCCTACCAATATATCCGACAGGCTTATCTTATCACCTGATGACAAGCTGAAATCCTTGATTGTATCAATACCAGAGAACGCCGTTGCCGCGTCGAACAGGAATATATCACCCTCGGTTCCGCCATAGAGACTATCCGCGCCTATACCACCGTTGAGCGTATCGGATGCCTTGCCCCCTGTCAGGGTATCATCCCCTGCGCCGCCATAGAGTATATCGGCTCCATTATTCCCGCCAATCGCATTGGCATTGGCATCACCTGTAAGAATATCTCCAAAGTATGATCCACTGATATTTTCAAAGCCGGATACGGTGTCTGTTCCCGCCCCACCCGTATTCTGCGCCGTTGTTGTGGACAGATTCAAGGTAATAGCCGCGGTGGCGGTATCATAGGCAATCGTATCAATTCCAGCACCGCCATTCATTGTATCGTTGCCGCCACCACCGATCACGTAGTCGGCAGCAGAACCGCCGACGAACGTGTCCGCGTTTTCAGATAGCGTATATGCCTCTATATTCAAAATCACATCACCCTGCGCATCACCACCGGTATGTGCGTTGGTTGAAAAATTGATATTTACCGCAGTGGTTGAACGGGTATAGTTGGCATAGTCCCAGCCATTTCCCCCATCAATCGTGTCTGCGCCCGCACCGCCCTCAAGGACATCATTACCGCTCAAGCCAGAGAGAGCGTTGGCGCTTGCATTGCCATACAGGACATCCTTGGTCGAATTGTTGGTACCAGTAATATTTTCGACAGAGATCAAAACATCTCCTTGGGCATCTCCGCCGGACAAAATGCTGTTTAACAAGTCCACATTCACGGCTGCGGTTGATGCGCTGTAATTTACAGTATCACTTCCTGCGCCACCATCGATTGTATCTGCTCCTGCGCTGCCATTGATTGTGTCATTGCCACCAAGCGCCGCAACTGTCTCTGCAACGGCTGTACCGCTTAATGTATCATTTCCCTCTGTGCCGACGATATCGGCCTCTGGCATATCGTTGATTGTTACATTAATGCGTTGCGTAACGGTTGCACCCCGACCATCGGTCGCTGTGTACAGGAAGCTATCTGACCCGAAATAATTGGCAACAGGTGTATAGGTTACGGTATTATTTTCACTTATGAATGCAACTCCATGTGACGGGGAACTCACCGTTGTAACGGTCAACGCATCTCCGTCAGGATCGCTGTCATTCGCAAGGACACTAATCACAATTAATGAATCCTCGTTCACAACCGCATTGTCCTTACCAAGAGTTGGTGCCACATTTGTGGCGGAAGCCACGGTTACGGATACCGTTTGCGTTGCTGTTCCACCATGACCGTCATTCACGGTATAGGTGAAACTGTCCGCACCCGCATAATTTGCCGTTGGCGTATATTTCACTGTGTTATTGGCATTAATAATAACAGTCCCATGCGATGGAGCTCCAACAGAGGATACCGTCAAGGTATCACCATTGGCGTCAGTATCATTGGACAACACGCTAATGTCGACTGAACTGTTCTGGTTGACTGTTGCTGTATCTGCGCCAGCAACAGGTACGGTATTTGTTACCACCTGATTTATTGTGACGTTAATCCGCTGCGTTGCTGTTCCACCATGTCCGTCACTCACGGTATAAAGGAAACTCTCGCTGCCATAGTAATTGGCCGTCGGGGTATAGGTTACAGTATTATTGGCATTTATAACTGCCGTTCCATGTGATGGCGCACTGAGTGATGTTATCGACAACGCATTCCCATCAGGATCACTGTCATTCGCCAACACACTAATCACAACCGAACCGTTTTGGTTAACAACAGCATTGTCTTTGTATAAAATGGGAGCATTGTTTGTGGAGGTCGGCGTAAAGACTCCACCTTGATATGCCCCATTAGCAAATTGCAGCTTTTCTACATTTGAAAGTGTGTCTGTTCCGTCTGTGCCTGCATTATCAGTAACAGTTAGAGTTGTTGTGCCAGAAATTGTGTAATTGGCATACGAACCGGAATAAACTGCCACGTCAGATCCGCTACCTCCATTCAATGTGTCATTACCAGATCCACCTTCAAGAACATCATCTCCCAAGCCACCATAAATTAAATCATTTCCCTTTCCACCGGATAGATTATCATTTCCTGCTCGCCCATGAATAACGTCATCTAAATCATTCCCTGATATAACATCATTTCCCGCTATTCCAATAATCGTGTCTACTAAATCAACCCCCGTAGCATTATTATTATCCCCGTCAACAGCTCCTGTTGACCATATCCAATTGGAGTAATGCTTCAGGTCCATGGTAAAGCCATCCGCAAAAGTAATTTTTTCAATCTGTCGATTTGCAGAAGAGTTTAATTGATCATAAATGATAATTTCATTTCCTGTACCTACTGTGATTTTTAAATCCATGCCATTGAACGGAGTAAAAGATACTTCCTCGAATGAAAAAGTAGCGCCAAGCGTTAGAGTGTCATTAGTCCCACCCATATCATTAATACTTTTAGCACCTCCGCTATATGTGTATGCATCATCATTTAATGTTCCTGTATCCGGCGCTGTAACAACAAGAGAAAAAGGCCTTACAGTATTAATGTTTCCATCAGAAGCAAAGACTTTCAAATCATATGAGCCTTGAGCAATCGGTGAAGTCCCATAGAATTTTCCATCAGTTGTATTAAACATCAACCATGATGGGAGAGCAGAGCCATTCGCCATAGATGCCGTATATGTTAATGGATCACCATCCCCATCCGAAAATTTGGAATCTACATAAAATAGCGCACCAGTTGAAATGCCGATAGTCGATTCCAAATCTGTCAATGGAACATCATTCATTGGGTTAATATGCACACTAACCATAGATGTTGATGTTGCACCGTCGCTATCTTTCACTTCATAAACAAAACTGTCGTCACCAGCATAATTTAAGTGGGGTGTATAAGTTAGATTACCATTACCAAGATCAGCTATTATACCATGCGCTGGACCAGTAGCAATTTTAGTAAACGTAATTGTATCATTTTCTTTATCCGTGTCATTTGTTAACAAACTGGCTTTGCTAATATTGAGGACATTATCCTCATTGATAGTAAATGAATCTCTATTAGCAATAGGTGCTGTATTTTTAGCAAAAATAAAATTTGACTCTATAAGATCGGCTGATTGCAGTCCTTTTAAAGTAAAATGTTGTGAAGTGTTCCCAAGGAATACTCGCAAATATTTATCTGAATTAATAATTATCGACCCAATTGACAGCTCACTCATGCTATTGACTTGACTAAACTCCGTTACATCCACCTTGTCTTGGGTAACATTAAAATCCATAATAATATCGTTAAACAAATTGGCAGGTCCCGTACCTCCATTACTTACAACATCTTTATATATTTTAAATGTATCGTTTCCCGCACCTCCATTCACCTGATTCAACCCATCTTCTAGATGAAAAATATCATTACCGTCATTCCCTTCCATGTAATTACTGCCTAATCCTCCATAGAGAATATCATCACCTGAAAAGCCCTGCATTCCATCGTTACCAGCGCCACCATATAATTTATCATTGTCACCAGCACCATATAGGGTATCGTCCCCATCTTCTCCGTAAAGGCTATCCTTACCATGCCCTTCATACGCACTACTGTTAGCTCCCACTAATACATCGTTTCCAGCCCCGCCATAAATTTCATCATCACCAGATCCTCCGAAAATTACGTCATCCCCCCCCTTACCGTACATTAAGGTTGAGAGTGAACCAGTATAGGCATACTCTGCATCGCTATTGTCAGTGCCCATATAGTAAAATTTTTCAAGCGCCAAATCTTTTATCGAAAAGCTTTCAACGAAAGAGAAGTGACCCGCTGTTAAATTTCCCGGCAATATATTTTTAAGAATAACCTCCTGACCATCCGATAATATAAATTTAGTGTCTGTGCTGTTCACTGTTTGCAGGTTAAGATTTGTAAAACCTATTGTCGGATAACCCGCTATAACGACAGCATCCTCAGTCAACGAAAAATCTTGAATTGTGGTCGTCCCAATATCACCGCTACGTATAACAAACTTATCGTAACCAGTTCCGCCAGTAACACTATTGATCCCTTGAGCGCCAACCAGCCAATCATTTCCTGCCTGACCACTTAAAGTATCATTTCCACGACCGCCAAAGAGAAGATTATTTGAGGAATTTCCTGTAAGGGTATCGTTACCATCACCAGAAATCGCTCGCTCAATAGTCGATCCTGCCGCAATCGACAGTGCATTCCCAGCAACAGTAGAGCTAGTGCCTGTATTTAAATTCAGAGTCACATTTCCCTGTACGGCAGACGTATTAATAGTGTCATCCCCTGATGTATCCATAATAACTTTGTCGGAAGCCAAAGTTACGCTTGAATATTCATTTGTATAAATATAATCGCTATTCGCAGTAGTAAGTTTACCGAAGGTGGCTATTTCCCAAGAACGAAGAACTCCAGTTTCACCTGAAACTTTATCTTCAATTTTCAAAGTCCAATCACCAGTCGAGGTTTCACCCCAATTTGCAACAGTACTGAACGTGAATACCCGATCTTCTGCTCCATGCCCTAGATCGCTTACATCTGTAAGAGACTTTTCCAAACGGTTAAGAAGAACACTTTCTGTACCATTCGGTGATATTAAAGTAATAACCAAATCACCAATACGGCTATGCTGAATATCCAGCTTAACTTCAACATGTTCAACAGTCAGATTTTGGGATAAAATGAGATTCATTGTACTCGTGAGAGCCTGAGTATTACTTATGGTTCCTGCCGTTACAGTCTTACTTAACTGGACAGAGAACTCATTTGTAAAAACCTGCTGTTTATTCCAAGTTTCTGCCAAACGAACAGCCGCTAATGCGTCAATATTACCAAACCCGTAATCATGGCTATAATGTAAGCCATGCCCATTTAAATTATCCGCTCCATTTTCACGCCAAGTTGTGTTGGCATCAATTACTTTTCTAGACGAATAAGCAAGAATTTCTTGTACATCGCGATAGCCAAGATTTGAATTGGCTTCAAGCATTAATGCCACAACACCGCTTATAATCGGTGTTGCAAAGGAAGTTCCCTCTGCCACTTTGTAAGTATTACCGAAAGTAGACCCGTTCCCATTCTCCAATAAAATTGATGTGGAGGAAATATGTGACCCTGGCCCAGACACTAAAATATTGGACCCCTGATTACTGAAAGGCTTTTGTGTAATTTCCAGAGATGAAAGATCAGCATTTTTATTGATAGCGCCGACTGCAATCGTATAACGGTTATTGATAAAGTTGGAAGTGTTAGAACTTCCCCCTTCTTGCCGTTCATTACCTGCCGCATTCACGATAATAGTTCCTAAACCGTTACGCCCATATTGCGCAGCCTCTATGAAAGGTACAGCATTAGCAGGCGCAATTTGGAAACTATCACTAAATGGGGAGCTAATTGACCAGCTATTATTGACGATATCATAATTCTTATAATTCTTGATTAAATTAAGATTAAGGCTTGCCCCTTCTCCTAATGCAGTACTGGATAATATCGCATCGTATGCAACGCCAATACTGCCTATATTATTACGCGAGGCTCCAATAACACCCGCCACAAGTGTCGCGTGTTCTGAAATCAGACTTTCATCTGTGCCATCAATAGTAGACTGTGAAAGATTGTCCACAAGATCAGCATGCGTTACATCAACAGACCCTATTTCAAAAATCCCAATATTTATACCTTTACCGGTGTGATTTTTCCAGACTGGCGAGATATTGGAGTCATTAATATACCATTGGTCAAAGAATAATGGATCATTCGGATGATCTGCCTGCTTCAGGTATACTGTTCCTTTCATTTCTGCTGACTGACCCGTCGCATAAATTACGGCACTAGCCCCCGGATTATTGCTGCTATCGGCAATTTTATATTTGAATGAATATACACCAGTAAAAGAAGCATTAGGCGTAAATATAACATTGCTCCCACTCAATGACACTGCCCCACCGACAGCATCACTCACTGATGTGATATGCAGTGCATTACCCTGATAATCGAGATCATTTGCTAATAACGAAGCTGCAGTAATATTAAATGGCCCAGTTCCTGATACAGACACCACATCATTTGACGTAAATGGGTTTTGCAGATTCAGTGCTACCTCTTTAATATTTTGGAAGTTCAGCGCCTCCATACCAGAAAGGATGTCAGTCCCATCGCGTCCGGCGACACGATCAACAACCCGAACAGTTCCATCAGCCAAAGCTGTGACCGTATATTCATCAAGTTTTCCTGTGAATTCGGCAACATCATAACCATTTCCTCCATAAAGCCTATCGTTCCCAGCACCACCTTTCAGAAGATCTTCACCATCATCACCATAGAGAGCATCATCGTCCTGACCTCCATCCAAATAGTCCTCGCCCGTATTTCCAATCAGAACATCTGCACCTTGATGCCCACGGAGAATGTCATCGCCAAGGCCTCCATCAACAGTATCGTCTCCCTCTTCACCGGAGAGCGCATCATCTGCACTGCCTCCAACCAAAATGTCGTTCCCAGCCCCGCCGCGCACGAATACGTTTGTATTACCGCCCCCACGGATAAAATCATTCCCACTTCCACCCATAGCAACTTCAGCATGAAGCAGATTCATATTTAAAGATACACCTCGGGTGTCCGATACCTGAATCGTATCAAACCCACTCCCCGCATCAATATTGGCAAGATTATCATCTGCATCGATAATCAGCACGTCATCACCAGCGCCGCCATTCAAGGTGTCATTCCCCAATCCACCGACCAGCCAATTATTATTGGCATCACCAATGATCGTATCATTACCGATATTTCCAATCACAGTAGTGGCGTCCAGAGATGCAAAATTTGCTGTACCGCCAGATGTGTTGGTGATTAAAAATGTCTTGCTGCTATCATCATCACTGGTAACTGCGATACCGCCAGCCGTTACATTCCATTCATAGCCCACTGGGTTTGTTGCAAAATCAACAGATGCAACGGTCTGCGTTACACCATTCTTAACCATGGTTGAACGGCTTAATACTGGATTACCCTCAATCTCTTCCCTCTGCACTACTTCCCGAGTAAGATCGATAGAAGTTATACCAACACTTGCAAGTGTCTTCAATTCACCTGCATCTGTCCGCCCGTCTTGGTTGGCATCTTGCCATACACGTAGAGTTCCATACATTGCATCACTAGCATTGAAAACATTATCATTGTTACTGTCGAGTGTTTTAAGTGCCACCAAGCCGTCAGCATACAGCTTTCCTGCATTCGGCACGGCCATATAATATTCCGAGATGGTTTCCGATACGTTATTGATGATACCATCATTATTGGCATCATGAACCAAGATTGCATCATCCTTGCTGACCCAACCCGTATTCTCCAGCGATCCATCATTATCAACATCAAAGGTCGCAACAGAGTTATTGAAGCTGACGAGCTCAACACCGTCCCCATCCATATCCAGTACCAGCGGGTCAATGTTAAGCAGCTTAGTAGCTGAACTATATAGATTACTTAGTCCCTGCACAGCCGAGGTAAACAATCCTCCAACAGGCTTACTATACGTATCCAACAATGAAGAACCCAGATTGGACCAGCCCAAGCTAAGATTATCAAGAGTTGAGTTGAAACTATCAAGAAAGCCATTACTCGACCCAAGTACACCTCCACCAGGACGGTAATCATCCGCTGGAATAGATGATGGAAGTACGTTTTGGAATCCATTGCCATTTAATATGTTGGGCGACATAGTCCCTAAATAATTGCCACCTGTTAAGAATGTCCCGTTGGTAAAATTAATCTCCGGATTATGCAACGAATAATCAGTTGTTCCTGCCAAAAAATTTGTCTGGAAGTCCATAAATGCATTATTAGGTGTTAGACTTAGATGATCAAGTGAGCTATCAAACGATGGCAGATCAAAATCGAAAACTTTATAGTTAAATTGATCTAGCACACCACCAGTCTTAAATACCATACTCTTTTCATAAACATAAAACTCAGCGCCACCAGATGTTTTTATTAAATTCGTAGCAAGATGTGCATTCTCAGGGATAGAGAAAAGAGAGTCTACGCTGGATAAGCCAAAAGCACTTTTAAGAGCATCCACACTCTGCATCATAATATTTTTGGCTGCGTATGTTTCTACAAATGCTTTGAGTTCAGTTATACCTTGATAAGATATTGTGGATGTCTCATAAAGTGTCCCTACAGCTATATTACGTTGCCATTCCCAAAAACCCGCTCCGCCTGCTGCTGTATCCAACCAAACTCCTTGTCCCAAAAGATCAGTAAAGCTTGTGTGTTCAAGCATATCATCCCATAAAGCGTTGGCTAAAATCGGCTTATTATCTGCAAGCAATTGTTGTAATGGAACAGCAGGAGTAAAAGCCTCTGATCCTAGTATGTTATTAGTGGCAGATTTATAGGCGATATCATGGATCTCTATATATTTTTGAAAACTTAAATCTTGTCCCCCGGCACTGAGTCGCGCTAGCACATCTGCTTTTAGTAGTTCGTGCTGTGCTTTTATATAAGTTTGGCCACCATAAGCCATGTAAATGTCTTTTTGAGCGGCTACGATCGCCGAATAGCCATTGGCAACCACGCCTGTCGTCTGGTCATTTCTGACAACGCCCAAAGCTAGATCGCCATATTTAAAACCTTTACTACTCAAAAAACTGTAATAAGCTTCCGCATCAGCCTGTGAATATTGACTATCAAGTTTGGTCGCAATAGATGAGAGATAGGCCATATCGGCAGAACTTAGTTGTGGCATAATTGCTCCTTATAGTAGCTAGAATTACTGGCAAAATCTTCGGGTAATAAATATCCGCTATCGGGTTTTTGCTTATAGCTTTCCACCTTCGCAACAACCCCATCACGGATCTTTTTCATCTGGGGTAACATTGAACGAACAAAACCAATATCATAGGTAAGATTGCCATACTCCAGATACATTGTGCATGCTGGGGTCATATGACTACACATCGCAAAATTTGTTTTTATTTTCCAGTCAGGGTCGCGGTAAATATCACTTCCATACCGTCCGCTAGGCCCAACGTTGAGGTTTTCTGGTTTGGTATAAAATTCCCACCCATCGACCATATTTGGCTGTTTCACGGCCTTATTCAAAGCCACCTGAGTTTCGAAAAGCTCGGTTTTATCTGCCATTTTTTTCTTGTTATCTATAAGAAATCCTATCTTATTAAAAATAGAATTTGAGTCTTTTGAATCATCAATAATGAGTTTTAAATCTGGGTAAGAAAATCCCAAGTAAGCTGTATCATCATAACGCTGGCGCGGAACCACAAGTAATTGGTTATAGGCCGCATAAGGAATATAATAATCCGTTATGCCTATTGTTTGCCGGTAATAGGCAGATTCGGGATCGCATCCTGCTCGCATGACCATACCGGCAGGTGTGAGCGGGAAATTGTCGCCCTTATATTCGGTATAGAGCCATAGCATAAAAACGAACATACTCGCCACAAGCACAAAGGAAGCCAAAGCAGTTAAAATAACCACTTTAATTTTCTTTCTATTACCTAAAAAAACTGCTTGATCTTTCATTTACTCACCTAAACGCACCCCAGAATTTACATTTCCGATGGCATTACTTACTCTTCTACTAATTTGTGTTACTAGCTAATCAAACAACTATAAAATATACAATTCCAATATTTTCAATTTCAATCAATAATTGTCTTGCTTGTGCCTTTCCTCTCGAGTAGGTTATTCCACCTTAGGTACTCACTCTGGTGAGCCAGACAGATACTCCACAATTTTCTTGATTATCATTCGCTGCGCCTCCTATCTTGGTTGGCATCCTGCCATACACGGAGTGTCCCATACATTGCATCACTAGTATTAAAGACATTATCATTTTGGCATCATACATCTTGCAATCATTTATCAGATAAGCTTGGCCACCACTTAAATAGTCAAGCCCAATTATTGAGTCCAAGTTCAGAGTAAATCTAGATATGTGAATATCAGGATTCTACGGATAGAAAAACTGACCTAAATATTTTCCATCAATCCACATTTGAATAAAACGCGTCTGTTTCCGTCTTTCTGCTTGATAAGGAGCGCAATCAACTTTCTCTCCTCCTCTATATTTCTCACGGATATTACATTTTGGATTGGTTGGAATACACATTACCTCATCCAAATTATTCTGAGGCGTTCTGTCATACTGAAAGCCATCTCTACAGGACAAAAAATATTCAACTCCCATTTTATAGCTACCATTTGATGATGTTCCATCCGGTCCTATTGTACAGGATGATAAATTAGGTAACGGAGGCTTCCCTTTTTTGAGCCTATGTTTAAATTCGCTATAAGCATCAGCACACCCAGTCGGGAAACCACCTGGAAGACAAAGCCAAATAGCACACGCAGCCTGAGACTCTGCCCTTGCTATGTGTGTTTGAGAAAAGAAAATTCCTACTAATAATAACGAGATACATAATTTGCTCATTTAATTTTGATCCTCTAGAAATAATGATATTTTCTGCACATATGCTTTTGTCTCAGAATAAGGGGGGATATCTCCATATTTATCGACAGCACCTTCTCCGGCGTTATAAGCCGCAACAGCAAGACTTATATCTCCTTCATATTTATTCAGAAGAAAGCTCAAATATTTTGTGCCTCCATCAATATTCTCTTCTGGAGAAAACCTATCTGTCACACCATATTGCGTGGCTGTTTGCGGCATTAGCTGCATTAATCCCCCTGCGCCCTTAGGAGACAAAGCATTTGTATCATATGAAGACTCTGCTTTAATAACGGCATGGATTAAACTCGCATCTACTCCATATTTCTGGGACGCTTTCATGACATAGTCATCAAATTCCTTAGAATGATTTTCTTTGATATTTTTGAATAAGGCTTTTCTACTGATCTTCTGATGACGTACGGAGGACAAATAATCATCAGCTGCATAAACAGTGACTCCCCCTTCACTATCAAATTCAAAAACTGTTGCAAATACAGGTGACGCGCAGAGCAGGAAACTCACAATCATGAGAATATTTAATAAAACTATCACTTTAGTATACATCTCCCTCTGAATTTTCTTGACATAACACACAACCATTGGTTATAAACGGATAAATCATATTACTTTTTTGACCAAATATTTTGACCTGTGGGGGCAGGTTGGTCATTGCGGTATAATCAGCGTCAGCTTGACTGCGCTGCTTTGCGAATAGATATTCAGCAAAATTCTTTCCCCTTTTGATCTGGTTGATCAGGCCAAACCTCCTGCAAGTCATATTGCTGTTTGGATTTGTGCGACATCCTGCTTTCAATTTTTGAAGCAGGATAAATTGATGTGTAATTTTTCTGCGTATTAAAATATGCTACTGGTAATCCCCCCATACTTTACATTATCGTGTCATTATTTGACATTA
>CAZVSN010000056.1:3759-11799 GCA_964629455.1 uncultured Micavibrio sp. | reverse complement strand
CTTGTCAAAACCCCCGAGTTCGGCTAAAACACCCAAACCAAAAAGCGGGTGTAGCTTAGTGGTAAAGCTCCAGCCTTCCAAGCTGGCTATGAGGGTTCGATTCCCTTCACCCGCTCCACTTTCTCTAAAATAGAGAGATAGACATTATGCCTCCAAAAAACGACGAATGGATTCCCTGCAAAGACCCGATTGAGGGTGACATGATCCGTTGGGTTGAACCTCTGTTCGCGCCGCCCAGCAAAGCACGCGGCAAACCCAATAAAATGGGCGACCAACGTGTGACTGCACAATTGCTGGCCACTGGCGAATTTTTTGAATTGGAAGTGATTGAGGCCATTAAAATTTCAGGTGGCGGAACAATTAAGGTTAAGGCAGGCGATAAAATCCGCCGCAAAAAATCAACCATCATCGACCTCGGTGATTGTTACAAAAAACGCGCTTAATTTTTTAAGGACATCAAAATGGCAGACGGAACCGTAATTTTATTCAAAGCTGATAAAGGGTACGGTTTTATAAAACCCGCCGAGGATGGCCCGAACATTTACGTTCATGCATCTGCCCTTCATAACATCGACATAACCACATTTGTCATTGGCACAAACGTGCAGTATGATGTCATGACCGAAGACGGCAAAACATCGGCAATCAATGTCACCATCAAAAGCGCATGAAAACAGGAACATTTGAAACAACAGCATCTGGCGTTTCCTATCCCCTTCATTATAAAATATGGGGCGCGGATAATCCTCCATCCAAAACCATTGCTTGCGTTCATGGGCTGACCCGTAATTCGCAAGAATTCAAATTTGTTGGTGAATATCTGGCATCCCTTGGGTATCGCGTGGCGGCATTAGATATCGCGGGACGCGGCGAAAGTTCCTATTACGCCAATCCTGATGATTATAATTTTGAACAATACCTCAAAGACATTTCTCTATTTTTAAAAGAAATCGGATGCGACAAACCCGCATCTTGTGACTGGCTCGGCGTATCCATGGGCGGATTGTTGGGAATGTGCATCGCAGGAGGTGCTGAGGCATCGCCCATTCGCCGCCTCATACTCGTTGATGTTGGCCCCGAAGTTCCCCAATTCGATATGGCGTTTCTGGCCAAATTCATACGCCTGACACCAGAATATAATTCCCCAGCAGAGAATGTGCCGTTTTTAAAAATGACGCTTGGCACACCCTATTCCTGTGGCGAGATGACCGAAGACCAATGGCTATATATGTCTGATGTTAATCTGCGCAAAAATGATGCAGGGAAATATATTCGCAATTTCGACCCGAACATCGCCCACACATTTGACACATCAATGAACGCTGTTGATTTCTGGCCATTCTGGGAACGGATATATCAACCCACCCTCGCCCTGCGCGGGGAATTATCAACCCTGTTCCCTGTCCGCGTGGCAGACGACATGAAAACACGAAAATCCAATGATAAATTAACATTGGAAACCATTGCGGGCGCGGGTCACGTCCCGTCCCTATTCCGCGATGACCAGATTAAGATTATTGCTGACTGGCTTGCTGTGACGGCGGCGTAATACGCACCAATGTAATTTGATTACGATGGCGGCGCAGAATATCAAATTGATGACGATGAAATTTATAACTGTGTCCGATATCGGGCAGGCACCTACTCTCACGCAATAATAATCCCGCAATCGTTGCATAATCATCATCGGGCAAATTCCATTGGAATTCACGGCGCAAATCACGAATGGTAACTTCACCATTCACCAAATATGTTCCATTTTGTTGGCGACGCACACCAGGCATTCGCTGGTCATGTTCATCACTGATATCGCCAACAATCTCTTCCAAAACATCTTCAAGCGTCACAACGCCATCAAATGCGCCATATTCATCCACAATAAAGGCGAAATGTTCGCCCCGCTCGCGGAACGCCTGCAACTGGTCATATAAGGTTGTTGTATCAGGAATAAACCAAGGCTCTGACGCAATCGATTCCAGATTGATAGCAGAAAAATTATCACCCACCGCTTTTAATTCCCGCATCAACCATTTGGTATGAATAACACCCACAATATTATCGGGTTTATCGCGGTAAAGGGGAATGCGTGAATACGGGCATTTCATCACTTGGTTGATAATTAATTCCATCGGTTCACCCAAATCAATCATCATCACATTCTTACGATGAATCATAATTTCTTTAACGGTGACGCTCGCCAAATCCAAAATGGATTTAACCATTGCTTTTTGCCGTTGGGTTTTAAAAACCTTCATCCATGATTTATCGGATTTTCCACGCCGCGTAACGGTCACATCATAACGCATCAACAAGACAAGAACACATCCCATACACGCCAGAAAAACCGCCAAAATCATCATGACAATGAATCCTCGACAACCTTGTAAACCAAACCTTCGGGAACTGTCGAAGACAGCTCGACATCACCCAAACGTTTCATAATGACAAAACCCATGCCTTCGGCATTTGATTTTTTATCTTTACGCATCAGGTTCACAATGGTTTCTGCCGTTGTTCCTTCGGGCAATTTTACTTCACGAATTTCTGTGCGTAATCCAACAGATTTAAAATGATGGGCAACGCGCATCACATCACTTTCAGATACATATCCCAATTCAAATGATAATCGCGCCGCCAGAACACAGCCAATTGCAACGGCTTCGCCATGCAATAATTCAGAACCATATCCCGTCAATGATTCCAGAGCATGACCGAATGTATGCCCCAAATTCAATGACGCACGCAATCCGTTTTCTTCGCGTTCATCTTGGCTGACAATCTCGGCTTTCATGTCGCATGATTTTTCAATCGCACGCATCACCGCAACGGGATGGCCTTCCAACATTTTTTGGCCATTGATTTCAAGCCATGTGAAAAATTCGGCATCGCCCAATAACCCATATTTGACAATTTCGGCATACCCAGACAACCATTCGCGTTTAGGAAGGCTTTTCAAAGTATCCAAATCAATAACAACGGCACGCGGTTGATAAAATGCACCAATCAGGTTTTTGCCAAACTTTGTATTGATCCCCGTTTTGCCACCGACAGAACTATCCACCTGTGACAACAACGTTGTCGGCACCTGAATAAAATCAACACCCCGCAAAACAGTTGACGCAGCAAACCCCGCCAAATCACCAATCACACCGCCACCGACAGCAAAGACAACAGAATCGCGTTTGATACCGCTTTCAATCAACCATTCGGTGACCGCCTGATATCTGTCTAATGATTTTGTTTGTTCGCCGGGCGGCAATTCCATCACCGACACCGATTTCATATACGGGGTCAACACCTGTTGAAATTTATCGGTAACCGCCGCCCGCACATTATAATCTGTAATAATAAACGCCTTACGATGGTGGAATTCATGGCCAAGCCAAACATCTACATCTTCCAACAAACCCGACCCAATAAAAATCGGATAGCTTCTATCAAACAAAGAAACCGTCATACACAATGCCTGCGGCACATGGGTATCATCATCATCTTCGGTGTCTGCAATACTTTCAAACAAATGCTCTCGAATTTGCATCAAAATCCGATTGGTCATCTCTTCAGGTTCAAGCCCATCATCCAGAACATGAAGATGTGCCTGCCTATAGGCTTCATTTCGTTTGCGCGCCAACATCGTCAAAACTTCTGTCGGATCCCCATGCTGTAACAAAGGGCGATTAGACCCACGCGTCCGTTCCACCAACAGATCAACAGGAGCATCAATCCATAAACATAAGCTATTTTCTAAAATAGATTTGGCCGTTTCGGGAATAGAGATTGATCCACCACCCGATGCAATCACACACACACCATGCCGTAATAACCCCTGAATGGTCATACGTTCTAAATCTCGGAACGCAGGCTCGCCCTCTTCTTCGAAAATTTTGGAAATTGATTTTCCTGCGGATCGGACAATTTCGTCATCCGAATCATAAAACGGCCAACCCAGCTTTTCAGCCAATAATCGGCCAACTGTTGTTTTTCCAGCCCCCATCAACCCGACCAAAACAATCGGATCCGTCAAATGAGCCTTAATTTCATCAATATTTTTCTGTGTTTCAATCATAACTACTTAAATAGATGAAAAACCTCTGTTCATAAAGCCATTTTACGATTTATATAAGAATCAGATAAAGTTTTGTTAAAAGGAGTTATTTTCATGAAAATACTTGGTGCCCTGCTGGGTTTTGTTTTGGTTATTGCAATTGGTGGCTTTATCTACCTGAGTATTGCTGATGTTCATGTTGAACAAACCCCCGTAACCAAAAACGTTCCTGTAGCAACGGAGTAACAAAAACCATGCGTCGCCAAATGCGCTTGATACCTGCAATTATCGTTTTAGGATTGTTAGCATATCCACCGACAACCCATGCCGAATCCACGCCAGCGCAAGAGGCGACGCCCAATATTCCAAAACCGTTAAAAGTTATGCCGGTTAAAATCAAACCCGTGCAAACATCAACGGATGAATTATCAAAGGCAGCACCAGACAGCCAAGGCAGCACAACGCATACTGATACAACACATCTGGAAACACTAAATCCGCGTGGAACCTATGGATTTCCGTCTGATTTTTGGGAAAACTCAACCCGCAAAGATCTTGTAAATTTCTTATCTCCCAAAGACATAACCTCTCCGAATGCCGTAACGCATGACTTACTCTTACGCGCAACCCTAACCCCTGCGCCAAATTTGGCGAACACCGATTCAGCAAATGAAAACATCTACGCCCTGCGCATTCAACGCTTGGTGGATTTGGGCAACTTTCAGGATGCGATGACGCTTTATAAATTAAACGAAGATGCCCCCCCAACGCCTCTGGCTGCGCGCGCAGGGATTGAAGCCATTTTGGGACACGGGGAAATGGCCGTTGCCTGTCTGGAACAAAAAGCACTGGATAAATCCCTGAAAACAGACACCCCACAAATTTGGTTAAACATCGACACGTTGTGTCAGGCTCTGCTCAGTCCTGTTGCAGGAACCGATGACACACTTAGACTATCCAACGCCGCCCGCATTTATGCGGATGCTAATAAATTAACGAAATCCATCACAGCCACCGAATTCAATACAACAGACATTGTATCGGCAATCGCGATGATTAAAACCAACCGCATTGCTGGAATATTAACCAATCAATCCAGCCTGACATCGTTAACGGACAAGAAAATATCCCTCCTGCTCGCCTACCTTGATAAAACATCCCCGATAAAGCTACCTGTATTGGCGGTTGCCATCAAACGCGGGTTATTATCTGGTGACGCGGCGATTGCAGAAATAGTAAAAATTGAAATAGCAGATAAAACAAACCCTTATGCCAATTTCCTAACAGAGTACAAACTGCAAACCCCCGCCCTGATACCAGTCAGATTGTTGGAATTAGCTGATACAGCAGAAAAACAGAATTTATTAATTCCTCTTTATGCGGTGACAGAGCCCAAATTTCCAAATTTTAACCTTCGTTTGAGCATCAAGCTTTTATTGGCCGCGAATCATCAAATCGCACCGAATCTGGTCAAAAATGCCTTTTTAGACCCTCAAGCCCCTCAAACCACCCCTGAAAATACACCCGAATCAGGTGAGAATGCCTTAATTTCACACCTGATCTCATCCCTCGCAAAGACAGATACCGATAGGCATTCCAAGCTTTTGACACTTAAAGTGGCCTTTGACCCCCAAAATGTTAATAAAAATGCTTATGACAATATTTTAAACTTGACAGCTTCTGGCAATTATGTAATGCCTAATGCTGAAATACTGAGTAGCTTGAAAAAATCAGCCGAGCAGAAGCAGATAGATCAAGTGGTTGTTACAAGTCTTAAAATATTAATGGATACGCCAACGGAGAAACTTCACCCTGCGGCACTTTACCAGATATTTGAGGCTTTTAATTCTGCGGGGTTAACTGAAGAAACACTGTCTTTGGCGCGCAGCGCGTTAGGGACTTTATTTAAAGAATAAATAAAAAGGAGAAATAAATTATGGCTCGTCCAGGTCGTCCAGCAATGCCTAAACCGAATCTGTCCAAATGGGTAGATTCATTCCTCGATATGTTGACCACGGAACGTGGTGCAGCACTCAACACCCGTCATGCTTACTGGCGTGATCTGGCAGATGTCAGCCTTTACCTCCGTGCGCAACGCAGCAAAGAAATCGATGCCGCCACTGGGGATGATTTGAAAGCTTACCTGCAAGACCTCAGTGCAAAAATCCACACCAAAGGTCAAAATTCGAACCAGATCGCTGTTCGTACTGTTGCCCGTCGCCTGTCTGCTTTGCGTCAATTTTACCGTTACCTCGTATCGGAAAATGCGCGTAAAGAAGATCCGACATCAACAATCGAAAGCCCGAAACAAACACGCACTTTGCCAAAAACATTGTCAGAAGGCGAAGTTGACACCCTGATCACCGTTGCTGGTCAACAAGGTGGCGCGGAAAGTGTTCGTTTGGTTTGCTTGCTTGAATTGCTCTATGCAACTGGCCTCCGTGTTTCCGAACTCGTTGGCTTGCCAATCGCCGCTATTTCCGAAGGCAGCCAGTTTATTATGGTTGAAGGTAAAGGCGGACGTGAACGCATGGTTCCCCTGTCTGAATCATCACAAAAAGCTTTGGCTGAATACATGAATGTACGCGGTCAATTCGCAACCTCTGATGATGCTGGACGTATGTCAAAATGGTTATTCCCATCCCGTACATCCGACTCTGGTCACCTGACACGTCAACGTTTTGCACAATTGCTGAAAGATTTGGCACGCGCCGCAAAAATCGACGAAGAACACGTCAGCCCGCACATCTTGCGCCACGCATTTGCAACCCACCTGCTCAGCAATGGCGCAGATCTTCGTGCGGTTCAAAAAATGTTGGGTCACGCAGATATCGCAACAACCCAGATTTACACCCATATTATTGGTAAAAAGCTGAAAAAAACCGTTGAGGAAAAACATCCTTTGGCGAAAAAGGCCTAATATCAGTTTATAACTATTATGGAACAGGCAGCCCCGATTTGTCACGGACTGCCTGTTTTGCTATGATGCACAAAATTAAATGATTTGATTTTAAATAGAGGAATAATTTTTATCATGATTGCTTTGGAATTTGAAAAACCGATTGCGGAATTAGAAGGAAAAATTTCCGAACTTCGCAACATGACCAGCAGCAAAGATTTCAGCATTGCCGATGAAATCAACCGTCTGGAAAACAAAGCAGAAAAGTTGATGGTGTCCACCTACAGCAAATTGACACCCGCACAAAAAGTTTTGGTTGCACGCCACCCTGAACGCCCACACTTCGTCGACTACGTCAAAGAATTGATTACCGATTTCACACCACTCGCAGGTGATCGCCAGTTTGGTGAAGATGCCGCATTGATTGGCGGCCTTGGTCGTTTCAAAGGAACATCGGTTGTCGTGATGGGACAAGAAAAAGGCCACGATACAGAAACCCGTATCCGCCATAATTTTGGTATGGCCAAACCCGAAGGATATCGCAAAGCCATTCGCCTGATGGAGATGGCATCACAATTCCAATTGCCCGTTATCTCTCTCGTTGATACTGCTGGTGCATATCCAGGAGTTGAGGCAGAAGCACGCGGTCAAGCCGAAGCCATTGCCCAATCAATGGATGCGTGCTTGCGCTTACGCTCGCCCATGATGTCGGTTGTAATCGGCGAAGGCGGATCAGGTGGCGCAATTGCGATTGCCACCGCAGACCGTGTTTATATGCTTGAACACTCTATCTATTCCGTTATCTCACCTGAAGGTTGCGCGTCCATTCTGTGGCGTTCTGCACAACAAGCAGAAGAAGCAGCAACAGCGTTAAAACTCACCGCCCAAGACTTACATGGCTTAAAACTGATTGATGCCATTATCCCAGAACCAATGGGCGGCGCACACCGCAACCGCAAAGATGCTATTGCCCAAGTTGGTCGCCAGTTAGAAAAAGGGTTGGCAGAATTAACACCATGGGATTCCGACCGCCTGATAAAACGCCGCCAGCAAAAATATCTGGCAATGGGCAGGGTATAAAACGAGTATAAAACGA
>CAZVSN010000056.1:0-3659 GCA_964629455.1 uncultured Micavibrio sp. | reverse complement strand
GTATAAAACGAGTATAAAACGAATATAAAAAAAGCGGGGATCGTCCCCGCTTTTCATTTATATCGAAATAATCTTCGCCGCATCAGATACTTTTATCAGGAAACGCTCTAATTTCTCTGCATCATCAAACGGATCTGTACTTTCAATTCTGAGTACCGTTTCAGTTTCGCTAAACAACAGAATTGCAGGGTTGTTTTTAATCACCATCAAAGCATTAAATGCAGATAAACGTTCCTTGGTAAAATAGGCTCTAATAGGTTCAACACTTTTCACGCGGATAACAATATCCTTATTCCATCCTGTAAAATCCGCAGGTTCATATTTATCAGGCAATGACAATCCGTTGATGAAATTGGAAAAAACTGGAGAACCAATAGCACCTTCCGTTGGCATGGGTGCCTTTAATGTAAATTGGAATGTCGTGCGAATATTTCTTTGGCGCTCAGTGCCCGCCAATTGATTATCAGAAAAAACAACAACCTCAAAATCGTGAAACATTCCACGCAAATATGGCGATTTCAATACAGCCGATGATAAATATTGGAAATTATGTTTTTTTGAAAAACTCTCCCATGCCCGCTTTTGCTTCAAAAGGATATAATACGACCAAAGCGATGTCCCCAAAATAAACACCGCAACAAAGACCCAAATCATAAACCAGATATTCAAGATAAAATCCTTTTTCTATTCAGGGCTGATTTTACCATGATTTCGGCAAATAAAAAAGCAGCAATGCCCTACCATCTTCCCCCTATAAAACAATAATAAAGTCTATATAATTTAAATATGGCTCGTTTTTTCCTCTTCATACCCATTTATCTGACTTTCGCGCTCTGCATTCCATATCTTGCAATGGGAGATACACCTCCCACCTCATTATCAAGAGCTCTACAAATTTGGAAAGATACCAATCCCTCCTCATCCCAAAAAAATCTATTTGATACTATGCATTTTGCATCTGTCAGTGGTGACAATGCTCCCCTAGCCCGCTATCGACCTGAAAACGGAGGGGGACAAATTGAAATCGGGCAAAACCTCCGCCAATACCGTCGCGACTATGTCATTTTATCCAGCAACCAAGACATGGCTTTCAAACCTGATTTTGATCAATATATGACCATCCTAACCACCCTTAGTCTTGCCAATGAAAGCGCACATTACACACAAGACAAAAATGGGTCGCTCAATGATTTTTATATATTTTACCAACATGGACAAACGCAAGAGGCCTGCGCCTTATACGGGCTCCAACAATATGCGTCAGACATTGTGATGATGGAATTTGCCATCCGACTTGAAAGACTCCTTTTAAGTAGCGGATCAGTCAAAGGATTAAATGCATTGCGCATTGCCCTTGAAAAAAACGATCTGCGCGACGAGTTTGAAGAATTCCGTGAAAGTTTAAAAAGTCAGGACAGTAGCCGCATCAATAAAATCCTTCATGCCATTCGCAAAAAAAGAAACAATGCCAATATGTCAGGATTAGATTTTTGCAACAGAAACGGGGGAGATGCCCTCCTCGACCAAAGTATTATCAACCGCGCAACAGAACCAGTTATAACCGCCCTAAAGTATTATCAAGCCAAACAAAATAATACCAAAGAAGCCCCCATCAGAAATTATAATAACTAATTATTCTACCTCACCATCAAATCCAACGCTTCCAGACGTTTGATTTCATCACGGATTTTGGCGGCTTCCTCAAATTCCAAATCGCTCGCGGCTTTGTGCATTTTGGTTTCCAGCTTTTTGATTTGTTTTTGCAGGGCTTTCGGGTCGTGAAGTAAGGCTTGGTCATTATCTGAAAATCCAATCGCCTGCGGTGTCAAATCACCATAATCTGCCTGTTCATACACACTCGACAATGTATCGCGAATGGTTTTGGTAATGCTTTCCGGTGTGATGTTATGCGCCGTGTTATATTCAACCTGTCTTGCACGTCGCCTATCGGTTTCGTCAATCGCTGCTTTCATACTCTTGGTATAATTATCGGCATACAGAACAGCTTTACCACCGACATTCCGTGCGGCGCGCCCGATAGTTTGGATAAGTGATGTACGGGAACGAAGAAACCCTTCCTTATCCGCATCCAGAATGGCAACCAACATACATTCGGGAATATCCAACCCTTCACGCAGCAAGTTAATCCCCACCAGAATATCAAACCCACCCATCCGCAAATCACGGATAATTTCAATACGTTCCAACGTGTCGATATCAGAATGGAGATAACGAACTTTCAGGCCGTTTTCCACCAGATAATCGGTCAGGTTTTCTGCCATTTTTTTGGTAAGTGTTGTAACCAATGCCCGCCCACCAAGGGACACAACACGTTGGCATTCATGCATTAAATCATCAATCTGCCCTTCTGATGGACGAATTTCAACGGGTGGGTCAATTAAACCTGTAGGCCTTACCACTTGTTCAACAAATACTCCGCCCGTTTGTTCTAATTCCCAATCACCGGGGGTTGCCGACACATACACCGTTTGCGGGCGCATGGCATTCCATTCATCAAATTTCAATGGCCGGTTATCAAGTGCCGATGGCAAACGAAATCCGAATTCAGCCAATGTTGTTTTACGCGCGCGGTCGCCATTAAACATCCCACCCAATTGCCCGACCATCACATGGCTTTCATCCAAAAACAGCAATGCATTCTTGGGAAGATATTCAAACAAAGTTGGCGGTGCTTCACCCGCTGCGCGCCCTGTTAAATACCGCGAATAATTTTCAATACCCTGACACATCCCTGTTGCCGTCAACATTTCAATATCGAATGTTGCACGTTGTTCCAACCTTTGCGCCTCTACCAATTTTCCTTGGTCGCGGAATTCTTCCAAACGGGATTTCAATTCAGTTTTAATGTGCCCGATAGCCTGTGCAATGGTTGGCCCTGGTGTGACATAGTGCGAATTGGCGTAAATCCGCACAGCATCCATGGTAATGAATTTTTGCCCCGTCAACGGGTCAAATTCAGTAATTTGCTCCACCTCGTCCCCAAACAAAGAAAACCGCCACGCCCTGTCTTCAAAGTGAACAGGAAATAATTCAATGGTATCGCCCCGCACACGGAAACCACCGCGTTCAAACACCATATCGTTGCGTTTATATTGAAGTTCCACAAATTTTTCGATAAGCGCTTGACGGTCAATCCGTTGCCCCTTTGATACCTCAAAGGTCATTGAATAATAATCTTCCTTTGACCCAATACCGTAAATGCAAGATACCGATGCCACAATAATGACATCAGGACGTTCAAAGATAGCGCGGGTAGCGGCATGGCGCATCCGATCTATCTGTTCATTAATTGTTGCTTCTTTTTCAATATACAAATCACGATTGGCAACATACGCCTCGGGCTGATAATAATCGTAATAGGACACAAAATATTCCACGGCATTTTCAGGAAAAAATGATTTCATTTCGCTGTATAATTGCGCTGCCAAAGTTTTATTCGGCGCAAGAATAAGTGCAGGGCGCTGCGTGCGTTCAATAATATGCGCCATGGTAAATGTCTTACCCGACCCCGTAACCCCGAGGAGCACTTGGTCAGTCAGTCCCTGCCCCAACCCCGCCACCAATGCTTGTATCGCCGCAGGTTGATCCCCTGCGGGCGTATAATCGGAATGAATTTTAAAGGGTTTTGACATGGTTTC
>CAZVSN010000055.1:0-11998 GCA_964629455.1 uncultured Micavibrio sp. | reverse complement strand
AACCGAGCCCGAAACACGCCCCCGTTGACCGTTTTTGGTCGCCAGAGGAGTTTGAAGGCTTAGAGAAAATGGCGCGTGCCAAGGGATTTTTGATGGTGTCTGCGACGCCGCTTACTCGTTCTAGCCACCATGCGGGCGAAGATTTTGCCAAGCTTCAGGCCGCCAGAGCAGAAAAGCTGTCTAAAAACGCATAAAACGCCCATTATTATACATAATTTCCTTGACGGAATCGAAAACTATCCCTTATAAACATGGTGCTACAGGGATGGATATTGTGTTTGCTTCACTAAAACAGACATTCAACGAATTGGCGCAAACTCCATTCGGATTTGCAGTGACCAAGCGCGCGTTTGTGTGGAAAAAAGAATTTCTTTATAAAGCTGGTATTATTCCTAATTTGGCTATTCCCAAAGATAGTCTGATTTCAACTTTGGAAACAGCCCTGAAAAAAGGGCGTATTACAGCATTAAATGCAGCCGCATTAATGTGTGCGGTGTCTATTCGACACAAACATTCCCAATATGACCCAACGGCGTTTCTGAATAATTTTGTGCAGTTGTATAATGCAAAAACAAAAGAAGAAATTTATAAAATAGAACAAATTCGCGAGGGAAGTCGTGAGTGGCGCCATATCGAGAGAATTTTTCAAAGAAAAGATAGATCCCCTGATGGAAAGTTAGAACAAGCCAAGGTTTTCTGTTGGGCAACCGACTTGGAATCTGCCACGCAGGGAAGTTTTCTGGGCAGATTATTCCATCATGATGAAGCGATGAGTGTCTATGAAATTCAAGGGATTGCCAGTCTTTACAACAGAAAAGTAAAAACCAAAGCCCTATTGGAATCGGATGGTTCTAAAACCCTTTCTGCATTCCCGAAAGATGAATATTTGCCACTGCTTCGTAAGCAACGCGATGCGGGTAAAATCAGTGAAACACAATGTGGTATTATTCTGTGTTTTATTTTGCATTCCCAAGAAAAACGCCGCGATGGCAAATCCTATATTACCCACCCGATGGGGGTTGCCGATTTGGTTCGTCAACATGGTGAAAAATATCTTGAAAATAATGAAGGGCATGTTTGGATGGCGATGGTTGCCGCATTGCTTCATGACGGTGGTGAAAAATCAAATATCAATCTGGAAACAGATTTGGATGGATTGTTGCCAGATGAGGTTATCGATGCCATTAAATGTCTTCATAAAAAAGATGATGATACTTATTTTGAATATATTGAACGGATTGCCGATAATCCGTTGGCGGCTACTGTAAAGCTTTGCGACCTTTATCATAATTCATTGGATGATACCACGCCATCGATTAAACAGACCTATACCTATCCAATAGCCGCCGCATATTTGGAATACCGTCTGAAAAACCCACCCGAAAAACTGACCGTCATGGACTTTGTCGCACAAAATAGAGTCTGCAGCATTAAACAATTTAGGGATATTATTGAGGCAACCGATATTTATCGCAAAGACCCTCTTGAAAAACATCAGGATAGACTTGGCATAATTTACAATGTAAAACCATTGAAAGAGTATTTTAAAGCCGAAGAGAAGTTGCCTGCCAATGCCAACACACGCCGAGAAGAAGGTATTACCCTACACGCCTGAACAAATGTTCGATATGGTCGTTGATGTTGAACGTTATCCTGAATTTTTACCGTGGTGCCAAGAGTGCCGTATTATTTCCCAATCAGATGGTGTTATCATGGCTAATCTGGTTGTCGGATACAAATTATTCCGCGAATGGTTTGCTTCGCGGGTGACTTATGAACGTCCTCATTCTATTCGTGTTGAATATATCAATGGCCCTTTGCGGTACTTGTCCAATACATGGTCGTTTACCGAAGAACCAAACGGAGCCTGTCTGGTTGATTTTTATGTTGATTTTGAATTTAAAAACCCGATTTTTCAAAAATTGATGGGGGTTTTCTTTAATGAAATCGTTAAGCGTATGGTCGGGGCTTTTGAAGATCGCGCCAAACAACTCTATGGTAAACCTACAAAAAAGAAGAAGGACGTGTAACATGAAACATATTTTATCCCTTTGTGTGCTTGGTGTTTTGGCCGTATCACCTGCGTTTGCAGATGATGATAAAAAAGAAGGTGCGAAAGAGGTTGCTGGTGCTTTCGTGACTTTGTCTGCGTCTGACCAGAAAAAAGTTGAACAAGATTTATTGGTATCTAGCCTTCGTATCGAAATGGAAGGGAAAGATTCCCGCAAAGTGCAGGACGAAATTAATAAGGCTATGAAGAAAGCTGTGGATCTTGCCAAAGCAGATTCCGCAATCAAAGTCAGCACAGGAAATTACTATGTGTATTCTTATGACCCCAACCCATCCCCGAAACCATTAAGCCATGCCGAACAAAAGAAACGCATGGTATGGAAGGGCAGTCAGACAGTAGATATCCAATCCAAAGATGCGGAAAAGATTTTGGATGTTTTGGGAAAAATTCAGGATATGGGTTTTGTGATGAATGGCTTGAGCTATACATTATCGCCTGAATTGGCAGAAGCCCAACGTGACGAATTGTTGGTCGGGGCTTTGCAAAAAATCCAGAAGAAAGCCGAATTGATTTCAAAAACATTGGGCAAGTCTGGCTATGACATCGTCGAGGTCAATATTGATGGAAGTTATATGCCTCAACCTCAACCTGTTATGATGATGAAAGCTATGGCAATGGATGGCGCTGTTGCGGAGGCCGCAATGTCTGCACCTGTTGCTACGCCTGGTGAAACAGATGTGAGTTTATCTGTGAATGCGCGCGTTCTTTTAAAACCTTAAGGTTTTAAGCTCTTTGTTGGAGTATAGAGATAAGATGTCGGGCGGCAACCATTGTGGTTTGCCGCCTGATTGATTCTCTGTCACCGCTAAATAGGTTATAGGTCACAAACGGCGCTTCGTTTTTTTGTCCAATGGCAATATAGACAAGGCCGACAGGTTTATCCGCTGTCCCGCCCGATGGCCCCGCAATACCCGTGACCGCAATCGATATATCGGCTTGACTACGGTTGATGGCTCCTTGTGCCATTTCTCCAGCCGTTTGGTCGCTCACCGCGCCATGGGTTTCGATAGTGTTTGCAGATACACCAAGTAAATCAATTTTTGACTGATTAGAATAGGTTACAAACCCACGGTCAAATACATCTGATGATCCTGCGAGTTCTGTTATTGCAGCCGAGATAAGCCCACCTGTGCATGACTCGGCCGTTGCCAGTTTTAACCCTTTTGCGCGTAACATTTCGCTCAATGTTTTAATGAGTTGTTCCATATCCAAACAATGCCAATCCGGCAGCCCCCATTGTCAGCAGAAAAATTGTCACCAGAATATAATAGCTTATCAAGGCAAAGATGGCTGCGACCACATCATCAGCCATGACACCCAAAGCTCCTTTGATTTTTTTATCTGCCATGCCCACCAACCATGGTTTTTTTGCATCAAAATAACGAAAGAGCAAAAACCCCAGAGCAAGCGTGACGATAGACGTTGATGGCAGGAGTGCTAATAACATTAAGATAGCGGCGACTTCGTCGATAACGATAAAAGATGAATCGTGGTCGCCTGATTTTTCCTCTAACCGCTCAACGCATTGCAACCCAACGAAAAACAGGATGATACCCACCAGAAAAACCAATGCGGAATTGGTAAGGAATAGGAGTGGAACCCCCAAAACCATACCGCCTAATGTTCCCCAAGTTCCGGGGGCAGGGATAATCAACCCTGTTCTGAACCATGTTGCAATTTGGAAATCAAATGAACTTTGGTCTGTGGTTGATAGAAATTTATCGCGCTGTGCTTTAACAGTTGCATATGTTTGTTTATATCCCATTTGTTTGTTCCTCGTCAGGTAATAAGATTGTCACTATGGCTTGTGCTGCAATGCCTTCGCGACGTCCTGTGAATCCTAATTCCTCGGTAGTTGTTGCTTTAATGCTGACCCGTGATGGGGCGATACCCACAATATCTGCAACCCGATTTTGAATATTCGTACGGTGCGGGCCGATTTTCGGGGCTTCGCACATGATAACGCTATCGATATGGACAATTTTTCCACCTTTGGATTTAACGGCATTGACGGCGGCCTCCAGAAAAAAAGCACTATCCTTGCCTTTAAAATCTGGGTTGCTTGGCGGGAAATGGCTGCCGATATCACCATCTGCAATTGTTCCATAAAGGGCATCTGTGATGGCGTGAAGCAGAACATCTGCATCCGAATGACCTTTTAATTTATGGGTGTGGGGGATGTCGATTCCGCCAATACGGATGGATGGAGCGGTATCGCCAAAGGCATGGACATCAAATCCTAATCCTGTGCGGGGGATCATGGGGATATTTAAAAAATGTTCAGCCAATTTCAAATCCTCTGGCAATGTGATTTTGATGTTTTCGCGCCCGCTTTCAATGATGTGTACGGGAATGCCTAACTCTGTGACCAATGCGGTATCGTCTGTGAAACTTTGGTTTTTAAATTGTTCATGGGCCCGTTTGATGATGCCGTAATGAAAAGCTTGAGGCGTTTGTATGGCATAGAGTCCTGTGCGGTCTATGATATCCGATAATTCTTGGGCATCTGATTTTCTGAGTGTATCACTGACAGGCGCAGCCAATGTTGCAGCCTTTACCGATGTCAGTGTTTCCAACATATTGTCGATTGCATCATTTGAAAAACAGGGACGTGCGGCATCATGTATCAATACAATATCATCTTCGTTTAACGAGAGAGCAGAGAGGGCGTTATAAACACTTTCCTGACGGGTTGCCCCCCCCAGAACAGGTGGGTTTAATTTGGGAAGCCCTGTGGTGGATTCTGTGTAATGGTGTTGAAAACCGTCTGCGATGACGACTTGAATCTGAACAAGAGATGGATGTTTCAAAAATCTTTCGATTGTATGGCGCAAAACGGGTTTGCCATGGATTTTATGATATTGTTTGGGGAGATTATCTCCAAAACGTGCCCCGTGCCCCGCGGCAACGATAATCACCGAAAAGGGACGGGAAACGGAAAGGGGGGTATTTTTAACCATGTGTATGGTTTAGCTTGCTTTTTTTTGTCTGAACAGTGATATTTTGCGACTTATGCGCAGTCCAATTGCACTTTTTCCACGTTTTTTGCCTTTCGCCCGTATGGCACGGCTGCGCCGCAGCCTTGCCCGTTCTTGGGGTGGCTCATGGGATAGAAAAATGGCGGCTATTTTAATCGGGTTGGCCCTTATTCTTGGTTCGACAACCTATGCTGCGTTGCGGTCGACACCGCCCTTTGGAAACCACCCTGATCTTGTTATCTGGCTTTTGAATATTGATTTGTTGGTTCTTGGTTTTTTGGGGATATTGATTGCCCGTCGCGTTGTGTTGCTCTATTCGGTTTGGCGCCGCGGGATACCGGGGGCGCGCCTTCACCTTAGGCTGGTGTATATTTTTGGATTATTGGCAATGGCACCCGCCGTTATCATGACCATTTTTTCTTTGTTCTTTTTTCATTACGGCGTTCAAACTTGGTTTAGTGATCGGGTGAAAACGGCCGTCAATGAATCCCAAGCCGTTGCCGAAGCTTATTTGCGGGAACATCATCAGGTTATTCGTGCCGATATTCTGGCCATGGCCAAAGACCTTGACCATGAAGCCACATTGTCGGTTACTAATCCCCAAGGCTTTGCAAAATTTGTTCAGACGCAAGCGATGTTGCGTGGATTAACCGAAGTTGTCATTTTTGATAAATCTGGCGAGATTTTGAATGAAGTTGGCTTGGTTATTGGATTTGATGTTAAAGAATTGCCTTCATTTGCATTGGATAATGCCAATGAAGGGGATGTGGCTCTGTTAACTGACACAGATGACAGTCAAATTCGGGCTTTGGTTAAATTGACGAATTTTCCTGATACCTACTTATATGTCGGGCGGATGGTTGAAGCCAATGTGTTGAACCATTTGCAAACCACGCGGGAAGCCGTTCAAAAATATGATGAAATGTCGGCCCATTATGTCGGGTTACGGACGACTGTGACCTTGATTTATATTGTTGTTGCATTGGTTTTGTTATTTTCAGCCATCTGGTTTGCATTGGTATTTGCGCGAAGATTGGCGCAGCCGATTGCGGCGTTGATTGAGGCATCAGATAGAGTGCGTCAAGGGGATTTAACGGCTCATGTTTCAGAGCAGAGTGGGTTTGAGGAATTTGATTATCTGGCCAGATCTTTTAATCGTATGACCACACAAATTAGCGATCAACGCAAAGAATTGATGAGCGCCAATCGACGAATTGATGAGCGCCGACAATTTACAGAAACTATTCTGACAGGTGTCACATCAGGTGTTTTGAGTGTTGGTAAAGATGGTTTTATATCCCTTGTCAATCAGTCTGCTGCAAATATCCTGTCCAAGGAAAGTTCAAAAATACTCGGTAAAAAGATTGAACAAGTTATTCCGAATATTTCGGAATTAATTGCGCAGGCCTATTTGTTGCCTGATAAAATTCATCAATCTGAAATATCCATACAAATGGATGTTGGGGGGCGACGCGTTTTGTTGGTACGGGTTGCAATTGAATTATTGGGTGAACAGGATTTGGGTGCGGTTGTTACCTTTGACGATATTACCAATTTACAATCAGCACAGCGTAAGGCCGCATGGGCAGATGTTGCAAGGCGCATCGCGCATGAGATTAAAAACCCCCTGACACCTATTCAATTATCTGCGGAACGATTAAAACGTAAATATATGCAGGGGTTGGAAGATCAGAAAGATCGGGATATTTTTGGACAATGTATTGATACAATTGTTCGCCATGTTGAGGGAATTGGGCGTATGGTGAACGAGTTTTCATCGTTTGCACGATTGCCTGAACCAATGTTTAAACCGTGTGATATTTCTTCGCTTATCAGTGATATTTTGATGTTTTATCGACAGGCGCACCCAGAAGTCAGCTATTTGGGAATTTCAACGGTTGAGGCCTTAAAAGGAACAGAAATTTTGTGTGATGAACAACAAATCCGTCAGGCCGTCACCAATATCATCCAAAATGCCCTTGATTCGGTTGAAGAGCGCCGAAAATCTGAAGATATACCCTCTCAACTTGGCGTTTGGATGGGGAGGGATAGCCAACAAAATCTGTTGATTTCTGTCGGAGATAACGGTTTGGGATTGCCTAAGGACAAAAATCATGAAACTTTGACAGAACCCTATGTTACCTTTAAAGAAAAGGGAACAGGTTTGGGGCTTGCGATTGTTAAGAAAATTATGGAAGATCACGGCGGGCATATTATATTCGGGTATGCCGATCAGTTGCGTGATATTCCAAATTGGAAAGATTTAGGAGGGGCAAACGTGACGTTGGTTCTTCCCGATAGAAAAAATAAGTAACAGGAAAAGTTTAATTACAGATGACTGCAGATATTCTTATTGTTGATGATGAAACAGATATCAGAAACCTGATAGATGGAATTTTGCAAGATGAAGGGTATAAAACGGCACAAGCCGAAAATGCCGAGCAGGCTTTTGCAAAAATCAAAGCCAAGAAATTTTCTTTGGTTGTATTGGATATCTGGTTACAAAACAGCGAATATGATGGCTTAGGTATTCTTGAAAAAATAAAGGCAGATCAGCCTGACGTTCCTGTCATTATGATTAGCGGGCACGGAACCATTGAAACGGCGGTTAAAGCCATTCGCATGGGGGCTTATGATTTCATTGAAAAGCCGTTTAAGACAGATCGTTTGTTGTTGATGGTTGCGAGGGCTTTGGAGTCTGCTGCGCTAAAGCGTGAAAATGCGGCTCTTCGTCAACAGCATGATGCGCCGATGGAATTGGTCGGGCATTCCCATCCTTTTCAAATCTTGATGCAGATGATTGACAAGGTCGCGGCAACGAATAGCCGTGTTTTAATTACTGGGCCTGCCGGTTCTGGTAAGGAAGTCATTGCAAAAACCATTCATGCCAAATCGTCCCGAGGAATGCGTCCTTTTATTGCTTTAAATTGTGCCTCGCTTAATCCTGACCGGATTGATGCCGAATTATTCGGTAGCGATGAGGCAGGTAAGAGCGTAATGGGTGTTCTGGAACGGGCTGATGGCGGGACGTTACTTCTGGATGAGGTTTCGGATTTATCGGTTGAAACGCAGGCAAAAATTTTGCGCGTTCTTCAAGATCAAAGTTTTACCCATGTGGGTGGTGTTTCCCAAATTAAGGTTGATGTCCGCATTTTGGCAGCCACCAGCCGTAATTTAGAAGAAAAGATTGAAGAAGGTTCTTTCCGCGAAGATTTATATTATCGTTTGAATGTTGTGCCGATTGCTGTTCCTCCGCTTCGGGATCGTCGTGAAGATATTCCATTGTTGATTAATCATTTTATCAAAGTTTATGCCCAGCAATCCAATCGGATGGAACGTCAGGTGTCTGAGGGTGCGATGTCGGCATTTATCGGGTATTCGTGGCCGGGAAATGTCCGCCAGTTAAAAAATCTGGTGGAATGGATGATGATTTTGGGGAATGGTCAATCTTCTTCTCCAATTCAGGTGACGGATTTACCGCCTGAAATCGCAGGAACTATTCATGCGGCCTTAAAAGGTGATTGGCAGACAGATATGATTGCTTTGCCATTGCGCGAGGCCCGTGAAGTTTTTGAACGTGAATATCTGTTGGCGCAAATCAATCGTTTTGGCGGCAATATTTCTCGCACAGCGCAGTTTGTTGGTATGGAACGGTCGGCGTTGCACCGTAAACTTAAATCCCTTCATATCTCAACGTCTGAACGCGATGAAATGATGGATAATGCCGATAATCCGGATGAATATGACTCAAAAGTCGTTAAAATTTCTGCTTAATCCGATGCGCAATCTTCAAAAACCTGATGCTATTTTTTTCGACTGGGATGGGACTCTGGTTGATACCTTGCCAACTATGACGGCTAATCATAATCATGTGTTGCAAAAATTTTCGATGGATCCCATTTCAATGGATGAGGCGAAAAAACGTATTCGTAAATCTTCGCGTGAATTATTCCCTGAAATTTTTGGTGATAAATCAGATGAAGCGTTTCAGGCTTTTTACGAATATGTTGAAAAAACCCATCTGGATAATCTGGCGGCATTTGATGATAGCCAGATGTTTTTAGATACAATCTTTTCTATGGGTATTCCGATGGGAATTGTCAGTAATAAGCGTCACAAGTTTCTTATTCGTGAAATTTCCCATTTGGGATGGGATAAGTATTTGGTATCGAATATTGGGGCAGGGGAAGCTGCAAAAGATAAGCCTGCGCCAGATCCGTTGTTGATGGCCGTCGATAAGATTGGCCTTAACCCCCAGAAAAATGAAATCTGGTATGTCGGGGATACGGAAACCGATATGATGGCGGCGATTGCCGCAGGGTTCCAGCCAATTTTCATAGAGCATGGGCTTGGCACACGCGAAGATTGTGAACATGCCAAAATACAGCCTTATTTTGTAAATAAATTGCCCGATTTAATCGCTTTGGTTGAAAAATTTGTCTAAACCCTTGGAATAGCTCTTGTCGGACGGGGTTCCCTCTATTATTGTGCGACGGTCTTATAAGAAAAAAAGACAGTGTGAGGACACAATAAAATGAACGAAAAAAATCAAAATATTCAGGACGTTTTTCTGAATAGAATCCGTAAAGAAAAAAACTCAGTGACCGTCTTTTTGGTCAACGGTGTCAAACTCCAAGGTATTGTTACTTGGTTTGATAATTTCTCTTTGTTATTGAAGAGAGATTCCCATATCCAATTGGTTTACAAACACGCGATTTCGACGATTATGCCATCTGGCCCATTGTCACTGTATGATGGCGATGATGCAGATGATGCTGCGAGTGTTGTTACACCAGCCGCGTCTGAATAATAAGTTTGACGTCACAAGACACAGCCATTGTTATTCATCCTGTTTTACCTGCCGATGCCAACCCAAGGCATCGGGGGCGAAACCCTGATGTTCAATTGGAAGAAGCGGTTGGGTTGACGGCCGCTATCCAGCTTCAGGTTTTATATGCCCATATTGCCAAAATTTATAAAGTCACCGCAGGGTATATGATTGGCGAAGGTGCACGCCAGATTATCAAAGAAAAAATTGATGAATTATCCCCCAGCGTTGTGATTGTGAATGCGTCTTTGTCGCCAGTGCAGCAACGAAATTTGGAAAAAGAATGGGATGTGAAGGTTATTGACCGCACAGGACTTATCCTTGAAATATTTGGGGCGAGAGCGCAAACCCGCGAGGGGAAGATGCAGGTGGAACTTGCCGCGCTATCCTATCAACGATCGCGCCTTGTAAAATCATGGTCACACCTTGAACGGCAACGTGGTGGAACTGGTTCCACTGGTGGCCCTGGGGAAACCCAGTTGGAACTTGACCGTCGTATGATTGACGACAAAATTATTTTGCTGAAGGCGCAGTTGGAACAGGTGCGGAAAAATCGTGATTTGCAACGCAAAAGTCGTGATCGTGTGCCGTTTCCTGTGGTTGCTTTGGTGGGGTATACCAATGCTGGAAAATCAACCTTATTCAATACATTGACGGGGGCAGAGGTTTTTGCTGAGGATTTGTTATTCGCAACGCTTGATCCCACGATGCGTAAAATGAAATTACCGGGGGGGCGCGATATTATTTTGTCCGACACTGTTGGATTTATTTCCGATTTGCCAACCCATCTGGTTGCCGCGTTCCGCGCAACGCTCGAACAAGTGCAATATGCGGATGTGATTTTACATGTTCGCGATGTGTCATCGCTTGATACGGATGCCCAACGTGCAGATGTTATTTCCATTCTGAAAGATCTGGACATTGATTACGATACCGATAAACGCATTGTCGAAGTTCTGAATAAAATCGACCAATTGCCAACAGATGGTGATCCCGTTTTTCGGGATGCGGCCATGCGTGGACGGCAAGTTTTGGTATCTGCCTTAACGGGGCAGGGGTTGGATGAACTGAAACAGGTGGTTGAAGCCACGTTGGGGCAATCACACACCACTCATCGCATCACATTACAGGCGCAAGATGGTAAAGCTCTTGCATGGTTGCATCGCCATGGGTCGGTTATGAACCGTCAAGATGAAGAAAATGCCATTATCTTGGATGTCACCATCGATGATGGGGAATACCAACGGTTTTTGGCGCAGTTCCCTCAATCCTAACTATACCGTTTTTCGAGCAGAGCCAGAACAGCGCGCATTCCTGTATCTGCACCACCTTTGGGGCGACCTGCTTTGCCTGTGGCTTCCCATGCATAGTGGTCAAGGTGGAGCCATGTGATGTCTGTCCCCACAAAGTTTTGCAGGAATAGGGCGGCGGTAATTGATCCCGCAGGGTTGTTACCGCTATTGCTTAAATCCGCATTGGGGGATGTGATGTCGTTTTTGTATCCGTCCCATAATGGCATATGCCACAACGGATCTTCGACCTGCATCGATAACTTCTGAAGGTCTTGCGCCAATGCGTCATCATTGGAATAGATGGGCGCGATTTCATATCCTGTCGCCACGCGACCTGCACCCGTGAGTGTTGCAAAATCAATCAGCAAATCTGGGTTTTCTTCAGACGCGAGGGTCAGGCAATCTGCCAAGACCAAACGCCCTTCGGCATCGGTATTGCCGATTTCGACCGTTAAACCTTTGCGGGAATGAAGGATATCGCTCGGGCGATAGGCGCGACCAGAAACAGAGTTTTCAACCGCAGGGATAAGCACGCGCAGTCGTACAGGAAGGTCGAGCGCCATAATCATATAGGCAAGTCCCAGCGCCATTGCTGCACCACCCATGTCTTTTTTCATCAGCAACATGGCAGAGGATGGTTTCAAATCATACCCGCCTGTATCAAAACAGACCCCTTTGCCGACCAATGTCACTTTCGGATGTTTGGCATTTCCCCATGTAAAATCAACCAGACGAGGGCGGCGTTCACTCCCATCACCCACTGCATAAATCATGGGGAAGTTTTGGGTGAGTAAATCTGTATCTTCAATCACGGTTGATTTTGCTTTGA
>CAZVSN010000054.1:0-12055 GCA_964629455.1 uncultured Micavibrio sp. | reverse complement strand
TGAAGGAAATTAGAGGATAACCTTTGATTTCTAGTCTTTAGATTTCTTGATAAGGGGGCAAAAGCCCCCTTTATTTTCATAAAATTGATAAAGAGTCTGAATTTTCCAGTGAAGAATGCTTGCATTCTGCGGAGTGCCCTTATATAAACTTCATCAAAGTCACATCAAATAAGAGGATAAAATATGGCACGCGTAACCGTAGAAGATTGCGTTTTGAAAGTTCCCAACCGTTTTGAATTGGTCATGGTAGCCGCTCAACGTGCGCGTCGTATCGGAACAGGTGCTGTTTTGACCCTTGATCGTGACAATGATAAAAACCCAGTTGTGTCTTTGCGCGAAATTGCCGAAAACACAGTCGAAGTTGAAGCGCTGAAAGAAGATTTGATTACAAGTCATCAACGCGTATTCCCGATGGATGATGACAAAGATGATGTTATCGAAGATATGCAAGGTGAAGAAGAATGGAGCGCCTTGGTTGCCGAAGCAAATAGCGGTTTCGGTTCAGATGAAGAATTTTCTGATGACGATGATGATGAGGGTGGTATCGAAGATATCGCTGGATATTCAGAAGACGACGAAAAATAGAATTCAAAAAAGCCCGCTAATCAAGCGGGTTTTTTTATATCAAGACTATAGTGCCCATCAACGGCTTTAATCATTGTGTGTTGATTGTAAGGTTCTAATTTCTGGCGAAGCCGATAAATGTGGGTTTCTAACGTATGAGTTTCTGCGTCATCCGCGTACCCCCAAACGGCCTTGAGCAAATTGGCTTTTGGTAGCCCCGCTTCTCCTGCCTCATATAAAACACGCAACACGAGCCGTTCTTTGTCTGTCAGGCGAATAGGTTCATCACTTGTTTTATGCAGCAAAAGATTTTCTGCAGGTTTAAGAATAAAGATGCCAAGATCAAGGGTCGAAAGATCGTCTTCGATATGATGATCCCGTCCTGATAATCTGTAATGCAGGCGATCCAGAATATCACCAAGACGAACAGCGCCTTTTTGAATTTCCAGTACAGTTACATCGCTGCTTGTGGGGGTATTTTTATCCGTGATTGTGCAGTCTATCGGAGCATCAGAATTGCACTTCAATCCTTTGGCCTCACATTGTTCAGTGATGAGGCGGACAAGCACCTGATTATCCAGATTGAATGCAATATTATAAGGTAGGGTCATAAAAGCGAATGTAGCTGATTTCTGTTCGAATGGTATGGGTTTTGCAACTTTATCGGCAGGAGAATGTGCCGTGATTGTAACGACCCAACCTGCAACCCTTGTTAAAAACCCAGAAAAACCATCGTTTTCAATGGTTTCTGGGCAAAATGACCGCATGGCGGGCGCGGTTCCTGTCTGGAATAAATTTTCCAGTTTTGTGGAAAATATTGCCCATGGTGATGGTCAAAACGGGAATGGGGCGAATGAGGCCTCTTTTGGATTTTCTGACATTATCGATATGGTAAATCCATTGCAGCACGTTCCTGTGGTTAGTCAGCTATATCAATCAGCCACAGGTGACACAATCGGGGCAATTGCTAAGATAGTGGGGGGCGCTATATTCGGGGGCCCGATTGGGGCAATTGCCAGCGTAGCAAGTGTTGCGTATCAGGCCGCTAAGGACGATTCAAATACAACAATATCTGTTTCCGAAGAAAGTCATGTTGCTCTGGCGGATAGGCGTGCAGGATTTAAACCATATAATGTTTAAATTTTAATTTTCTATCGTATTGCTTCGAATATTTTAAATCCATTTTCTTTTGCAAGAAGACTGATTGAACCAAATAAAGATTGTAGCAAATCTTCATATGGCAGATGTGCATTGGCCACCATATATAATTTTCCTTTTGATTTTAATGCGCTGTGTGCCTTGGTAATAAAGGCCTTTCCAAGGTTCTTATCTTCGGTTTTTCCTGTGTGGAACGGCGGGTTCATAACAATAAAATCCAACCCTGTTATATTTGTTTGGGTGGGAATATCTTGCCAGATACAGAATGTTTTCTGTGAGAAGTCAGATGTATTCTTGATGCAGCAATCAATTGAGCGTTGATCATGGTCAATGCAGGTAAGAGCAGAAATATCGGGGTAACGGTTTAAAATAGAACGAGAGAGTTCGCCCAACCCACATCCAAAATCTGCGCCGTTCCCTGATAGGTTTTGTGGCAGATGGCGCAGCAGAATATCTGTTCCTATATCCCGATGATTCCAACTGAATACCCCTGGTTGGGTGTATATTTCATCTGTGCGTTTTTGTATTCCACCAGTCTTCAGGGCCGTTGCGATGATTGATTGATTGGCTATTTGTGGGGTTTGCGTCCATGCAACACGGCATTTCTGTTTGGACAAATCTTGGGTGGTACACCCGAAATTTGACAGACGCTTTGATAATGTTTTTCCTCCCGCTTGATTATCTGCGCAACACATAATCAGGCCATTTGGCACCACAACAGATAGGGCGGATGCGATGACAAAGTCCGATTCATTGCTTTGTTGGGGTGTGTGTATCAAGACATATCGGGGAGTATAGTCTTTTGAAAGGGGGAGGTGCTTGGCTTGTGCCCATTGTGCCACTTCGCCCGCGAAAGGTGAATAAAACCGTGCTTTTGGGAAATGACTTGAATACAGCGCATCAAATCCACCCATAATCAGCATTTCATCTGACGGGGGTGATAAGTTGAGATGGTTCAGGGCGAATAGGATGGCGGATTGTCTGTTGTCCATGGTGTTATTATATGTGGCTAAAATTATCTCGTCATTATTTAATTAAATCTATCTTTGGGGGTTGAGATTTGTGCCCAAACGCCTTAGTTTTCAAGGGTAATTTTATTCCAAATTAGGAACGCGCCCATGACCGACGATATCTTTGCAAAAGAACCTTCCAAAATTCGTAAATATCTGGTCAGGGGGTTTATAGTTCTTGTTGTTCTTGCTTTATTGGGTGGGACGGGCTTTGTGCTTTTCATGAAAATCAAATTTGCAGATTTTCAACCGCCGATGATGCCCGCCAATGTTGTGCTGAATACGGTTGGAGCCCACCAGTTTGTTGATAGTATCGAAGCCATCGGAACAATTACCGCGAGCGAATCTGCAACTTTAACAGCAACTGTCACGGAATCTGTGAAGGCTATTAATGCTCAAGAGGGACAATTTGTTGCCAAAGGAACGCCCATCATAGATTTGAATGATGCGCAGGAACAGGCAACGTTGAATGAGGCTTCGAAATCTTATAATCGGTATAACCAATTGGTTAAAGACAATTTGGCAAGTCCGGAAAAGCGTGATCAGGAGCAGGCAAGCTTTAATGTAGCCAAAGCACAATTGGATAAACGCAAGATTGTAGCACCCTTTGATGGGTTCTTGGGTATTCGTCATGTAAATATAGGTGATGTTGTGCAACCCGGAACAATCATCACAACGATTGATGCTATTGATCCAATCAAATTGGATTTCACCGTTCCTGAGGTCTATCTTTCATCTTTAAAGCCAGAGATGGAAATTGAAGCAACAACAGCCGCGTGGCCAAATGATGTGTTTAAAGGAAAAATTTATGTGATTGATTCCCGTATTGATCCAAATTCACGGGCAATGAGTGCGCGCGCAACAATGGCCAATCCTGATCATAAATTGAAACCGGGGCTGTTGATGAAGGTCCGAATTATTCGGTCTGTCAAAACGTCATTAGCCGTACCTGAGGAATCTATACAATCTGCGGGTGAGCGTAAAACCGTTTTTGTCGTTGATAAATCCAATACGGTATCAGAAAAAGTTATCAAGACGGGACAACGTGAACCTGGATATGTTGAGGTTTTAGAGGGTTTGTCTGCTGGTGATAAAGTCATTATAGAAGGTCAGATGAAAACAGGCGTGGGTGCAACGGTAAATGTTGTTGGTGAAAAGACCATTGAACAAATGATGTCTGATGAATCTGCCTTCTCTGTTCCACGCAAACAAAAAGCAATGGCAGCCAAATGATATTATCCGACATATCTATCCGCCGCCCTATATTTGCCACAGTTATCAATTTATTGATTGTCATTGTGGGTTTGGTTGCTTTTACCAAATTGGAATTGAGGGAATATCCGAATATTGACCCGCCCGTTGTGTCTGTACAAACGATTTATACAGGCGCATCGGCGCAGGTGATTGAAACGCGTGTCACAAAAATTCTGGAAGACAGTATTTCTGGAATTCAGGGTGTTAAATCCATTGATTCCAGCTCTCAGGATGGTATTTCAACCATTTCTGTTGAATTTGCATTAACCAGAAATGTTGATGAAGCGGCAAGCGATGTCCGTGATCGTGTTCAGCGTGTGCAGAGCCAATTGCCTGACGAAGTGGAAAGTCCACAAATTTCAAAGGTTGATGCAAATACCCAACCTATTTTCTGGATTACATTTAACAGTCCCTATCGCGATGGTTTGGAATTAACCGATTACGCAACACGATATATTAAAGATAAATTATCTGTGGTTGATGGTGTGTCCCGTGTTCAAATCGGGGGCGAGCGTCGCTATGCCATGCGCGTATGGTTGGATCGGGATGCTCTTGCTGCGCGGAATTTAACCGTTCAAGACATTCAGACAGCGTTGTCTTCACAGAATGTTGAATTGCCCGCAGGGCGGATTGAATCCCTTGGACGTGAATTTTCTGTCCGCGTTGATCGTATGTATAATAATACAGTCGATTTTGGGAATTTGCCAATTAAGCACCATGCGGATGGATATGTAACTCGTTTAAAGAATGTTGCAAAGGTTGAAAAAGGTGCGGCAGATGATCGCCGTGAATTACACTATAATGGTGTTGCAACAATTGGTCTGGGTGTTGTTAAACAATCAAACTCCAATACGCTTGATGTTATTCAGGGCGTAAAGGCAGAAATGGAAAAAATAAAACCAACTCTGCCATCCGATATTACAATGGAAACTGCATTTGATTCGGGCCTCTTTATTGAGGGCGCAGTGCATGAGGTCTATTTTACTCTGGGCTTAACGCTTGTCATGGTGATTTTGGTTATCTGGATATTCTTGGGTGATTTGCGTGCAACACTCATTCCGACCTTGGCTATCCCTGTGTCGTTGATTGGTGCTTTTATTGTTCTATGGACATTAGGATTCTCGATCAATTTATTGACCTTATTGGCTTTGGTTTTGGCAATCGGGTTGGTTGTTGATGATGCAATCGTTGTTTTAGAAAATATTTATAAGCGTATTGAACGTGGAGCCCCGCCTTTGGCCTCTGCCCAAATCGGAACAGAACAAGTTGCTTTCGCTGTGATTGCAACAACATTGGTTTTGGTTGCCGTTTTCCTCCCAGTGTCCATTATGTCTGGGAATGCAGGCCGATTATTCACTGAATTCGCATGGGCTATTATAGGGTCAATCCTTTTCTCGGCATTTACCGCCCTATCTTTGACCCCGATGCTGTGTTCGCAGATTCTAAAGCGAGCACAATCAGGCGAAGAACATCGTACAAATGCTGTGACCGCATGGGTCAATCGCAAATTGGATGTGGTATCATCTAAATATGCGAATGGGTTGGATGGGTTATTTAAACGACCATTATTGGTTGTTGGATTTATGTTTGTTATGTTGGCCTTGGGCGTGTTCTTTACAAAGTTCATTGCATCAGAGTATGCACCGAAAGAAGATAGAGGGTATTTCTTGGCCTTTATTCAAGCGCCTGAAGGGGCATCTTTTGAATACACCAAACGTAATCTTGCAATTGTTGAACAAAAATTAGGAAAACTTCTTCCCCCATCTCCTTATAATGATAACAAAGGGACTGGTGAGGCTCATGGCGTTGTCACGATTGTTCCAGGGAGTTTTGATTCAACTGGTTCTGTGAACTCTGCTTTCTCGTTTATATTATTAGAGCCATGGAAAGAAAGAAATCGCCCGCTCAGCCAAATTGTTTGGGGTGATTTTATGAAAGGAACCCCTGGATTATTCCAAGATTTCATGAGCATTCCAGGTGTGATGGCGTTCCCGATTGAACCAGGGTCATTGGGGCAATCAGGCTTCTCTCAACCTTTGCAGTTTGTAATTGCGGGAACAGATTATCAAGAACTTGCAAAATGGCGTGACTTGTTAAAAGAGGAAATTAAAGACAACACCCAAATTCGCAATGCGGATTGGGATTATAAAGAAACAAAACCGCAATTGCGCATTGGCATTGATATGGACAGGGCAGCCGAGTTGGGTGTCAGTGTATCGAATATTGGTTCAACGCTTCAAACATTTATGGGATCATTGCAGGTTACAAATTATCTGGATAAGGGCGAACAATACGATGTAATTTTACAAGGGACAGATATATCCCGTTTGCGTCCTGTCGATATGACAGGAATTTATGTGCGTTCAGATAGAACGCAGGCGCTTATCCCCCTGTCTAACTTAATCACTTACACGGAAACGGCAGATTCTGGGTCATTGAACCGCTATAATCGTTTGCGTGCGATTACATTAAAAGCCAACCTTGCGCCTGGGTATACGTTGGGGCAGGCATTGGATTATTTGCAAGCGGCAGCTAAGAAAGTTTTGCCTCCTGAAGCACGCATTGATTTTAAAGGCGAGTCTCGTGAATTTAAAGAAAGCAGTGGGGCTATTTATCTGACATTCCTGTTTGCGTTGGTTGCCGTTTATTTATTCCTTGCGGCACAATTTGAAAACTGGATTCATCCGCTTGTTATTATGATGACAGTTCCATTGGCATTGGTTGGGGCATTGTGGGGATTATTCTTATCTGGGGCAACGCTGAATATCTATACCCAGATTGGGTTGATTATGTTGGTGGGCTTGGCGGCAAAGAATGGGATTCTGATTGTTGAGTTTGCCAACCAATTGCGTGATGAGGGTCATGAATTTATGGAGGCATTGAAAACAGCGGCTATCAGTCGTCTGCGTCCGATTTTAATGACATCTTTTGCAGCAGCAGCAGGCGCTATTCCGTTGATTTTTGCAACAGGTGCGGGCGCAGAAAGTCGCTTTCCTATAGGGGTGGTGATTTTCTCGGGCGTAATATTCTCAACAATATTTACGTTGTTTGTTGTGCCGAGTTTTTATGTGATGCTTGCAAAACATACAAAATCCCCCAAATTCACGGGGCGTAAGCTTGAAGCGGAATTAAAGGCATTGGAAACCGAAGGTAAATAGAATCTACAGCGAAAAGCCTTCGCCCAGATAGACTTTGCGGACATCGGCATTGTTGACAATCTCGTCAGGTGTTCCTTCGGTGAGCACCATCCCGTCATGCAGGATATAGGCACGGTCAACAATTCCAAGTGTATCGCGGACATTATGGTCTGTAATCAAAACGCCAATATTGCGGTTCCGTAATTGTGAAATCAACATACGGATATCATTAACCGCAATCGGGTCAATCCCCGCCAATGGTTCATCAAGAAGGATAAAATGAGGGCGTGATGCAAGTGCGCGGGCAATCTCAACACGGCGGCGTTCACCGCCTGAGAGTGCAATCGCGGGTGTGCGGCGCAAATGGGACACTGAAAACTCAACCAATAAATCTTCGAGCAATGATTCTTGGTCTTCCATATTCAGATCAGTTTGGGTTTGGATAATCCCTTTGATATTATCTTCAACGCTCAAGCCGCGGAAGATAGAGGCTTCTTGTGGCAGGTACCCAATACCCAATCGGGCGCGACGATACATCGGGAGGGTTGTGATTTCTTGACCATCAAGAGAGATATCCCCGCCATCGGGCTGGATAAGTCCTGTGATGATATAAAAGCTAGTTGTCTTTCCAGCTCCGTTGGGGCCAAGCAAGGCCACGGCCTCGCCACGTTGGACGTGGAGCGATACATCGCGCAGGACGGGGCGTTTTTTATAGGATTTAGATAAGTGCTCAGCCTTTAACCCGTTTGTAACGGCGTGAAGGGATGGGCGTTTCTTTTGGGGGGGCAAAGATGTCATGGTGCTGTCTATTTTTTCTCTGTTCCAGGATAAAATACGCCTTTGACGCGGCCTGTTCCACTTTTACTTGTCATGGTGCTGACATGGGTTGTTAGATTAATATCAGTTTGATCACCCTCTAACAAGTTTGCACCCTGTTTAACCTTAACATGGCCTATCAGTTGGGCAATAGTTGTATTGGGATTATAGGTTGCTTTGTCGCCCGTTGCCGTTTGTTCGCCGTTGATAATAACCACATTCCCGATGGCTTCTGCGCGATCGAGTATATTGTTCTTTGTCCAGACAATAATTTGGTCGGCTTCCAATGTATTTTTATTATTTTGAATAATTTTTGGTCGGCTTCCCGAGAGGGTTGCTTTGCCTTCAACCAGATTATAAAGAGCCTTATCGCCTGTGGCGACATCTGTTGCGGTTGATAAGGTCACATGACCATCAGCCTCAAGTAAAGAGATATCGCTTGTATTTCCATTGGCGCCAGCATAGGTGGCGGTGAGTGTGTCAGCTTTAACCGATAAATCACCTTGCTTTGCAATTGCATTTCCACGCGCAATATAGGTTTTATTGGTTTGGTTCCATTCCAAAGCTTTGTCGGCAGTAATTTCCAAAGGAGCCTGCTCTTCTGCTGCTATCGCTGCAAAAGGGAGAAGTGAACAGAATAAAAATAATGAAATACGGTTCATATATTATTGGCTTTCTATTTTTTCTGTTGGCGTGGTTGTTGCTGGGCGCAGAGTTAAGACCGCGGGGCCTGTAAAAGTAATTATGTCTGTTTCGCCATCTACATTCATGCCTGTTGCAGATATATCGGCACTGGGGCCGTGTCCTGTAACGGGTGTTTCAGATGTTATTGTTTGCCCTTTGACATCTATATCCATTTTTTCAGTGTGCAGTTCATATCCGCTATCATGATGAATCTCGACCTGACCATTCACATTCAGATTACCTTCTGCTTGTTTGTATGTACCATTATTTGCTTTTAATGAAACCCACCCGCCAGATTTTAATGTCAGGTCAGCAACAGGTTTTAGTAACAAGACAGTATTCATATCTTCGGCGTTTTGTGTCGCTTTATCCGCCGTAATTGTATAGGGCTGGCTGCTGGAGTCTTCGGATTGGAATTTTGGTTTGACCAATTCATTCTGACTGATGGTTTGTGGCGAAACTTGTTCTCTGGGCACGGGCGCAACAACAGCGCTTTCGTTCTTCCATGTCATCAATACAGCAACAAACCCTAGGGCTGCAATCGGCAATATAAGGCGCATTTTACGCACAATCGCGGTATGGCGTTTTGATTGTCTGGTATTGATTTGAATATCATCATCACTGCGAATGAGCAGATCAAGATGTTCTTCCTGTTGTGAAGCTTCTGTTGCCGTATTGGTGTGATTGGTGTTGATCATCGTTTTATCAGGCAATTCCTGCCTTTAAAAGCTCTTGAATACGGATAAGCCCCTGAACCTTTTTATTCTCATCCGCAATGATAAGGGATGTGATTGGGGATTTTGCAGATGTCAGCATAATATCCAATGCTTCTGCTGCCAGAATATTTGCGGATATGGTGCGTGGATTGCAATTCATAATGTCTTGAACGGGGCGTGACAAAAGATCGGATGCCATATGTCGTTTCAAATCACCATCGGTAATAATACCCATTAATGTATTGTTTTTATCAATGATGATAACCGACCCCAGATTTTTCTCTGACAGCGTGATGATTGCTTTATCCATTGTTGTGTCGGGATAGACGAATGGCAAATCATTTTCTTTGACCATTAGGTCGGAAACTTTGCGTAATTTTGCGCCCAGCTTACCTCCTGGGTGCCAAACGCGGAATTCTTCTGCGGTAAGGCCAGTACGCTCTAGCAATGCAATCGCAATCGCATCCCCTAATCCAAGCATCATTGTGGTTGATGTGGTTGGTGCCAGACCATTGGGGCAGGCTTCAGGAGATTTAGGGAGAATAAGCGCAATATCGGCGTGTTGTGCCAAAGGACTGTCTGGGTTTCCTGTAATTGAAATCAAAGGAATATGAAATCGTTTGGCATAGAGAGTCATATCGGTAAGTTCGGCATTGGTTCCCGAATAAGATAACATGATAATAACATCATCTTCGGTAATCATTCCCAAATCGCCATGGCTGGCTTCTGCGGGATGGATGTAATAGGCAGGAGTTGCTGTAGATGCGAGTGTAGCCGCAATTTTGCGTGCGACATGACCGCTCTTGCCTATTCCTGCGACAATCAGGCGACCGCGCCCTTTGTCTTTCATGGTTTGAATTGTTTCAATCGCCTCTGTAAATCGATGATCCAATGATCTCGATAAAGCTTGAAGGCCCGCAATCTCTGTTTCCAATGTGCGCTGCGCAGATGAAAGATCATTGATTGGCGTAGATATTTTTTTTGCCATATCGGCCATTAGCAACATCCTTTATGAATGATGGGCGAAAATATCAATCTCTGGCCATCCGACCAAATCCAGTTTGGCACGATATGGAAGAAAGTCAAAACAGGCGCGCGCCAATTCGGTGCGGCTTTCTCGTTCCAGAATAATGTCCAATTTCTCTTTCAAACGGTGAAGATATAAAACATCACTTGCGGCATAATTCTTTTGATCTTCGGTAAGAGTGAGCGACCCCCAATCAGAAGATTGTTGTTGTTTGCTCAGTTCCACACCTAACAAATCGCTGCACAATGCTTTCAAAGAATGTCTATCGGTAAACGTGCGTACCAACCGTGATGCTGTTTTGGTGCAGTAAACGGGTGTGCATGTCACGCCCAGATAGGCCTCAATAGATGCCAAATCAAAACGTGCAAAATGAAATATTTTTTCAATTTTCTGGTCGCGTAACAGGCGTTTCAAATTTGGTGCATTGTAATCGCTGTTCGGGCCAAATTGGACAAGATGTGCATTTCCGTCACCAAAGGATAATTGGATAAGGCATAATCGGTCACGAACAAGGTTCAAGCCCATGGTTTCGGTGTCAATGGCCACCGACGAACCAAACGGCAAATCGGCAGGTAAATCATTCTGATGTAAAAATATTGTCATGGTTCTGGGATAAAGGGTTTTGGGTTGTATTTCAAGAAAAATGGGAGTGGTTTGTATAATATGAAAATTATTGTGTCAGAAGTTGAAGCTGGGTGTCGGATATTCGGGCGGGGTAGAATTTTATTTTCTGAATATGCCCGTTTAAAAGATTGGTGGAACTGACAACATTGCTTCCTAAACGGATGATATTGCCTGTGCTGTTATAGGTTCCTGTGTATGAGCCCGTAACTGGGGTCAGCCCTCGAGCCGAGAGGGATCGTGTGAGCGCGGTTTGATTATACGCGGCGGCGGCCCCCCCTGCAGTTGTGTAGAAATCAATCCCTGTTACTTTGCAAACATTGGATGTTCCGTTCCATGTCCCGATTGTGCTGGTTGATCCGCAATCTGTACTGATAGCGGCAGTGGCGCCATCATAAGAAATGACCCGACCATAAGTTCCTTGGTTGCTTTCTTTCCCGCCATCAAAATAGGCATACCATGTTCCAGTTGTTCCGTTAAACCAACCTGTTGTCGAGAATCTTAAATCATCAACAGAACGTGTAACAGATACTGTCGTTGTTGAAATATTGGATGTCGGGAATGCGCCAACTTCCATTTGTCCGCCAAAGAATGAAATTTGTAAACCTGTGACACCGTAACCATTGGCAGAACGGTTATCAATCAAGAATCGGGATGTGGCTGCAATGGCGGTTGCGGTTAGGTTGTATCGTTGCCAGCTTGTTCCAACGGTAATGGTGGTTGATGTGGTGGCCCCTGTCCCCGGGGTTCTGAAACCCAAATTTCCGGTTTGGTTTGCCTTAATCCAAACAGAGTGGGTAAGAGAGTTTCCAATCGTTACGGCAACATCTTGGAAAACACAGCCAGTCGTTGAAAAATTATAAATAGGGACGGTTGATCCGTCTGGTGCAGTTGTTGTGCTTCCTGAATTTGTAATTCCACCACAGGTGCTGGTGTCCCATGGTGCGGTTGTAAACGCATTGGATTGTTTTAGAATATTTGTCCGACTTTCTTCGATCAGAATGCCTTTGGCGGCATGGGTAATGGGATCGTAATCGAAACGCGGAGCTCCTGATGCGGCTGTTTGCA
>CAZVSN010000053.1:0-12075 GCA_964629455.1 uncultured Micavibrio sp. | reverse complement strand
CCGTCGTACTAGGTAACTAGTACCGAGGGTTCGAATCCCTCCCGTTCCGCCATATAAAATCCCCCGCCTGCGGGGGATTTTATATGGCGGATGGAAAGAACCCGAGGAGAGGGTTCGACAATTTTATGAGTGAGCCAAAAGCGAACTTAGAAAATTGCAACTTTGCGGTACGCAAAGTAATCCCGAAGAATCCACCATAAATTTATTTTAAAATATCAGAATCCTTAACCCAGAATCTGAACTTTGATCTACTTGATAAACTTCTGAATAATCTCTATTGAAGCATCGCTTATAGTATGTTCATTGTGATGCCCATCAATATAAAGGTCAATTTTTCCAGTTTTTTCTAAAGAAGATAATTTTCTCTTCAATGGTTCTATAAAAATATTAGAGTAATAACCCGCAAAACAGCAAGGATCTCGCTCATTATAAATTAATAATTGTTTCCGATTATAGCCTGCAGCCCCCATAATCATCAACTCTGGATAGTTTATATATTTATAAAAATCAGGAGTAACCATTTCATAGTCACCATTCCTTTTCATGAGATGACTAGTCATGTAAGAAGGCCAAGCACCAGCTATAGAAACACTTTTTTGTATTCGTGGCTCTAGCGCCGCAGCTAATAAAGTGGTCCAACCTCCACCAGAAATTCCAATCATGTATATAGGTACATTTTCAGGCATTATGCCTAGCATAACCACCACAGGCGTAATAAAAAATTTGAGGGGTATGCCTTTTTCTAAATAAAGCTGAAAAAAATCATCATGATTTCTAACGCGCAAAGGCCCAACCCCTTTTGAAAAGACAACCAAATCTCTCTGCTTATTAATTCCTTTTAATGGCATAGAAAACTCAATCACCTCATAGCCATCCTTTAACATTGCTTTAACAAAAGGAAGGCGCGCGGCATAATCAGAACCATGACCTTTATGGAAGAAAATAATTTTTTTATTAGGAGTATAGGGATAAAAATGAATAACTTTTGATCTAATTCCAAGTTCCATATCTATTTGATATCTGTCAACTTTACGAATAAGGGGAATTATTTCTTTGTAAACAAATAGGTCAGGCTCATCACTGAGAGAAATATTTTTGCTTACACTCACACGAGATTTTTTATACCCCCCCCCCAAAGGATATCAAATAAATTTTTTCTTCTTTGTTCAATATCTTTCTGTGTTCGAAAACGAATAATCTGAGCCACATCAAAGCCCTTGACGTAAGAAATCGACAAATCATCCGGAACAAGAATATTTAGATTTTCAATTCCATCCTTTGATGAGCTTATATGCCGAGTAAATACATCAAACTTTTTATATATGCCAAGAAAAGCAGATATTAGAAGGATAATTGAAATACCAACAATAAAATAATTATGCGTTTCTAGCTTCATAATCAAAACCACCTAATCGCCAAATTCTAAAAACAACTCAAACGAACATCTGGGGGGAGTTTTTTAATATATTCATCCATCAGATTGGTCTTTTGAACATAGTCTTTGGTTAACATGTACCAAATAAGAGCTTCAGGCATAGCGCAATACCCCTCCAATTGAGGATACAAATCGCCAACTTTTGCCCTTCCTTGTGTAAGGAGATCTATTTTCTCTGTTGTTTCAAGCAGCCTAACAGGTAACCCCAAGTTTATGGCATGATCAAACTTCTTATATATAACGCCTGTTGTACCCGCTACCATCAATACCATTAGAATAAATGTATAGCGGACACGATCTACGCCTCTATAAAAGAAAAACAGAATTATTGACAAAAGAATCGCTGGCTGCCACACCGATAAGATACGCACATGAATTTGCGACCAAAAATAAGTCGCCTGCGTATCATCCGCCAGCCCATTCAAAATAATGGCGATAGGAGCAGTAATAAACCATCCCGAACAAAAGAACAAAACATCGCTGAATGAGCGGTACCGTGATCCCAAAGAACGGAACCGATGGAACCCATCAACAAAACGTGGATAATTTCTTAAAATAAGATCAATCCTAAGAAAAAAAACAATCAAAGCAACTATAGGAACAATGATTAGTAAGGCAAATCCTCCAACTTTGTGCCATAAGGTTTCAATCATAAAATCATAAGTCAAAGCTATAAAGATAGCAGATAGTATTATCCGTCCTTTAAAAATATGGGGTCGAAGAACAAGGTCAATGACAAAGAATGTCAGCAATGATAGCATTGCCATGCTGGCATGGAATAAAAATCCAAAGGTCAATAAAACATAAGCCAACCTATATCGCCCCATCCATCTAGCAATAAAAACACCCAACATATATAGAACAAAATTATTCCGCCCAGTGAAACTGAATGCACTGAAGCTATATGATGGATCTTGCATAAACCAAAACAGATTAGTTGCCAGTTTAGGAATATTGAATCCAAAATTCCACATCTGCATAAATGGGGGCTTCATAGATGGTAACAACGCACCCAACAAAGATAAAATTGCGACCCAAGCCAATCCTCTTATAATAGGAAAAGATGGCTTGGCTCTAGAAAGAGAAAGAAAGAGAAAAGATAATGTCGCAAAGAACGCCCCAACAAAACCTCCCCAAATATATAAAGCATAACGTTCATAATATAACGCATTAGGAAACATATCATTGACAAGGACTCTCGCTGAGGACCAGATGGCTTCAGGCAACAGATAGTTATATGTGTAATCACGCTTATCAACCAATCGTGTAATCTGCTCATTATCACCATCACGCTTCATAACGCTAATGAAATCATTCTCAATATACTCCCACGCATCACGGTCATATACTTTGTAGGTTAAGGAATAAAACCAAGTATTATCATCATCGGCAAAAACACCCAAATTGGCATTCAAAATAAAAGTTAGAGCGCCAAAATATAGAAATACCATAAGGTAGAAGAAAGAAATCGCCTTTGTTGATAAAAGGCGAGTTTGCATTTTCTTTGCAAGGAGCAACAGCATTCTTATTTATCCTTTTTTCCCCCGATATTTCTCCACAACTCTGCGATTGCAGATAAATACGATGGACGCAAATCTTCGGGATCAATAATCGACTTGATGTACTTTTCATGAACAGTTTGCAAATGACAAGATGGAACCCCTGGGAGCAAATGGTGTTCATAATGGTATTTGAAGCCAGCGCCACTCAAGAGCAAAAGCTCGATAAAATTACAATAAAATGTTCTTGATGTTTTCCTAGGTCTATTTGGATAAGAAAATGTTATATAATTCAAAGAACCATGCTCAAGAAACATCCTCAATCGACTTAGGAAAAGAAACACTGTGGCACCTGGCAACAAAACAAAAACTGGATACCTCCACAAATCAGCGAAAGTACCCGCATTAGTGACAATCAGAAACACGACAGCTTGAATCACCATAATATAAACATAACCAACTTTATCAATCCGACTATCTTTCCCCTGCCCTTTTTCTGGATTTTCAACCTTGTGAAAATACTCCTTGAGTTTGAGGATAAGAGTCCCGCCCCATAAAGGCAGCAAAAGAAACTTTGCCATATCAGTGCGGGATTTAAATTCAAGATAATAATCAACCGCGCCAGGGTCTTTCTCAGTGCTATAATATATGTGGTGAAAAACATGCTCACGTCTAAAAGACTCGAATGGAGTAACCAAAAATGCAGCCATAACATACCCCAGAAACACATTGACATGTTTCCCCTGCACCAAACTATAATGACAGCAATCATGCAAAGGAAAATAAATACGGTAATACAGCCACCCAATCAGGGGAATAAGAAAAAGAGCCATTAAAAAAGAAGCATCTGCGGCAACATAGAAGGCGATGACCGCTGCAACCATTGGGACAATCCCATGAAAATAACCATACAAATTGCTGGGTTTCATATACCCCTTTATAATTTCTTTCTTGATATCGGAAGGTAGGGATGGATCTATTGCGTCTTCTGTCATGATTACTCCTTCTGCATCAAAATTTGTAAATTTGAACTTTTCTTTGTGATAGCCAGTTGGAAAATCTCAAGGGCTGTTGCAATCGATAATAAAATCACATTAGTAGGCTTTAGATAGGGGCAGAGTTTTCTCAGCCGCGCATGATCTGCACAATAATTATGAAGGGTATGAACCCAAAAAACAGGACTCAGAATAGATTTAATACTTTTTATTTTCATACCTTGCTCTTTGGCCATTTGTGTTAAGATATTGCGGTTAAAAATAAAAAAGTGGCGGGGAAAATGATACCCCCCCCAATACCTTCTTTTGAACAGGTCATAATCCCAACCATTACTCTCTGGTGTTTCAACAGACAACACCCCACCAGACTTCAACCACGCAGACGCCTTCTCCAAAAGAGCGGCTGGGTTACGAGTGTGTTCTATAAGTTGATGCATAAGGATTAAATCAAACTTTCCATTCCACTCTGGAACATCAGTGGTTTCAATATTTCCACAGACCACCTCAAATCCTTTCTTTTTTGCCTTTGTCACACCATCCTCACCAATTTCTATACCGAATAAATTCCACCCCTTTGGGGAATGATTCATAATAATAGAGAGCAAACGCCCATCGCCACACCCTATATCAAGAATATTGGCATTTTCAGATCCAACCAATTTTTGATACGCCGCAATTTTTTTCCCTTCAAGATAGTTTCTAACAATCCTTATCAGATATGGCTGCGACGCATCGTCGCTGAAAGCATAATAGTTTGACGGATATATCCGCCCCATCTCGCTATCGGCCGGTATCCGATCAAGGTATAAAAGACCCGTATCTTTGTCTTCCAAAAAAGAAACCTCTTCACGAATTGTGTCATATTCAAAGTCCCACCCCTGCCCGATCACTTTTGCCTCGGAAGCAAAAGATTTTCCTCCAAGCGGCATGCGCGGTTTTTCTGTTTTCAAGGGGGGGAAAGAAGAAATTTCAAGATTTTGCGTCATTCACTGTCAACCTGTCATGATATACCATTTCAAGAATACCCCCTTGTACCGCCAGCCACACACGCAAGAAATACGCTATGAGGATTAGAAAAGTTGCATCAGCCAAAGGAAATCCCGCAAAAGAATATATATATCCTGTAGGGATATCAAGAAGATTGAACCCCAGAATAGACGCTGGAATGATAATCAAGACCATTCCGAGCGCACTTACCCACAACACCGAATATAAATCTGGCATCATCCCAAAAGCACAGGCAATCAGATAGGTTGAAAGCCCTATTGATAACTGAATAAACACAGAAATAACAATGCCAAGACCAAGCTTAGCTTTGTAAGTTCTGTAAGAATTCAAAACAGTTAATATCTTGTTCCTGATGGATGTAATTTTTAGAATAATACCAACAAAACAAAAACATAACAGTAATATGACAAAAATAACAGATGCCACATTTTTGGGGGTTTCTATCCCAACCAATTCTAATAAAATATGCGCCCCAAATAAAGACACGCACACAGCCCCAACAACACCCGCCACCCTATCCACCAACAAGCTAATAACCATAGAGGCTTTTTCATTTTCTTTAGGTTTTAATTTTATATAACGCGCCAGCTCAAGCCCCAGCCCACTGGGTGAAATAAAATAATAGGGAACCGACTCAAGATAGGCCCTCAAAACTTTCAAATATCCCCTTTGAATTCCTGCGCTTGTAAGAAAAAGTTGCAATCTCCAAGCAAGAAGAAATACCCCGCATTGAAAAACGAATAACGCTTCGATTAAGAACAAGGAATCAACACCATGGGATATTGCTTTCTCAAAGATATCTCGGCACTGATATAAAACAAAAGCTAATATTCCAAAAAGAACAGGGTATTTTGCAAACGACCAAAAATGAGCTGTTTTTTTAAGATCCATACTATTTTTGTTTCATAATCTGTTTTAAAAGAACCGCCAAAAGTCCGAAGCAAAAAACAAAAATACTGGAAATCCAACTCCCCACACCCATGATATAGGCAACATTCAACTGGAATATGATGGCCAACAGAAAACAAAACGTACCCAACACAACAAGCAAGGCAGCTTGCAGAATAAATATCTTAAGTGGATTGTAATACGTTGCCGCTTCAATGATGTATTGCAATGTTCGCAACGAATCTCTGAACAACCTTACCTTTGACTGACCAATCCTTTCATCATACGGAATGGGCATATAAGCTACAAATCTACCCGTCATCATATAAGCCAATGTCATGGATGTCGTAAATGAAAATGTATCACATAACCGTGGAAAATGCTCCACAACAACCCGTTTGCTAAAAACACGCATACCAGAGTTAATATCAGGAATACTTCTCCCTGATGTATACTCCACCAAAAATCTTAATATCTTGCGCAACGGAGACTTCAAGCTGGACTCATGATAATGATCACCAGTCCTTTGCCCAACAACCATATCAAACCCATCCGCGAAATACATATCCAACAACGGAATAATTTTATCGGCTGGATAAGTCTGATCAGCATCCGTTATCAAGATTGTATCATATTGGGCAGCCGCTATTCCCCTCTTTAAAGAACGACCATAACCAACATTGTGTGGATTTCTAACATAAGTAATGCCCAAATTCTGGGCAATCTCAGCCGTTCGATCAGACGAACCATCATTAACAACAATAATCTCAGCCCCCGCATACGGGCTTTCTTTCAAAGCAGATCGGATAGTATCAACAGTAGCTGCAATTGCATTTTCTTCATTAAACGCCGGAATAACAATACTAACATCAACCATTTTTAATCCTTACGAATAATAACAACAAGAGATTGTCCAAAAAAAGGGCGCATAACGAAATCAAAAACTCTCGCAACAGGAATCAGCCACTTATCAAAAAAAGCCAACTGTCCGTTCACGGACGGATCATTCAACGTCTTAGGTTTGTTTAATTTATTTATCCACCAGCCAATGCCACCCAATGCATTGAAATAATGACTCTTGACAATCTGAACGGGCATCCCAGCAAACAATAAACGAAAATCCGCTTTAGTGTATCTTTTATAATGACCAGCCAACTTATCCATTTCAGAATAAAGGAACTGAAATGCGGGTACGAAGATCATCAAATGCCCCCCACTTTGCAAAGCACCAATCATCCCTTGAATGGCACCCCTGTCTTGCTCAATATGCTCCAAAACATTTAAGCACATAACAGTATCATACTTCTTGCCATTCAATTCCCTTTGCAACACAGGGCTGGTTATATCAACAGACACATAATGACGATCAGGATATTTCAACTGCAAAGCCAAAACAAGATCTTGAGCAATATCAAGGCCCGTATACGAATGAAGATGAGGTATATTATCAACATACCCACCATGCCCCATACCCACCTCCAACACATGCTTCCCGATAAATGGACGAAAAGGATCAAGAACCCATTTCATATAATTATGTGCCGTCGTCATCGCGCTGGAAAAAGTTCCTGCCCCGATGGGCGTTACAACTGATGATGCATTTGAATCCATTTTGACATTACAACCAAATTAAACAGTGTTAAACCTTGGTCAGATCTACCAGAAAGATGCTCCTGATACAAGTTTCTGACGGCAGGCACGTTCAAATACGCGCTATTATTAGACGAAAGAAGCATGTCCTCAACAAATTCCATACCTTTTTTCCCTATCCACGCCGCAATGGGGGTGCTGAAGCCTTTTTTAGGCTGATTCATTACAATATTCGGAACTCTCTCCCTAGCGACTTCACGCAATAACCATTTCTTCTGTAATCCATTCAATTTCATGTTTGGCGGTAAACCTGCGGCAAATTCTGCTATACGATGATCGAGCAAGGGGGATCGTACCTCCAGTCCATTCGCCATACTTGCCCTGTCAACTTTTACCAAAACAGAATCAACTAACCATGTTTTAGTATCAACATACAAAGCCTGATCTAAGGGATGAAGATGCTTTACCTTCTTATAATGGACATCGAAATCAGCATATGCTTCATCCAAGCTACATTCAGATACAATATCTGGATGTAATAATGCCTTCCATTGATCTGCAGTTTTAAGGACTCTCCATGAAAAATGCGCCATTGAGGGTGGCAAAGAAAGGCCCTTTGAAAATTGCCTAATTTTAAAGTCCAAACTCATATTCCCATGGGACACTGGAAGGATTTTATCAATAATTGAGGCGACAGTATTCCACATCGCCGGTGTTAAAGCCCTATGAATAGAATTATGAATTTTATCTGCAACATATGTGGGATACCCAGCAAAAAGCTCATCCCCACCATCGCCAGACAAAACCATTTTGACATGTTTCGAAGCCATATTAGCCAAATAATATGTCGGCAGAAAAGATCCATCTGCAATAGGCTCCGAAGCCGCCTTCGTAATAATTTTTTCTATATCCTCAGCCTGCGCCGTCATTCTAAAAGTTTTATGATTGGTTCCAAATTGCGCCGCAACGGACTCCGCGACAAACGATTCATCAAAACTTCCTTCTTTAAAACCAATACTAAATGTATTTGTTTTCTCTGTTGCCAAAAATTTGAGAGTCGTTGCCAAAACCGTGTTTGAATCCACCCCCCCGCTTAAAAAAACGCCAAAAGGAACATCTGCTCGAAGCCTTTGCTGAACCGCTAAATCCAACAAATCACCTAATCTCTCCTTAAGAATATTTGTATTTTCTTGATGCTTATTCTCAAACGCTGGAAGAAAATCGTGATATTGCCATGTCTTAATTGACAAATCAGAATTAAGAACGATTGCATGACCTGCTGGAAGCCGTTTAACTCCCAACCATAACGTTTCTTCTCCTGTCGAATATCCTAACATCAATGTCTTCCGGAATGATGATATATTGACAGACCGTCGATAAAATGGATGCACAAATATTGCCGATGGTTCGGACGCGAAAAGAAAACAAGCCCCTCTATCTCCATTTATCCGAGCATAGAACAAAGGCTTCTTACCAAGCCTATCACGGGCAAGGAATAATTGTCTGCAAGATTGGTCCCATATAGCAAAAGCAAACATCCCACACAACTTATCAAGGCACTTTGACCCCCATGTCTGATATGCTTTAAGTATAACCTCTGTATCACCAGTAGTTCTAAAATGAACACCTTGAGCCTGAAGCTCTGACTTTATCTCCAAGTAGTTGTAGATTTCTCCGTTAAAGACAATAACATTACCTGTGTCGATGTCTTTTAAAGGCTGATCGCTTGCTGCGCTTGTATCAATAATAGAAAGACGAAGGTGACCCATGACTATCGGTCCATCACACCACAGACCACGAGCATCTGGCCCCCGATGTGATATAGAGTCCATCATTCCAGAAACGTACTGCTCTTGTTCGGAGCATACACTCTGATTTGCCGAAAGAACACCAACGATACCGCACATAATTCAATCCCACACCACTTGATGACAACAGCACACAAATTACAAGATTTATTATTTTATATCAATGCGTTAAATTACCCAAAAACATCTGTTTCAAAATCTTAACTGCCTCAGCCATTACATCATTGCCGTCTTCGGACATTACGGATTCAGGGTGGAATTGAAACCCGACGAATTTATCGCCCGTCATCGCCATGATGCGCCCGTTTTCATCACAATCAAATGTCATGCCGCCCTGTGATTTTGCAACATCACCATAGACAGGTGAGAAGGAATTATAAAACCCCAAACGGCGCATCTTCCCAAAAACAGGGACATCCCTTTGCATCCCTTGGGTTGATTGCGGCTGGCGAGTGACAGGAATCCCCTCATAAACTGCGAGAGATTGATGCCCCAAACAAATCCCCAATATAGGTTTCCCCTGTGATTTGATAATTTTCAAGCTATCCTGAATACGGCGCATCCGTGGGTGGGTCATATCGGTTGGGTCACCAGGGCCTGGCCCCATCACTATCAAATCGGCATTATCAATTTCGGCATTGAAATCAAACGTATCAACAACGGTCACCACCGCGCCAAAAAATTTCATCATATGCCCGATCATATAGGCAAAATCATCTTCGTTATTTATGATTGTTACACGAAATCCGTCGAGTGAATGTTCTTTCAACACATATGGGTTTTGTCGTTGCATCCAAAATGTGGACAATCGCTCGTTACGCTGTGCCAATAACGGCGCGTATTTCGCACGCAAATCAGGGGTCAGATATTCATCGCTGGTAATGCTCGACCCCGTCATCACCCCCATCAATCCCATTGCCTTGGCACGCGATTCTTTGGCTTCGTCTGCTGGCACAGAATCACGAACAACACCGCCGCCCGCCTGCACATGGAACCGCCCATCACCAAACATTTCTGCTGTGCGTATCAAAATAGCGGTATCAATATCGCCATACCTATCTGGTGTACGGGGCGTTTTATAAATCCCCACTTCCCCCGCATAATACCTACGCGATTCTCCTTCATATTTGGCAATAATCCGTGCGGCAGATTGCATCGGCGACCCGACAACAGTCGGCGCATGCATCGCACGACGAAGGGCATCAATCGAGTTCATGCAACGCTTCCCAGCCAGTTCATATTCGGTATGCACCACCGCACCAATTTCACGCAGATAAGGCCCAAATATTTCTCCACCTTCGGGCGCAACAACGCCCATGATTTTCATTTCTTCATCAACAACCTGATATAACTCGTTCACTTCTTTGGGGTCGGTCAGAAATTTCTCTAAACGGTGTTCGAATGTTTCGCGGTCTTCCTTACGAAGTGTTCCCGCGATTGGAATCATAATGGTTTCATTACCTGTGACTTCAATATGACGTTCAGGTGTTGCACCAATCAGATATTGGCTGAGTGATGGGTCATCCGCACTCACATTGCCAAATAAGATCGTCATATATTGCCCACGCGACTGAAGCAGCTTGCGATAGATAGACAGCAAAGCCGCATTATCTAACCCCGCAACCTTACCCGCAAACCTACGCGATATTGTGGTTTGCGACACATTGCCCCCACCAATTTCCTGTTCCTGAAACTTGGCAATCAATGCGGCATAATCATCATCAGATATTGATGGTGCAATATCCCCATCAAGCCTGACAGATACTGCAGGAATTTGTGCAATAAAATCGGCTTTCTCAAAGGCAATGGATTTGGTAACGGTCATCGCCAATATCGGCTCATCCCCCAACGCTTCAAACCCGCGTTCACGAATAGCATGATAGGGCAGGGCAAAAACAACATCGCGACTTTCGCGCACAGACACATCATGAATATCGTCAAGACATGTCAGATGATGGATATTGCCCTGATAACAAGTAACTTTCCCTGCCTTCTCGATAATCGCAAAAGGCAGGTTGAAATTGATAAATTGTTGGAATGTAGGGGTCATAATAAAATTCTCTGGTGATTAAAAAATTGGCAAAAAGAAACGGTCGCAAGAATATTGCGAAAAGATTTACTGCCAACGCCACCAAAGTTTTATCATGTAAAATGCACCTTATGAGATTAATTATAAAACAGAATAATATCAGAACGGTTAAAAAATCAAGATTTATTCCTAAGTCTTATCCGCCGCACCAAAATAAGCAGAACCAGTAATCCATTCATCGTCACCATACCCCATGAATAGAAAACCGTCGCAAACAATACATTTTCAACGGCGAGCAACACAAAGATATGTTTGATTGCGGCTATTCCATGGGTTGAAACCATTTCTTCATAAGGCTTGTTCCACGACTTACGCATGGTCGGCAAATATCCAAATCCATCAATAACCGTAACCCAAACAGCCGCCATCGCTGGATTATCCGTCAACAGCCAGATGGGGAAAACCATCGCCGCCAGAAAAAACATAACCCAATCAAATCGGGCAATATGTTTCTCGCCATATTTGAAAGACACAATCATAATCGCAGCACATAAAACGGTTGAAACTCCTCCACTCCATGCACCACTCCCCGCCCCTTCCTTATACTGAATAAGAAATGCAGCCCCAGTCAAAACAGTCCAGATAACCCATGTCAACATATGCGGCTTATTTGTTCCGCGTAATGTGGCCACAAAATACGGCCCCAAAGAAAAGGCTGCCAAGCAAACACTCAGCAGCCCCCAAATTTCAGGTGGTATAGAAATCATCCTAGGTATCCAAGAAACTACGCAGTTTCCGTGAACGGCTTGGGTGTTTCAATTTA
>CAZVSN010000052.1:0-12469 GCA_964629455.1 uncultured Micavibrio sp. | reverse complement strand
GTAGTCTTTAAACATGATTTTCAAACCCTGCTGGTTATAACTAGCAGGGTTTTTTATTCTGGGTTTTTTATTCTGATTTTTGGACAAAACTATCCAAGAGGCGTTTGATAGACCCGTCTTTGAAGCGAATATCCAGTTTTGATCCTGCAACATGAATAACGCGCCCCTGACCAAATGTTGCGTGGATGATGGTATCTCCCATGGCAATGCCAGTTGTTGATGGTTTGACAAAGTTGGATGCTGTCAGTGATGAGAGAGGTAGCTCTGGTTTGGGCGTGCGGCGTGGTGGTTCGTATCCCGACGAATCCCAATGCTGGGATCTTCCTGCGTTGTATAATCCACCTTCGGATGCTGATTCAATATGGTCATTCGGTAATTCTTCTACAAAGCGGGATGGAAGAGCGTTTATCCAATTGCCATACATGCGGCGATTACCAACAAAGGTGATATAGGCGCGTTTGCGGGCGCGGGTGATGCCGACATACGCCAGACGGCGCTCTTCTTCTAATCCCTTTAATCCGCTTTCATCCATGGATTTTTGTGATGGGAATAATCCTTCTTCCCAGCCTGGCAAGAACACACAATTAAATTCTAGCCCCTTTGCGCCGTGGAGAGTCATCAGCGATACATAGTCATCATTTTCTGTGCCTGCATTTTGTGTTTCCATGACGAGAGATACATGCTCTAGAAATGCGGGAAGCGATTCAAATTCTTCCATTCCTGAAATCAGTTCTTTCAGGTTTTCAACGCGGCCTTGGGCTTCGGGGGATTTATCGGATTGCCACATGGCAAGATATCCCGATTCATCCAGAATAAGTGCGGCCAGTTCACCATGATTCATGGTGGACAGAAGTGAGCGCCATCGCGCAAAATCTGTCATCAGGCTTGATATGGTTGTTCCGACCCGTGCCTTTAATGCGCCTGTTGCCACCATGTGTTCTGCGGCAGATGTGAGGGGCATTGATTTGACTCTGGCCTCTGCATACAGATTTTGTACGGTTGTATCGCCGATTCCGCGTTTTGGGACATTGATAATTCGTTCAAAGGCAAGATCGTCTGCGGGTTGAACAACAACACGGAAATAAGCTAACGCATCGCGGATTTCTGCGCGTTCATAAAATCGAGGGCCACCAAAAACACGGTAAGGGATGCCCATTTGAATAAAACGTTCTTCGAATTCGCGCATTTGGAATCCTGCACGAACCAATATCGCCATGTTGCGTAATTTTTCATTACGATGGTTTTGTAATGTTTCAATTTCTTCGGCAATAAAACGGGCTTCGGCATCTCCGTCCCATAGGCCTTGTACACGAACCTTTTCGCCGTCTTCCCCCTCGCACCACAGGGTTTTACCAAGGCGACCCTGATTGTTGGAAATTACACTTGAGGCCGCCGCGAGGATATGCCCTGTCGATCGATAATTTTGTTCAAGACGGATAATTTTTGCATTCGGGAAATCATGTTCAAATTTTAAAATATTTCCAACTTCTGCGCCGCGCCATCCATAAATGGATTGGTCATCATCGCCCACGCAACAAATATTCCCCGTTCCTTGTGCCAATAGGCGGAGCCACATATATTGTGCGACGTTGGTGTCTTGGTATTCATCAACCATGATGTATTTAAAGCGGCGGTGATAATCCGCCAGAATAGAGGAATTTGAAGGGTTCCGAAGGATTGATATACAATGCAGCATGAGATCGCCAAAATCACAGGCATTCAATGATTTTAATCGCGCCTGATATTCCGTGTAGATTGATTGCATTTGTCCGCCCATCAGGTCGCCTGATTCTTTCGGATTGATGTCTGTGGGGGATAGGGCGCGGTCTTTCCAGCGATCAATAATGGCCATCGCCATTTTGGGTGGATTCTTTTTTGGATCAAGGTTTTTCGATTCGCATATTTGTTTTATCAAACGTAGCGCGTCATCTGAATCAAGAATTGTAAACGATGATGTAAGTCCAACCAGATCTGCATGGCGGCGGAGCATGCGCGCGGCAAGGGCATGGAACGTTCCTAATGCCCACCCTTCGACAGGAGCGCCCCCTAATAGTTTAGAGATACGCTCTTTCATCTCGGTTGCGGCTTTGTTGGTAAAGGTAACAGCCAGAATTTGTGACGGATAGGCGCGCCCCGATTGAACCAAATGCGCCAAACGGGTCGTCAGAACGCGTGTTTTCCCCGTTCCAGCGCCCGCAAGCACCAGAACAGCCCCATCTAAGGAAAGGGCTGCCTCAAGCTGGGTTGGGTTTAGCCCTTGTAAATAGGGCGGTTGTTCGGATTCTGGTAATATTTGCGCACTCATCATTGGCTCACAATAGCAAATTTTTCGGGGGTGTCTTCCTCTTTTTTGCGTTATGGTTTAAGAATACGTCTTGTACCAAGAGCGAAGGTTTTTTTATGTTTTATCGTTTTGTTGTAATGAGTGTTGTTGTGATGATGGCGTGTGTCGGTGCGCAGGCTGCATCACCCGCGGTGACCAATGAAGTTGCACAGGCTGAGGCCTATTTTCAGGGGTTGAAAACGGTGAAATCCAGATTTACCCAAACATCTCCTGATGGATCACAAATTCGTGGGACGTTTTATTTAAACCGACCTGGAAAACTTCGTTTTGAATACGATCCGCCCAGCAAAGATTTTGTGGTGGCCGATGGATTGTTTATTTATTTTTATGATGGTGCTGTCAAACAACAGAGCAATGCGCCGATCAGTCAAACATTGGCAGATTTTTTACTTCGTAAGGATTTAAAATTATCTGGTGATTTGAAAGTCACAAAAATTATGCGGGCAGGGGGATTGTTACAAATTACCATGATTCAGCGTGATGAGCCAAAAGCAGGCGAATTGACATTGGGTTTTGTTGAAAGCCCTAAATACCAATTGAAAAAATGGCGGGTTAAGGATTCTGTAGGTAACATAACGGAAACCGAATTGTTTGATATGCAATCGGGCGTTAAATTGCCCTCATCATTATTCGCTTATCGCGATCCTGTATCCAAAGGGCTTAATAAATAGGTTAAGATTTTCGTTCCAACGTTTTTACGTTATCAATAAAATCTGGTTGTAATTCAGGGGCCGATACGAGGCGCGGTGTTGAATCCAGCGCGATTGCCTCTGGTAATTCTTTTCCGCCTGTTGGGACTTGCAGATCCTTGAATTTTCTCAGAACGGGTAGAATCCCTTGGTCCAGCGATCCAACTGCATCATTATATCTTTCCACAGCAGTCCCCAAACTGCGCCCCAGTTTTGTAATATGTTCACCAAAAATAGATATGCGGCGGTAAAGATCGGAACCAAGTGTTGCAACGGTTTTTGCCTCGTCTGCAATTTTCTGTTGTTGCCATCCGTACATGACAACGCGTAATAGACCCATGATGGTGGTTGGAGAGGCCAGAATGATATTTGCGCGCGACGCTTCTTCCAATAAAGTTTGATCTTGGGATACTGCAAGAGAATAAAGGCTTTCCGATGGCAGGAACATGACAACAAATTCAGGGCTGTCGAATTGGCGCCAGTAATCTTTTGTGCTGAGTGCTTTTAAATGGTCACGAATTTTTTTGCGGAATTCGATGGCCGCATTCCCTTCGTCTTTTGTCCCTGCCTCGTCTAACATTTGCCAATACGGGTCAAGCGGTGTTTTAACATCAATGACAATTTCTACACCATTGGGTAGGGTTACGATGAAATCAGGTTTTTGCGTGTTGCCATCTGCCAAAACGGATTTTTGCGATTTGTAATGTGTGCCTTCCATAAAACCGATCAGTTCAAACGTGCGTTGCAACTGCATTTCGCCCCACCTTCCGCGTGCGGTTGGGTTGCGGAGAACTTGAACCAAGCTTTGAGTTTGATCACGCAAGAAACGTTGGTCTTCGGCAAAGGTTTTGAGTTGTGCCTCTAGGCCTGCGCCAGCTTTACCCAGTGTTTCTATTTTATTTTCCATGTCTTTTAGGCTTTTGCCAATCGGGTCAATCAGGTCGGCCACGGCTTTTTGTCGTTTTTCAAGATCATGGGCCCCATCTTTCTGGGATTGTTTCAGTTTCTCTTCTGCCATTTGCAGGAATTGTTCTTGCGATTTTCTAAGAGAATCTTGCGCTAATTGGTCAAAAACTTGTCCCATATAGCTTTGGCCCTCTTTCATGCGTGCTAGCTTGGGAAGAACAAAAGCCAAAACCAATAGGATTCCAACGGCAAATCCTATGCCTGCAGATAATATATCGAGTGAGAAATCATATATCATGTCAACCATCCTGAAGAGGGTCTATTAAACCATTCCGTAAAGCGAAAGGCTATGATAAACTGAAATAATGATGAAAAATGAAAATGGAAATGTTTTTATCTATATCTTGATCGCCGTTATTTTGTTCGGCGGATTAATGTTTGTGATGAGCAAATCTGCTTCTCAGGAGGATGCTGGCTCAGAGCTGGATGAGGGTAATGTTAAAATTGCCGCCAATGAGATTGTATCCTTTTCGTCTTCTGTATCAAATTCTTTGGCTCAAATGGAACAGTCTGGGGCAACGGCCGATCAGATTGATTTTATTTTGCCGTCTGATGCCGCATTTAACACCGCCCCTACATTGTATAAATTATTCCATCCTGATGGGGGCGGATTAAATTATCGCCCTTTGCCAGCTAAGGCCACTAATGATGATGGGGCTGGATTGAGTGCTGGGTATTATATCGGCAGGTTTTCTTCCGTTGAATGGACGCCCAGTGCCACCAATGATATTATTTTGACGGCCTATGAAATTAAGCAGAATGTATGTGCCGAACTAAATCGCAAAATCACGGGCAGCACAACAATCCCAACTGTGGTTGGCGAAAGTTTGCAAAATTTATTTGTCGATGATGGATTGCACGCTGGCGCGAATGCCAATTTTGTTGTTGGAAATTGTGCCGCCTGTGAAAATCAGCCGAGCCTGTGTGTGACAGACGGTGCATCGAAATATGCGTTCTATAGTATTATAGAAGCCGAGTAGGCCGCCTAAATAAGCGACATTATCATTTCATGGATATCTGTTATACCTTTTCCTTCCCACGAACTGACGGGGAAAGCAAAAGGGAAGGCTGCGGGATGTTTCTTAAGCGCGAGTTCTACAGCTTCTTTTGTTGCTTTTAAATCCGATGCTTTTGGTTCATCAGATTTGGTTAGAATAACACGATAGGCCACGGCCGCTTTATCGAGCATTTTCATCATTTCTTCATCTGAATCTTTTAATCCGTGGCGGCTATCGACGAGAAGGAAAACGACTCGCAGATTTGGGCGACCAGCCAGATAATTTTTAATCAGGGAATCCCATGAAGCCTTCATTGATTTCGATACTTTGGCATACCCATATCCCGGCATATCTACTAACCAGAAATAATCGCCAACCTCAAAAAAATTGAGCTGTTGTGTGCGTCCTGGTGTGTGCGACACATGGGCGATTTTTCGTCCCATAATGGCATTTATCAAAGATGATTTGCCAACATTGGACCGCCCTGCAAACGCAATTTCAGCAGCAGAGCTGGATGGAAGTTGATCCAGATTGGTTATCCCCAAACGGAAATCACATGATCCTGAAAATATTTGGCGGGATGTTTTTTCATCGAATATCATTCTGATTTTTCGTCTTTCTTTTCCGCTCTGATTTTTTCAACGACATTGTCCGCTTCTTTTTTGAAAGACTCTGCGTGTTCTTTGGCTTCATCAGGAGAGAACAGGTAAATTGGAACCCCCATTGACCGCATGATGTAGGCCTGTTGAATAACAGACAGCAAGTTGCTGAATGCCCAGTAGATAACCAAGCCACTGGCAAAAGAAGATAGGACATAGGTCATGATCCACGGCATAAAATTGGCCATATCTTTTTGGATTTGGTCTTGTGGTGGTGGATTGAGTTGTTTTTGTATCAACATCAGAACCAGCATTAAAATTGACCATGGGCCAATCATCAAGAATGATGGTGGATTAAACGGCAACAACCCAAACAAATTGGTAATTGATAATGGGTCATGTGCGGAAAGATCGTGTATCCATCCAAAGAACGGGGCGTGACGCATTTCAACGGCGATTGACATGACTTTGTAAATGGCAAAGAAAATCGGCATTTGTAACAAAATAGGAAAGCATCCCGCCATTGGGTTTACTTTTTCTGTTTCATATAGTTTGACCAATTCTTGATGCAGACGTGGCTTATCATTGCCGTAACGTTCTTTTATTTCCGCCATTTTCGGGGCCACTTTCCGCAACCCTGCGAAAGAGCGATAAGATTTATTGGCTAATGGAAATACGGCCGCTCTTACCACAATTGTTAGCAAAAGAATGGCGATACCGAAGTTTCCAACCCATCCATTGAACATGATAAGAAGTGTGTAGAGTGGTTTTGTTAAGAAATATAATGATCCGAAATCAACTGCCAAATCAAAATGTTTGATGTTCAGTTTTTCTTCGTAGTCATTCAGCAGTGCAAGTTTCTTTGCGCCGACAAATAGATTTGTTGTTGTTTCAATTGATTGTTTTGGTTGGGCGGTTTGTTTTTCTCCGCGAATATCCACTTGATAAATCCCTTTTGATGGATCTTTCAGGTTGGGTGTGGATTGGAATGTAAAATTATTTTGTTGCATTTGCGGCGGTATCATTGCCGATAGCCAGTATTTTTCGCCAAACCCAATCCACCCAGAAAGGGCGGTGAATTTTTCCATGCCTTCTTTATCAAGGTCTGCATATCCGATTTCATGAAGGTCGTCTGCAATATAACCCAACGGCCCTTCGTAACCGACACCACTTCCGTGGCCTTCTGGTATTCCTCTGCGTGTGAGGGATGAGTAGGAATAAAGATCGATTGCTTTTCCGCTGGTGTTGGTTACCTTTTGGGTGAGCGAGATCATAAAATGATCGTCAATCTGGTATGTTTTTTCAAATGTCAGACCTTGACCATTTGACCAAGTTAGCGTGACTGGTTTGGTTGGGCTGAGTTTTGCATTTCCATTGATTGCCCATACGGTGTCTTTGTCAGGAACCTTGATGTCCGGTGTTGCGGCAAGCCATCCATTTTCTGCATAATGTGGATGTTCGGTTTCAGATGGTGACATCAGAATAACGGGTTCTGAATTTTTAAGATCCACGAAATAATTTTTCAGAGAGATATCGTCAATCCGATTCCCTGTTGTTGAAATTGTTCCTGATAATTCAGGGGTGTCGATAATGAGCCTTTTTGATTCTGCCAATTTCTGGTCGCGGGAAATAATTTTATCCGAAGTGTCTGCTTGAACAGAAGATTGCGGAGCGCTTTGCTCAACGATAGCTTGTTCTTTTTTTGCTGCTTCCATGCGTGGCTGGATAACAAAATGTTCAAATCCGAACCACATGACTAAAGAAGCCAGTACAAAGATGATCAGATTTTTTTTGTCTGATGGGTGCATACCTTTTTGATTGGGATCAAAGTTCATTGTGTTAAGCCTTATTCTTTACTTTTTGGTTGATTTGAATTGCTTTGCTTATAGCTGATGAGGTCGCGAAGCGCAAACCGTTCTGGAACAGGGTCGGTCCATGGGCGGCGACTATAGGGGTGGCAACTGCATATTCGCAAAATTGTTAAAAGACTGCCTTTGATAAATCCAAATTTTTCATAGGCTTCAGAGGCATAGCAGGAACATGTCGGATGGTAACGACATTGATTGCCTATCAGGGGGGATAGGGTGATTTGATAGAGTTTAATGAGAGTGTTTGCGATTTTAGTCAGCATTATTGCGCAGATCTAGTTTTTTTAGACACCATAGCAAGTCTTTCCGCAAATCATCCATCGGGCGGGTCAGGGCATCTTTGCGGGCTACAATCATGTAATTCATTTTCGATTTTGCATGAATTGGAAGAATTTCATAGGCAACTGCGCGCAATCTGCGGCGCATTTTGTTTCTGTCGGTTGCTAATTTTGCTGTTTTCTTGGATGTGATGACACAAAATGATGGGATTTCTGCCGATTCATGTGATTCATGGGGGATGGCTTGAATCGAAAAGCCTTGCGATACCCATCTGGTCTTTGTTTTTCGTAAAGAATCAAAAGCCGCCTGTGTTTTCAGGCGGCTTAAATTCTGGACAAGGTTTCGGGTGGCTTTCATAGGATGAAATCCACTTTAAACTTAGGCAGAGAGAATTCTCCGTCCTTTTGCGCGACGGCGAGAGAGCACTTTTGCTCCGTCAGCTGTTGCCATGCGGGAACGGAATCCGTGACGGCGCTTACGCACCAGACGGCTTGGTTGATATGTACGTTTGGTCATTCTTAACTCCGAAAACTGTCACAAACTAAAAATCTGAAGGGCAGTCTATAGAGATTTCGGGGGATAGAGTCAACTAGAGAATTGCGTCAGACCCTATAAAAAGACTCAGCTTGCCGCATTTTAAGGGAAATTTAAGACGGAATAGGCAAAATCCCCTTTTCTTTTCAGGGGCTTTGCCCTAGTTTGGGACAGTTTTATTTATAGAGGAACCACACGTCATGTACGAAGATAATAACTGGAATCCTGTGATAGGCGAAGAGCTTGAGGGTTTTATTGGTCAGGTGAACCCGATTGATGGGAAATATCAGGCTTCAGCCCAAAGCACTGAAGTTGCTTGGAGGCCCTTATCTTTTTATGATCAGGTTGTTTTGATTCGCTTGCGTGACCGCAGTTGGGGTAAGGCCAATTTATCTATTTATTTTTTGGCAGATCAGGGGATTCTCTACCGTTTGAACGGAACATCGCCTCCGATTCATGAGGTAAATGCCAAGGCTCCTATCAAAGTTACCGAAGCCAATGTTCTTGAATATTTGCGTTTCTTCTGTTTCTTTGTTCGTGGCGAAGAAGGCCCGTTCCTGATTGCTGAAACGATGGACGATCCTTATATCCCGCAGAATATGGACCCTAAAACCAGAACGGTTATTGAGGGAACGGTTCGTGCGGCAAGTTATGAAGGTCGCAATGAACAGGGACATTTCCTGTGTGATGCGGTTGTCTTTTATTCCAATGCGTTGTTCATTGCCAATTTTGCGGTTCAGCAATCTGGTATGATTGAAATGTTGAATGACGAGCCGATTGCTGCGGATTTGCCAGTCAAGGTCGAGGCGCCTGTTGCCTAAGTGTCATTTTTGGTGATTTAGTTTAGGAAACCGACTTTTACAAAAGGTCGGTTTTTTATTTGTCTGGAATTTTGGACAAAAAAAGACCCTGGTACATCACCCTCCTACCGCACGGTTTGTCCGTGTGGCACAAGGATTGTACCAGGATCATGTGGGAACCATAGGACATTTATTCGAATAATTCAAGAATTTTTTTTATACGCCCCTAATCCGGTTGATTATCCCCATGCTATCAATTAGTTTATCATCAGTTTAAAAATAAAATCATAGTTAGAGAGTGAAAATGTTAGATTTGTTGGCAGATCCCGCCGTCTGGATGAGCTTTGTTACCTTGTGTGTGTTGGAAATTGTTCTGGGTTTTGACAACCTTGTTCTTATTTCCATTCTTTCTGATAAGGTTGCCCCCAGCAAACGTGCCTTGGCACGGCGATTGGGGCTGGTTTTTGCTCTTGTGACCCGCATTTTGTTGTTAAGTCTGATTTTTGTACTCGCACATCTGACTGACACGCTGTTTTCTGTTATGGATAAGGATATTTCCGCGCGCGGGCTTGTGCTGATTTTGGGTGGTTTGTTCCTGATTGCCAAGGGAACCTCTGAAATCCACAGTAAAATCGAAGGCGCAGAGCATGTTGCGGGGGCGCCTAAGCAATTCGCGGCCTTTGGGTTTGTTATTTTCCAAATCGTTGTGATGGATATTGTGTTCTCTTTTGACAGCGTTTTAACCGCCGTTGGTGTTGCTGAGCAAATTGAAGTTATGATTGCCGCGATTATCGTATCGGTTATCTTTATGTTGCTGGCCGTTAACTGGATTTCTGAATTTATTAACCGTCATCCCACATTAAAAGTATTAGCATTATCTTATATGATATTGATTGGTATGGCGTTGATTGGTGAAGGGCTAGAATTCCACATTCCTAAAGGGTATTTGTACTTTGCTATGGCATTCTCTTTTAGTGTTGAAGGGGTTAATATGGTCATTCGCAGAAAACACAGGGATGCAGCAGAGAAAGCCAAGTTACAACACCCATAAAAACACGTTGTTTTTTATGGATTCGATTGAAATTTGGTAAAGAATCTTTATCATCATGTTCGTGTTAATTTATTATTAACATAATTGTTGACTTTTGTTACCTAAATGGTATACAAAATCTCATCGTGTTATGAATTTGTTAGTATTCCGTCCCCATAATGGTGTTCCGTATGGAATTAAAATAAGGGACGGGTCTTTAAACCTAGAGGGGGACGCAGAAATGCCCAAAGATATCAACAACGTCGGTTCAACCAACGCCAATAAAGTTTTCGATTTGCCATTGCAGTTGCAACCTGGTCAGGTCAATACGTTGTCATTCTCGCAAGATTCAATTTCTTCGATGAATTTGACGGCTCAAAATGAACTTGAAATCTCGTTCCGAGATGGATCAAAAGTTGTTGTTGAAAATTTCGATGAGCTTGCAAACTCTGCAATGTCCTGCGGGCGCGATACCCTTATTCAATTGTCCGATAATACGATTATTTATCCTGATCAGCTGCGTGATCAGTTGACAAAAGGTGGCGTTGATTTCACCAATCAAGACGGCGGCGTTATTGCTTTGGATGAACCAAAAGCGGGCCAAATCATGACCAAGAATATTGATTCTGGGCATGAATATAAATTGGGTTTTACCTTGGATGGCGTGAATGCGGCTCAATCTGGGCACAATCTTTTGCTAACTTTTAAAGATGGCGGCGTTCTGGTTCTTAATAATTATTTCACGGCCATGAATTCTGATTTGCCACCTGCTATGACTTTGGCTGATGGTGCAACCATTGATGCAAATGCATTGTTAACGTCTTGTAAGTTGGTTGAAATTCCAAACGCTGCAGAAGCTGTGTTGGCGGATGCTACCCCTCAAACCAATCTGCAACAATCTGTTCCTGATGTTGAGCCTGCTGCCGGCGAATCTCATGCTCCCGGTAAAAAAGCTGCAACGGTTCACGCAAAGGCGGAGAACGCAAACTCTGTTGCTAATATTGAACCTGCTGCTGGTGCCGAAGGTGGTCCGTCTGGTGGATCTGGTCGTGGCTATGGTTTTGGAAGTTCAATTGATGGTGCTTCCTTTGGTGGAAAAAATTCAACAGGCCCAATTGGTGCGACTGCGCTGAATTACAGTGCTCCAAAAATCCCAACGATCCCATCTCTTTCTGGTGTTCGTGGTGTTGAGGATGATCGTCCTTCTATTGCTCCTGCTGTGAGTGTTGAAGATGAGTCCGATATTGGTTCGGTGAGTGGTTCTGTTGCCGTGAATTATGGTCGTGATGGCCCTGGCGTTATTACATTTAATGATAGTTTCACAAGCGGTGGTTCAAAAGCTGGCGGAGCTTTGCTCTCTCACGGAGAACCAGTCGTTGTTACCCATACTGGAAATACCTATACGGGAACAGCCAAGGGCGAAACTGTATTTACTCTTGTTCTTGATCCTGCCACTGGCGGATATACATTCACTCAGTTCGGAGAATTGGATCATGCCGATGGATCAAATCCGAATGATTCAATCAGCCTTGTTTTTGGTGTGACCGCAACTGACAAAGATGGAGATACCGCAACAACAACTATTACTGTGAATGTTCTTGATGATGCGCCTCTCGCTGTCAATGATGGTGCATTTGTTGCTGAAAACAAACTTGCAGTATCTGGAAATGTTTTAACAAATGATGATGCGGGTAACGATGGTTTGGGGTCTGTAACCAAGGTTACATTTAATGGTGTTGACTATACCGTTCCTGCCACTGGCGTTGTTACCGTTACTGGTCAGTATGGTGTGTTGAAACTTGCGGCCGATGGTACATATACTTACACATCTTCCAATACAGCTTTGGGCACTGATAAATTTACTTATACTATGGTTGATTATGATGGTGATGCGTCAACTGCCATTTTGTCAGTCGCGGTGCGCGACATTGACGAACAGCCATGTGTAGCAAATGCTGAGAGCATTCTTGATGAAACGAATGTAGCGCCTGATGGAACTGAATCGGTGTCTGGTAAAGTTGTTGCGAACTTCTTTGGCGATGGCCCAGGTAAGATTGATGCGACTGGATCATTCTCATCTGGTGGATCATTGAAAGGTGGAGCATTAACCTCGAATGGTGTGCCTGTGAAGGTGACTATGGATGGTGATGTTTACACTGGAACCGCAAATGGCAAGGTTGTATTTACCCTGACCCTGAAAGATGACGGATCATACACTTACAAACAAGTTGGTCAGTTGGATCATGCGGATGGAACAAATCCAAACGATGTGATTACACTGAACTTTGGCTTTGTTGCGTCTGATGCTGATGGCGATACAGCAAAAGGAACCATTACTGTTAAGGTTCTTGATGATGCGCCT
>CAZVSN010000051.1:8758-12712 GCA_964629455.1 uncultured Micavibrio sp. | reverse complement strand
TGCTATAGTTCTTCATTATATAAATCATCACAAATCAATAAGGTCGTTTTATGGATTCCCTCACAGATATGATAAACCTCGGGTTGAGCAACTTGTGGACTTATGGAGCAAGCTTTCTGGCTGTTCTGGGGTTACTGGTTTTTGTGCATGAGTGGGGTCATTATATTGTTGCACGTTTGTGTGGTGTAAGGGTTGAAACATTTTCTATCGGATTTGGTAAGGAAATTTTCGGATGGACAGCTAAGTCTGGGACGCGGTGGAAAATTTCTCTGTTTCCTTTGGGTGGGTACGTCAAAATGTTTGGCGATTCTGATCCTGCCAGTGCTGCTCACTCGGATGAAATTAAAGATGAATCGGGTGAAGTTGTTCGTCATATGACCAGTGAAGAACGGAATGTTGCTTTTTTCAGTAAGTCTGTTTGGAAACGTGCGGCAATTGTTTTTGCGGGCCCTGGTATCAATTATTTATTCGCGATTCTTATTCTGTCAGTTTTGTATATGTCAGTGGGACGTCCTATTACGCCACCCGTTGTCAGTGGAATTGAAGTTGGAAGTGCGGCAGATAAAGCCCATTTTAAACCGCATGACATTATTACCTCCATCAATGGAGAGCCAATAGACAGCTTTGATGAAATTCGTCGGAAGGCGATGCTGACTTTGGATGAAGACATTGTATTTGGTGTACAACGTGGTGGGGCGGAGCTGACTTTGACTGCAACTCCAGAGAAAATAACAGATACAGATCGCTTTGGGTTTGTTCATGAACGTGGGTATCTGGGCTTGATTGGTCCTGCGAATGGCCTTGATGTTGCTCAAATTTCCTCTGTAAACGGACAAAAAACAAACGGTGACATTCAGAAAACTCGTGCTTTAATTCAAAAGAATTTAGGGAAGTCTATTGTTGTATCTACCGAAGTTGGTAAAAAATCTGCGTCTGTCGACAAAGATGAAAGTCAAATTTTGGTGCGGCCCCCAAAAGATTTGAATGCCCATTTATCAGATGCTGATAGCAAAGAATATAATGCGTTATTCCTTGGCGTGAAACCAGGTGACGAGGTTATTCGTTATAATCCGTTTAAAGCCGTTGGGGTTGCTGTTGGCGAAACCTATCGGATTACTGTTGAAACATTGAAAGCTATCGGTCAGATGGTTGCGGGAACGCGTAGCACCAAAGAATTGGGTGGAATTATCCGCATTGGTGCAATGGCGGGTGACATGGCCGAGCGGGGATATATTTCTCTAATTGTGTTTACGGCTTTGTTGTCTATCAATCTTGGGATGATTAATTTGTTCCCGATTCCGATGCTGGATGGGGGACACTTGTTGTTTTATGGAATTGAAGCGGTGCGTGGAAAGCCTATCCCTGAAAGATTGCAAGAATACGCATTCCAGTTTGGTTTGGCTGTTCTGGTCACTTTGATGGTCTTTTCCAATGTGAATGATGTCTTGCAGTTGTTTGTTTTTAATAACAAATAGTTATCTGTTGAGTTTCATGTGAAATATCGCGTTTTTAGATGTTTATAAAAAAAGGGGGGAAATCCCCTTTTTTTGCATTCTTTCCTTGATTACTTTGTGTCGCCGATATAGGTTTTTTGTAGGTTTTTCATACGCTTCCAGACTTTTTAGGATATTTCATGCGCCTTCAAACATACCTTGCTCTCAGTTCTGCTATTGCTTTGGTTCTTTCCCCTGTATCTGCTTTTGCGGGTGGGGTTGTCAGCGATATTCGCGTCGATGGATCGGAACGCGTCGAACCAGCAACAGTTTTGACATACCTCAGCCTGAAAAAAGGTGATGTTGTAACCCAAGATGCTTTGGACGAAGCTTTGAAAAGTTTGTTCGCAACGGGCTTATTTGCCGATGTTCAGGTGTCTGAAACCAATGGCATTGTCAGTGTTCATGTGGTTGAAAATCCTGTGATCAATCAGGTGGCTTTTGAGGGTAACGAAGAATTAGAGGATGAAAAACTTCAAGCCGAGATTCAAGCTCGCCCGCGTCAGGTTTTTACCCGCGCCAGTGTTCAGGATGATGTCGCGCGTTTGTATGATGTTTATCAGCGCAACGGACGTTTTTCTGCCGATGTTCAGCCCAAAATTATCAAACTTGACCAGAACCGCGTTAATTTGGTGTTCGAAATTTCCGAAGGGCCAATTACTGAAATTGACAGCATTCATTTCATTGGAAACGCTCGTTTCGGAGATGAAGAATTACGCTCTGTCATTTCTTCAAAGGAATCCCATTGGTATGGCATTCTTTCATCCAGCGACAGGTATGATCAGGACAGATTGGCCTATGACCAAGAGTTGTTGCGCCAATTTTATTTGAAAGAGGGCTATGCTGATTTCCGCATTTTGTCTGCATCCTCTGAATTGTCCCAAGATAAAACAAAATTCTATATCACCATGACAGTTGACGAAGGAAGTCGTTATAAAGTCGGTGATATTCGTGTGAATTCACAGATTAGAAATCTTGATCCGAACTCTTTAATTCCTGATGTCACGTTAAAGGCCGGTGAATGGTATAACGCGGAAGATATTAAAACCAGTATCGAACATATGACCAAAAAATTGGGTGATATGCAGTATGCGTTTGTGAACGTGGTTCCAGATGTTAACCGCAATCGTGATGCACATAGCATTGATGTTGTTTTTAACATCAATGAAACTCCACGCGTTTATGTTGAGCGGATTAATGTTGATGGGAACGTCCGAACCTTAGACAAAGTTGTCAGACGTCAATTGGAATTGGTTGAGGGGGATCCGTTTAACCGTACGTTGTTGTCCAAATCAGAACAAAATATTAAAGACCTAGGTTATTTCAGCAAAGTTGATGTCAAAACATTGCCCGGAACAACGCCAGACAAAACAGTTGTTGATGTAACTGTTGAAGAGCAATCAACAGGTGAAGTGTCGTTGGGGGCTGGTTTCTCAACTGCTGACGGGCCTTTGGCAGATTTCCACATTCGTGAGAAAAATTTCTTGGGCCGTGGCCAAGATTTGGGATTTGCAGCTACAATTGCAGGGGCAAGAACAGAATTTGACGTGTCTTTTACCGAACCATATTTCCTTGACCGTGATTTGGCTGCGGGATTTGATTTATTCCACACAACCAAAGATCAGCAAGACGAAAGTTCGTTTGACCAAAGCCGTACAGGTGGAGCGTTGAGAATGGGATATCCATTGTCTGAGAATTTGCGCCAGACATGGAAATATCGTGTTGAGAATAATGAAATTACAAATATTGATTCTGATGCATCACGGTATATTCAGGATCAAGAAGGAACGCGCGTGACATCTGCTGTTTCACAGCGCATCGATTATAGTGACCTTGATAGTAAAATATTCCCGACCGATGGTGTGACCGCATGGGTTGATACAGAGTTTGCTGGATTGGGCGGTGATGCCGAATACGTCATGGGTAAACTTGGTGGTGCTTATTACTATCCTGTTGCGGATGGTTGGGTTTTGAGCGCTTTGGGAGAAACAGGTATTGTGGCTAGCTATGGCAGTGATGTCAAAATTAATGAGCGGTTTTTCCTTGGTGGAAACAATCTTCGTGGATTTGAAAAAGCAGGTGTTGGGCCACGCGACATTGGAACTGATGACTCTCTTGGTGGAAACCAGTTTTATCGTGGGTCTGTTGAATTGATGTTCCCGCTTGGGCTTCCTGAAGATATGGGAGTTGCAGGTCATGCGTTTACAGATTTTGGATCTCTATGGGGCATTGATGATGCATCGACAACAAGTTTGATTGACGAAAGTGCGTTGAGAATGTCCGCTGGTGTTGGCGTGTCGTGGAGATCTCCGATGGGGCCAGTGCGCATTGACCTGTCTAAACCAATCCTGAAACAAGACTATGATGTTGAACAGGTCTTCCGGTTTAGTTTCGGAACGCAATTCTAGTACAAATTATTAACATTAAAATTGAGGTTTAAATTATGACTGCTTTATCTTCT
>CAZVSN010000051.1:0-8658 GCA_964629455.1 uncultured Micavibrio sp. | reverse complement strand
TGGCGCTTTTGCTGCTGATGCCGTGCAGCCTGTTGCTATTATTGATTTGGCAAAGGTTGTTGAAACATCATCTGCAGGCAAAGATTTGCAGGGAAAATTTAAGTCAAAGAAAGAAGCTTTGCAGAAAGAAGCTATCTCTTATGAGAAAGAGCTTCGTGAGAAAGAGCAAACCCTCATTAAAGATAAAAAGTCTTTGGATGAAAAAGCCTTTAATGAAAAGAAAAAAACATTTGAAACAGCTTTGAAAAAGCAACGTCAAGATATTTTGACCAAGAATGTTAATCTGGAAAAATCAAAAAACGAAGCTTTGAAAACAATCCAAACGAAAGTCGCCCAAATTTCTGCGGATATTGCAGATGAGAAAAAAATTCAGGTTGTTCTTGATAGAAGTGCGGTTGTGATTGCCCAACAATCACTGGATATTACTGCCGATGTTATCAAGAAACTTGACGATACTTTGAAATCAGTTCCTTTGAAATAATAGGATCTGGATTTGGCTGATCACCGGTTTTTTACCAAAGCAGTACCCATCTCTCTGGCTCAGATCGCTGCCAGAGTTGGTGCTGTTTTAGCAAATCCAGAAGATGCTGATTTTATCGTGCATGATGTCGCGGCATTGGATACGGCGGAACAGCATCATTTGGCATTTCTAGATAATAAAAAATTCCGTGATAAATTCTCGGTTACAAAAGCGGGTGCTGTTATTATTCACCCTGATATGGCTGGTCTTGCCCCTGTCGGGGTAAAGCTTTTGTTATCGCCCACACCTTATAAAAGTTATGCGCAAGCTGCACAGATTTTTTATCCTGATGTTGCTCCTGAACCTAAAATTTCCGATATGGCGCGTATCCATCCATCTGCAATAATTGGAAATGGAGTGCATATTTCTGATTTTGTTGTCATCGGGGCGGGGGTTGTTATCGGTGATGGTGTTTGGATTGAACCCCATGCTGTTATTGGTGATGGTGTTATATTTGGCAAAAACTGTCGTGTTGGCCCCCATTCATCGGTTAGTCATGCGATTATCGGTGACAATGTGCGTTTGTACCCTGGAGTACGCATTGGACAAGATGGATTCGGGTTTGCGATTGATCCGACAGGATTTGTGAAAGTTCCGCAATTGGGACGTGTTGTGATTGGAAATAATGTTGAGATTGGAGCAAATACGACGATTGATCGTGGGGCATCTAGCGATACCGTTATTGGGGCAGGGACATGGGTTGATAATTTGGTTCAGATTGCTCACAATGTCAAAGTCGGGCGCGGGTGCGTTATCGTTGCCCAGACAGGTATTGCAGGAAGTACAGAGTTGGGTGATTTTGTTGTTTTAGGTGGTCAGGTTGGTGTTTCTGGGCATTTAAAAATTGGAAGCGGAGCAAGGGTTGCCGCCAAATCTGGAGTAACCAAAAATATTCCGCCAAAAGAAGAATGGATGGGATATCCAGCAATGCCCATGAAGAAATTTCTACGCGAGGCGGTGACATTGTCCCGTATCAGCGATAAACACAAATCAGCAGAATAAGAAAAGGGGCAGTGAAAATGAGCCAGACTGAAGAAAAAAATCTACCCATCAATGTTGTCGAGATTATGGAGAAGATTCCACATCGCTATCCCATGTTATTGGTTGATAGGATTATTGACTATGTTCTAGGTGAGAGTGCGGTCGGTTTAAAGAATGTCACCATTAACGAATCATTCTTTCAGGGGCATTTCCCAGGTGCGCCTGTTATGCCTGGTGTTTTGATTGTCGAGGCAATGGCTCAAACCGCAGGTATTCTTGTTGTTCATACTATGGGAGCCAGTGGCGAAGGAAAGTTGGTGTACTTCATGACCATTGATCAGGCGAAATTCCGTAAGCCAGTTGTTCCTGGTGATACTATGCATATTCATGTTCAGTGTTTGAAATCACGCGGGAATGTGTGGAAATTCAAAGGCGAGGCAAAAGTGGATGGTGTTTTATGTGCTGAGGCTGAATTTAGCGCAATGATTATGGACAGGCCATCTAAACCTTAATACTGACATTGAAACACCCCGAAAGGAATTGTGACTTGCGATTTTGCTGGTCATATATCAGGCTTCTGACATGAGTACACAGATACACCCCACTGCAATTGTTGATCCGCAGGCACAAATCGGTGCCGATGTGGTGATTGGCCCTTATTCTGTTGTTGGACGGAATGTTAAATTACATGACAGGGTTGAATTAAAATCCCATGTTGTTGTTGAGGGGATAACCACCGTGGGTGAGGGAACGGTTATTTATCCATTTGCATCGGTTGGGCACGCTCCACAGGATTTAAAATTTCATGGTGAGCCGTCGGAATTGATTATTGGTAAAAATAATACCATTCGTGAACATGCAACCCTCAACCCCGGAACAGAAACGGGTGCGATGAAAACAATTGTCGGTGATAATTGTTTGTTGATGATGAGCACGCATGTCGCGCATGATTGTGTTGTTGGTAATCACGTTATCATGGCTAATAATGCAACATTGGGCGGCCATGTTGTTGTGGGCGACCATGTTTTGATTGGTGGCCTTGCGGCTGTTCATCAATTTGTCCGTATTGGTTCCTTTGCCGTTATTGGTGGAATGTCAGGCGTTGAAAGTGACGTTATTCCCTATGGTCGTGTGAAAGGTGAGCGTGCGTTTTTGGCAGGATTGAATTTAATCGGTTTGGAACGAAACGGATTTGATAAAACACAGATTCGTGGCTTGCAACGTGCATTTAATGAATTATTCGCTGATGAAGGCACGATGGATCAACGTATCGAGATGGTTGCAGGTGATTTTTCCGATAGTGCTGCGGTCATGCAGATTATTGATTTTGCCAGATTGAAAACACGGTTTCCGTTATGCAGCCCATCCAAAAAATCGGCCTGATTGCGGGACAGGGCCGTCTTCCTGAAATTTTAATCCAAAGATGGGAAGCCCAGGGCTTTTCCCCTGTCATTGTTGGGTTGCAGGGTATTACCCCGCCAGAGATTTTGTCTGGACGTGTGTCTGCAAATTTTTCCATTGGGCAGGCGGGGCATATTCTGGATTTTTTTAAATCCCAAGGTGTTGCGCGAATGGTTATGGTCGGGGGGTTAAAGCGCCCTAATTTCTGGACATTGCGCACGGATGTTGTTGGTTTGGGCATTGTATTGAAATTACTCTGCCGTAAAATTGGCGACGATACGTTGTTGCGTATTATTCGTTCTGAAATTGAAAAGCGCGGTATATCTGTTTCTGGTGCGCATGAATTCTTACCTGAATTATTATGCCCTGCGGGGGTTTTGGGCTCTGTTGCCCCGACAGAGAGTGATAGAGAAATTATTTTATCAGGACTGAGGGCTGCCAAGGCACATGGTGCAGAAGATAAGGGGCAATCGGTTATTGTGAATGCGGACGGTGTTATCGGGTTTGAGGATACCGCCGGAACCAATGCGTTGATTAAATCATGCGCAGGGAATCAGGACGCAATTTTGGTGAAGGTATCAAAGCCACAGCAAGATATGGCATTGGATATGCCGACAATTGGATTGGGTACAATTGAAAATATATACCATGCGGGATTAAAAGGTATCGCTGTTGAAGCTGGAAAGACTATTGTTTTGGACAGGGATGATGTTATCCGCAAATGTAATGAATATGGTTTATTCATGGTGGGAATTGGGGAAGAATAAAAATGGCAACCAAGGTTTTTATTATTGCGGGTGAGGCATCTGGCGATCAGTTGGGTTCCAGCCTTATTCAATCTTTGCGAGAGCAGAATCCTGACATTGAGATTCGTGGTATCGGCGGGGAAGCCATGATGGCGGCAGGAATGAAGGAAAGTTTATTCCCCATGGATCATTTGTCGGTGATGGGATTGGCTGAAATCATTCCCCGTATTCCTAAATTCATAAATTTAATTGCCAAAGCTGTTCAGGCTATTCGTGTTTTTGATCCCGATGTTGTTGTCACCATTGATGCCCCTGATTTCAGTTTTCGGGTTCAAAAGAAAATTAAGGCAGCAGGAATCAGGGCCAAGAAAATCCATTATGTTGCGCCGACTGTATGGGCATGGCGAAGTGGGCGTGCGGCCAAGATTGCCCAATTCTTGGATGGAATTATTTGTCTATTCCCGTTTGAGCCCATTTATTTTGAGCGTGAAGGGTTAAAGGCAACTGCAGTGGGGCATCCTATGGTGTCATCGGGGTTGATGTCGGGCGATGGAGGTGTTTTTCGTGCACGGCATCACATAGCACAGGACAGCAAGGTTTTAGGATTGTTTTGCGGGAGCAGAGCATCCGAAGTGCGTGGTCTTCTTCCTTTGATGATTGATGTTGCAAAGCAGATAAAAGAAACAGAGCATAATCTTGTGTGTGTTGTTCCAACTTTGCCAAAATGGAAAGATGTCATTGAAAAAGAAATGCGAGATGCAGGGTTGTCAACGATTGTAACGTGTGATCAATCTGAAAAATGGGATGCATTTCATGCGCCAGATGTTGCGTTGGCTGTATCAGGAACAGTTGCGCTGGAGATTGCATTGGCGGGCATTCCCCATGCCATTATTTATAAGATGAGCAATCTAACATGGGAGATTATTCGCCGCGTGGTGAAGACAAAATTTGCCCATTTGGGAAATATTTTGTTAGGTCATCTTGTGTACCCAGAATTTATTCAAGAAAATGCAACGGTTGAAACAATTGCGCCTGTTATCAAGAATTTGATGGTGTCTGATGTTGAGCGTAGAGTTCAAACAGAAGCATCAAAAAAGATTTTGCAATTGTTGGAACCTAATCCAAATGAAAAAGCCGCAGACAGTGCCGCGGCTTTTATCAAATCTTTTTTATCCTGAATTAAAGCCTAGAAATCGCGGCTGAAATTTACAAAGACACGAGCGTCGTTATCGTTTTCTGCTGCGATATCATGTGTCAAAGGAACGGCGACCATGAACCCTGCGCGAGTTGCGGAGTCAATATCCGCACGAACACCAAGACCAACCGAAGCCAGACTTTGTGTTTTTACGTCTGTTGATGATGCGTCATCGTTCATGACTTTGCCGATATCATAGAATGTATAGGCGGTGTAGTTGTCCAGCCATGATACGTTGTATGGTGTGGCCCATTGAAGTTCCAAAGAACCTGCAACGCCATCATCACCAACGATTTCTGATGGATCATATCCGCGACCAATGCCGTTTGCGCCACCAAGACCGAATTCTTCGGCGCTCAGTAATGCCCCATTTGCCAATTGGCCTTTGATGGCTGTTTGAAGGGAGATGCTATTTGTCAGGCGTTCCAGACGTGTAATGTCGCCTGTTACTTTTGTATATGTAACGTCACCAGCAGGGCGCGACAAATCGGCATCGCCATTTTTGCTTGCACCCAAGATGGATAGACCTTGAGATATTTCAAGATTGGTATTGGTAACAGCTGCAGAGAATGCAGTGTCAACAAAGTCAAAGTGACTACCTAAGCGCAATGATGTCAAATCGTCATCTTTGTTGGTGTCAACATTGCTTTTTGTTTTGGTTGAGCGACGATCTAACCCCAAAGATGCGGAGAGATTTGTGTCGCGTGTTCTGATGATGGGTTGAAGAACTTTTAATCCAGAAAAGTATGATGTTCCTTTGACATCAAATTGATCAAGGAACGCACCTGGTTCGGTTCTGGATTTACCTAGATTGGCTTGTAATTTTGTGCCGTATGATCCGACAGGAAGCGTTGCCGCCAATTCGCCGTATAATAGCTCTGGCTCAAAACCTTGGTCTGATGGGGCGTAAGCCATTTGTGCAGAAATACGTTCATTCTGACCGAGCAGTGAGTTGAGCGCAAAGCCGCCCAAAACTTCCCAACGCCCTAGAAAACGGCTTCCAAAATTATCGACGGCTACGTTGCCCTCAACAGCTTTGCGTTCAACCAATATAGTCAGGTCTGATGCGCCAGTTACTGTTTTGGAAGGGGACAATACACTGCGTGCAGTTACGCCCGGCAGGTCGTTAATCAGAAGAAGTGTTTTTTCAAGGTTCTTATTGTTCAGAACGCCTTTGGATTTCAATTCACCAACGTAGAGATTGATGATGTCGCCATTGCTACCTTGTGCGCCAGTGCCATCAACTTTGATTTGGTCAAGGCTGCCTTCAACAACACGCAAACGAACAATGCCATCTGCAATGGTTTGTGGCGGAACGATAACTTGGGTCAGAATATATCCGTCATTGCGGTATTTTGTGGTCAGGGCGGCTGCCAAAGCGTAGACATCTGCCAATGTGATTTTTGTATTTAATTTGGATGCGTATAAAGGTTTGATATCATCTGCGGAATAGACGCTCAGGCCTTCCATAGATACATCTTTCAGAACCAGTGTAATTTTTTCTGCATTTGCAGGAGCTGAGAAGGGCGCATTTCCCTTAATATCAAGCGGTGCTTGACGAATTTGTTTTTGGAGGGTTTGTTTAATGCGTCCATCAACACGACCAGCGTCAACGGAATCTGGAACCGTCTGTGCTGATACGGCTATAGGAAAGAGAACCAGAGCTGTTAAAGCGGTGCTGGAAATCAATTTTAAAAATGTCATGCTAAAAACTTCCTTATAAAGGGGGGAGCCCAATTTTCAATCGAGATAGTAACTCTTTCAAAGGGTTGATACAATAGACAGGTCAAAAAAATGCATCCAAAGTTGTAGGAAAAGAAGCAATGTGACGTTTAGGCAACATTTTTGAATTTGCATTTGACGTAAAAGCCGCAAGATGGCTCTTGCGGCTTTTGAAATTGAGTGATTTTTTTTGATTAGGTGCGTTTTGTTATATTCACATAATCTCTTTGTTCTGCGCCAGTGTAGAGTTGGCGAGGGCGACCAATGCGGTTTGACGGCTCTTCCATCATTTCTTTCCATTGGGAAACCCAACCGACTGTCCGCGCAACCGCAAACAAAACGGTGAACATTGACACGGGGAAACCCATCGCTTTCAGGATAATACCTGAGTAGAAGTCGACGTTAGGGTAGAGCTTGCGGTCAACGAAATACGGGTCAGAGAGCGCAATGCGTTCTAGTTCCATCGCGATTTCCAATTTTGGATCATTAATACCCAATTCACCCAGAACTTTGTCACAAGTTGATTTCATGATTTGTGCGCGTGGGTCAAAGTTTTTGTAAACGCGGTGACCGAATCCCATCAGGCGATATTTTTTATCTTTTACGCCTTGGATAAATTCAGGAATACGATCTTTGGTTCCAATTTCATCCAACATTTCCAAAACTGCTTGGTTTGCACCACCATGTGCAGGTCCCCACAGGGATGCAATACCGGCAGCGATACAGGCAAATGGATTTGCTTGAGATGATCCGGCCAGACGTACAGTTGATGTTGATGCGTTTTGTTCATGGTCAGCATGCAGTGTGAGGATTTTGTCCATTGCATCAGCCAAGATTGGATTGACTTTATATGGTTCTGCAGGAACGGCGAAACACATATGCAGGAAGTTTTCAGCAAATCCCAAATCATTGCGTGGGTAGACAAAAGGTTGTCCAATCGAATATTTGAACGCCATTGCTGCCAATGTCGGAAGCTTAGCAATTAGGCGGTGTGCAGAGATTTCACGTTGTGCTGGATCAGAAATATCCAAAGAGTCATGATAGAACGCTGCCAGAGCGCCAACCACACCGCACATAATTGCCATCGGGTGGGCATCGCGACGGAAACCACGGAAGAAGAACTGTAATTGTTCGTGTACCATGGTGTGGTAGGTGATGTGTTTGCGGAAATCTTCGTATTGTTTTTTGTTTGGCAAATCCCCGTACAGCAAGAGGTAGGCAACTTCCATAAAATTGCTTTTCTCCGCAAGGTCTTTGATGTTGTATCCACGGTGTAGAAGAATACCTTGGTCACCATCAATAAAAGTAATGCGGGATTTACAGCTCGCGGTTGATGTAAAGCTCGGGTCGAGTGTAAAGCAGCCAGTGTCTTCGTACAGGGTGCGAATATCAATCGTTGCAGGGCCAATGGTTCCTTCGACAACAGGAAGAACCCATTTGTCACCCGTCTGGTCATTGGTCAGGGTAAAAGACTTGCCTGAGGATACTTCGGATTTATCGGCCATTTTAAAATTCCTTATAAAAGTTGAATGAGGCACGCAGAATAGCGGCAGTCGTAGTTAACACCATGCCAGTTAACTAAGAGTTAACCGAGGGTCAAAAGATGATACGCCCATTTCCAAATTTTGCAATTTGGAAAGTTTGTGGGACTGTTTTTGACATATTACCATATGCGGTTTTCAAAAGTATTGGTAAAGTCGCTTGGTGATAAGGGAATTGCCTTTGATGGTTTTGGGTTTTGCCCTGGGGTTATATTTTCTTGTTTTGTATTGCTATTTGCATAGCTGGCAAACAAGATTTTTAACTCTTTGGGGAGAGGGGATGGCAAAATATTCATCGAATGGAATGTTTGTTCATTGTTAGCTTTTTCTTCTTTGTATCCTTCGGTGTACAAAGCAATGCCGTTTTTATAAATTGCACTTTCTTTTGGCGAGTATTCGATAAGGAGTGTTGCTGCCGTTTTTTTATCGCTTGATTTGCTTAGGAATGGTGAGATTTTGACAATATTATCTAACATTCCCTCAAAAATGATTTTCTGATTCATGGGGAGTTTGTTGGTCATATTGGAAGGTTTAACAAAATCATGCTTATTG
>CAZVSN010000050.1:11472-12850 GCA_964629455.1 uncultured Micavibrio sp. | reverse complement strand
ATGGTGGACCCAATCGGGATCGAACCGACGACCTCTTGCATGCCATGCAAGCGCTCTCCCAGCTGAGCTATGGGCCCATTCTTTTAAAGAACTTATAAAGACTTGGGGCTATGAATATTCAATTCATAGCCCCTAATCAAGTAGAATCTTTAAGTGAAGTGATTATTTTTTCAAAGAATCACGAATTTCGCGAAGCAATACGATATCTTCTGCTGGTGCTGGTGGTGGGGCATCAGGAGCTGGTTTTTTCAGCTTGTTGGTGCCTTTAACAACCCAGAATACAAACATGGATACAGCAAGGAAGTTGATAACCGCGTTAACAACCATACCATAGCTCAGAACAGGAATGCCTGCTTCTTTCGCGGCTTTCAAAGTTGCATAAGGTTGATCTCCACCCAATTGGAAGAAATAGTTAGAAAAATCAACGCCAGCCATCATCCATCCGACGATAGGCATCAAAATATCACCAACAGCAGAGTTAACGATGCCCGTAAATGCGGCACCCATCACAATACCAACGGCCATATCGATCACATTACCGCGGGCAATAAAATCCTTAAATTCTTTTAACATTATTTCTCCTCCAGAGTTATTTTTGAATTCCAGTTATATTGCATAAAAAAAGTGCCAGAGCAAGTCTGGCACTTTCAATAAATATGTAAAAATATTAACGGCGATCGCCCATAAAATGGAGAATATGCTGAAACATCGCAACAAAACTGATGTACAGATTGAGCGAACCCAACCAAGACATACGGCTCATCATTTCTTCATCAGCGCGCGGAGAATACATCTCTTTCATATTCTGGGTTTCCCATGCGGTAATCCCAGCAAAAGCGATGATAGACACAACACTCACAATGTTCCCAATGGCACTGGATTGAACAAAAATATTTACAAGACCAAGAATAAGCGCACCCCAAACACCCATCACAGCAAAGCTACCCATGCCGTCCAGATTTTTCTTGGTGGTATATCCGAAAATGCTTAAGCCCGCAAACATCCCTGTCGCTACAAAAAAAGCTCTGGCAATGCTCTCGCCTGTAAAGACCTGAAAGATTGCTGCAAAACTAATCCCGTACAAAACAGACAGGATAACAAACGAAATTCTCATTCCATTTGATGACATTTTGGCAGGATTAAACCCAAAGAAAACAATTGCCAAAGGAGCAAGCATCACAACATAAGCCTGAGGCCCACCAAGGAAAAGCTGCAACAATTGCGGAGAATTTCCAACAAAATAGGAAACAACGGCCGTAATCAAAACGCCAAATGTCATGCGATTATAAATACGCTGCATATGCGCCTTCAGCCCCGCATCAAATGTCGACGCTTGCGTCGATGATGTCTGTTGCGCTGGAATTTGCCCAGAATTTTG
>CAZVSN010000050.1:7507-11372 GCA_964629455.1 uncultured Micavibrio sp. | reverse complement strand
ATGACCGATCAACTCTTCTGGATTCTTTTAGGCTTTGCTGCGGCCCTCGCGAGCACAGCCATTCCCCTGATACAGGAACATCATAAAGCTGATGGTTACAGCGTTGCGGTCTGGATAAAGATTGTAGTGGTTCTTTCCAGTTTTCCGTTTGTGTTGGCAACGGGGTTTCCAACCGACCCCCATTTTTATCAAGTTATCCCTGTAACAGCGCTCCTCTGGGCCATTAGCGATGTTGTCTACTTCCGATCGATTCCCCTTGTTGGTGCTGGGGTGATTGCGCGCACCCTCCCACTGGCGGCCATCATATCTTTCCCCATCTGGTTCTTATTTGATCCAGCCCTTCTGGATAAATATCTTTCTCGTCCATTCCAATTTGCTGCTATCTGCCTCATTCTGATCGGGGCGACGTATTTCGCAATGCAAATGAAGAAATGTGCGGTGAGTTTAAAGGCTCTACGCCTTGTATGGTTTGTTCTATTCGCGGCAACCGTGGGGCCACTGATTGATAAAATCACTCTTGGCTATGCCCCAGCCAAACAAGCGCCTTTTGCATTCATGTTTATCCAAGGATTATGGATGCTCGGCTTCTGGGGGGTTTTTGCCCTTATCAAAAAACCAATTCCCATGGCAACTTTCCTCTCCCCCCCCACAATCAAGACCGGCGTTTTAATTGGGATAGCAGGAAGCTGTGTTTTGGTTCTAAAAATGGAAGCTCTGCGCCTCTGCGAACACCCCGCGCTTCTTTCAACCATTCTGATGACCGATGCTTTGTGGATATTGTTATTCTATCGCGCCATAGGACGAAAAGATAACAGCAATATCTGGGCTGGATTAGGAATTGTTGGCTGCGCCATTGCGTTGGTACTGGTCAAAAGCCTATAAACGATATAAATTAACCTTTAGACTAATTTTCCAAGAAAGATTTTAAGAGAAAGTTTGACGATGCAGAAAAAATTTGTCATATTGTTTGCATTACTTGCAATGACCCTGTCCCTTTCGGCCTGCGGCAATACCTTTAACGGTATCGGACGCGACCTATCGAATTGGGGACAAACCATGCAAGATACGTTTTAAGCCATAAACAAAGCTGGAGGCCCACCATGACCAAGATTTTAATCGTACTGCTTGGATTAACATTCATCGGGGCTCCTGCTTTTGCAAAAGATGATGGCGGCTTTGGCTCAGGTTTTAGAGGCAAAGCTCCTTCTGCTCTAGGAGATTACACATCCCCAGACTCTGGTGCCTTAGCATCAGACGCATCAACCCCCGCCAACATTGAACCAGCCGCCGGTGAAGAGGAAGATATCCAATCACCAGAAGAGGTTCTCGATGCGTCTTCAGCAATAGACCCTAACCCAGCATCAGCCGCGCCTCATATCGAAATGATTGATGCGGATAAGGCCCCCAAAGAATAATATTTCAAGACGATGCCGCCAATGCTACTGTGCGAACACTAACCATCGCATAATTTGGGTCTATCATTTTGACAAATTTTAAAAATGCTAAAATAGCAACATTATTGGGCTTCCTTTTTCTGGGGACACTAACCCTCGGAACCCTCTTTCCTCTCGCACTATCCTTTTCTCCCGCTCTTTTAGGGTTGGTAGGCACTACCCTCTTTTATATCTCTGAAAAACGTATCCCCAAAATTGATCATAATATCCTGTTATGCATCCTTATTTTATCTGGAATTCTAATCGCCAGTTCATTTTGGTCTGTTTCTCCCTCAATCTCTCTGTCCCGTGGACTAAAGGTATCGGCACTATTTCTTTTGTCATGCCCCTTATTATTTCTCTGTCACGAACTACCAGATAAAAGCCTTCATATTCTAAAAAAATGGTGCGCTATTCCTCTTCTGGTATCTGCCGTCATTATTTATATTGAATTGAGATTCTCTTATCCCATCTATCGTTTTCTAGCTCAGATTCCAGATGACACTCTCATCTCGCCTGCGGAACTCAACAAACATGTGTCTGTTCTAACTTTACTCGCACCATTTGGAATTATTTTCTCTATCAGGGCCCGTTTTATAACATTCCCATTATTGCTTGCCGTTTTGACTGGGCTTGTTCTGTCTGCAACTGAAGATAATGCGGCACAGTTATCAATGATAATCATGATACTCTCCGTCCCTTGCCTGATGATCATGCCAAAAGCCGCACCCCGCATAGCCTTTGGAAGCATTGCGTTTATTCTTCTTTTCATGCCATGGATATCCCCCGTAGCCTTTGACGCTTTTGCAGAACCCCTCGCTCACAAAAACACATTTGCGCAACAAGCAAACATGTCAATGCGCCTTGAAAATTGGGATTTTCTCTCGCGACGAATAGCTGAAAATCCATGGACAGGCTTCGGGGTTGATACAACACGAACAATGACATTTGACACAGATCAAAAATATTTCCGCGGAAACACAATTCTCCACCCACATAACGTCGTTCTCCAACTATGGATAGAATGCGGATTGATTGGGGTTATGTATGCATTAGGGGTTCTAGCGTTCCTTTATCATCGACTTACATCACTATCCCTACCAACCCGTATTATGCCCTTTGCAATCTTAGGCGGACTGATGGTTTTCCTGTTGGTGTCGTGGTCATGCTGGGCGAGTTGGCTTGATGGGTTTATTGTGTTGGTTGCGGGGTTACTGATTTTGGCAATAAGGCCCAAAGCCGTCCAGTTGACTTCATAACACCTGCGTTATGGGCTGCTTTATCACCATATCCCCAGAACATATCCCCACGAACAACGCCGATAATCGCCCCGCCAGTATCTTGAGCAATCATTAATCGTTGAATAGGATCTCTCCCCACCTCAGGCGGAGCAGCCTCAATAAACATTGGCACACCATAAGGCCAAACAGAATGATCAACAGCCAAAGATCTTTCAGGAGTTAACTCAACCCCCTGTGCGCCAACAGGCGCAGAGGTGTCGAGTTTCTTGAAAAACACATAAGATTTATTACTGCGCATAACCGCATCGGCCTCATCAGGATGGGCTGACAACCAATCACGGATGGTTTGCATCGATACATTATCTTTGGTCAAAGCGCCACGCGCAATCAACTCTTTGCCAATCGCTGTATAAGGATGCCCATTCTGTCCATCGTACCCAATACGTTGGGTAGTCCCATCAGAAAAGGTAACAAGACCAGAACCCTGAACCTGCAGGAAAAATGCATCAGCCGCGCTATCTACCCAATAAAGAGGTTTATCTGCTGCTTTTGGTAATTTCCCTGTTTCAATGGCCGCACGATCTTCATATGGCCTTAACTGCCCTTTATCATCCACACGGCCCGCAATCCTTTGTCCTTTCAATTCTGGACGGAAATCACCCAAATTCACCATGACCAAATCATCAGGACGTTGGCGCAACGGGGTTTGATAAACATCCGTTTGAGTATACGAACCTTTTAGACTGGCTTCATAATATCCGGTAAACAGCCCTTCCTCCACACCATGATTGCTGGCCAGATAGGGGATAAAATTCATCTCATAAAATTGGCGCGCCGTATCGGTTGTAATGGTAGATGGAATATTGGCACAAACCGCCTGCCAATCACGGGCAGAACCACCAGCACCAAAATCCTTATCAGGGGACATCTTGCTTATAGTCGCGCAAGATTTAGAGAACGCCGCCAAACTTTCCGCCTGACGATCGTCTTTCCATGCCGGAATGTCAGAATAACTAACTCGTTGCAGTTTCAGAGTAGGCTTCAAAGATGTGGTTTCTATACTTGAGCAAGATGATACCATCAATCCAATTGCCATCATTCCAATAAATATCCGCATAGCAAATCCCCCTTGATGCTCTCAAGGGGGATTATAAAGATTCTTGAATGAATAGGAAGAAAAGTTATTATTTA
>CAZVSN010000050.1:0-7407 GCA_964629455.1 uncultured Micavibrio sp. | reverse complement strand
TCTCAAGGGGGATTATAAAGATTCTTGAATGAATAGGAAGAAAAGTTATTATTTATTATCAGCAAACTCCCCTATCAACTTACCACCAGCCTGAGAGGTTGTCTTTATGCCTCCAACAGCCTGACTAACTGAACTGGTTCCTTGGTTTTGCATGGTTGTCACAACACCCTGTGCATCGCCACCCGTCATCGAAGCGAATGAGGTAATACCAACGCCCATCCATCTCATGACTTGGTTCGGAATAAGATCAATCATTTTAAAAGATGCCAACGCCATAATATAAAGGATAACCGCATACATGACCGTATAAAATAACTGGTCAATCGGGCCGCGCGCAAACTCCATAAAAGGCAATTCATCTTTATTGGCAAAGTTCGTCCCACCAACATTGATAACAGCAATATCAAAAATCGCATTCAGAACAGTTGCCATCGCCGCAAAAATACTGACCGCAGCAATTAAACCAAACACCGTCATAATCGGGCGAAGGAAGATTTCAAAAATCATATAATATCCATTAAGCGCAGCGCTACCTGGCAACCCATCTCCGTCAATCCGGATATGCGCCAAGGCCCATAAAGGAACAGCAACAATAGCCTCGAAAATAGACTTGATCCAGCTCCCAACAGCAAAGAAGAAATAAAGGAACGGCATGAACGGAACAACATAATACAACATAATACCCGCCCCCAATGTCATCCCAACAATCATAAACAAGGCGCTACCAAGTGTATCGGCAATGACCCCTGCATCCTTAATTCCACTTCCAAGGTTAGCCGCAGCACCAAGTCCGATATTGCGAATAGAGGCCTCTAACAAACTTTTCCCCATAGACGTCAATAAGGCAAGCGGGTGAACATTCGCATTTCCGGGGTCACGCAAATCAAACAATCCTTGCGTCCCAAACAATCCGTTCACAAAATCGTAAATCACATTTCCTGTTTTCGGCTTATACTCTGTGGTTTTCTGCAGCCACACTGTATATAACTTGGCCAAAGCATTGGCGGCCTGTTCTTCACCAGCCTTGTTCAACTGCAAAGATGAATCCTCGCCCTTGCTTGGCGTATATAGATCAGATCCAGATACGTTCTTATTGTTTCGTAACTTTGCTTGCGCAACAGTTTCCATCAACTGAGGAAGATGCGTAATTTTAGGTGTTGCCTGCGCAGCCCCTGTAATCGCGCCATTTGCAGCAGCAATTTTGTTATACCACAGCCCAGCACCAGCCCATCCCCGATCAAGCAAATCAATCGGGATAGCATAAGTACCGCTCGCAACACGCGCACGCTCAGCCTTAACACCGGCACGAATAATATTCGTGACAATTGCTGTTGCTGGACCACCCTGTGGAGAGTAATTAGGCAAAGGCTGAACATCGGCAGGGAAATCTGCTTTATCCCCATACATATAGTTATTATAGGTTCCTTGAACCCAATCAGCCGTCGGATTGTATGTTCCAATATTCGTCATTTTATTCGGCAAAGGATAATTAGGGCACAATTCAGCAACGTAGTATAAAGATCGTGTGCGCAAATCCTGATCACCAGCAACCGTTCCTGCCGTAACCATCGTTTGATAAGTAGATGTCGCTACACCGTTGACAACATTTCCACCAATTGTGTCATTACAAAAGCCCCACTGTGCCCATATTTTTGTAGGGCTGTCATAACCACCCCATACATATCTAATAAGGTCATAAAAACCTTTTTGAATTGCATAAGAACCCGCAGCCGCATCAATTTCCTGTGTTGGCATAGCCAGCATCAACTCTCCGCATGTCGGCTTTGTATGCCCACTATACTTATTATGATCTTTGGTGCATCCCCGATCGCCTATACGGATCGTCATATCGCCATTGTCAAAAAATTGCTTGGCCGCCGCATAATCATTCAACTCAAGCAATTGCGCATCATCCGCACCATTTCCAGTATTTTTGACCAGATATGCGTTAATAACAGAAGCATTTCTTTGATCATTAGGATCAACACCACACGCACCATCAACTGTTTCTGGATTTTCCTGAACCAGAACACCCTCTTGTACAGCCTTACACGCATGCGCCAACATCATAAATTGAAGCAATTCACCAATGTCTGGATTCTTTGGCAACGCCACCATCTCTTCTGAAATCATGCTGTCAGATAATTGGGTGTTAAACTGGTTCCATCCATTGGTTGCAAAATTTGACCCGAGCTTAGCTGCATATAAGACAATATATTGAGCAGAGTTCAAACCATTGGTAATTGGAATTAATAATCCAAGAGCAATAACCAAACGTAAGGGCGCCCAGACCTTATTAAAACGACGACCAAAGGGGGTGCCTGTTTGTGCAGTTTCTGCAACAATCACAATCACAAAATACAGCAGAATAATAACAGCAACCAACAGCAAACCCGTGCTGTAAAATGCAAACATGGCCTGCAAAGCCAAATGGAATGGCCATGGAAAAACGGGGGGGGTATAAATCGTAGATGCGGTATCCCATGTATCATCGGGTGCCGCCATGTAACAAGGCTGCGCCTCGCTCACACAAGACTGGAATATATCAGGAATACCAAACACACGATCCAGCATAATGAACGCCAAATCCTGATAGGGGTCATTCCCGATACCTAATTTATGAGAGTCGCCAAAATAATCGGTCAAAGAAAATGCCATTGCCTGAGGCGCAAACATCCCAATGAGCAAAAACAAAACCTGAAAGGCCATCAAGGCCAAACCCAACATAATCACATAGTAAATAAGAATCTGATCAATATTTTCACGGCGGTATTTTAAATAGCGGCCTGCTGCAAAAACAACATCTGGAATAGAAAAATGTCCAATTGAGGCAGGATTTAAAAATTCATGGCCTTCGGGCAACAAACGTACGCCGCGATAAACCTGAGCAATAAAATAGGCAAAATAGCTGAATCCACCGAATACAAGTGCGGCAAAACGCGGAAGAATCTGCGGCAATAAACAATATTGCGCAACTTTCATTGTACGACTACCCGACAGACCCATTTTTCACCTCAGACACACAACACCAATTGAAACATTTTACTCAAATTTTATTTATATTTCCTTAACTTTTAGAACTTTGCAGCATCCCGATTTGTCATTTTCGTAGAGAAAGACTGACCCTCATGTTTTAATTCCTCAATCATTTGACGCGGTTTTTGAATGGTTAACAAATCAACTTGGGATTCAACATTCGCATTATCATTAAATGATGATACACCCATGCCCGCCCATCGCATAATGCTGTTCGGGAAAAGATCAATCAATTTAAAACTGCTATTGGCAATGATATAAACGATCATCGCATAAGCGGCAGTATAGAATAAAGCGTCCGCCCCGTCACGCGCCGCATTAGCCATGGTGTCAACCCCGCCCGAAGATAGTGTTGTCATGTCAAATCCACCTGTATTTAACACCAACAGACCAAAAATCGAATCCAGCCCCACAGACATAGCCGCAAAAATAGCAACAGATGCCAATAGACCAAATACAGTAATAATGGGTCGGAGAAAAATTTCAAAAATTAGAAAATATCCCGTCGCCGCCGCACTTCCGGGGATGCCTTCACCGCCCAATCGTAAATGAGCCATCGCCCATAATGGAATGGCGACCATGGCTTCAAATATGGATTTAACCCAGCGCCCAACCGCAAAAAAGAAGTAAATAAACGGCATAAACGGAATAACGTAATTTAAAGTAATTCCAGCCACAATTCCTATTGTCGCGAAAGACCACAGCGCAGTACTTGCAGTGCTTGCCAAACCTGCCCAAGCCCCCACAGACCCATCAGCAAGCCCCGAAAGCCCACCAAAGCCAGAAATAATAGCTGCGGCCCCCATCATAATAATTGTTTTATCAATAATCTCACGACCAAGCATGGTGAGCTTAACCAAGGGAAAAACCTCTCCATTGGCCTGAAAGTTAAATAAACCCGATTGCCCAAATAATTTAACCATCCAAGTTTTTAGAACACTATCAGAATTTCCGATACGCGGTTTTGCTGTTGCTTCAGAATGCTGAACCTCTTTATAAACAGTATCAAATAACTTAGCCAAACCAATATCCGTATCTTTTTGATCCAAATCCGCATCATCAATTTGATTATCCAGACTTATAGTTTTTCCGCCAGATGAAGTTGTTGGTGAATATTTATCTTTGGAAGTCGTATTGGCTTCAAAAAAACCTTTCTTTGTCGCTATATGCTCCATAATCATAGGATAGGCGGTCGGTGTCGGCAAAATCATGAGCGCATCAACCAACGCAGAATTAAAAGAGGCAACTTTGTTAAACCAGAACCCAGCGCCCCCCCATCCATAAAGTTGTGTCTTTGTATCCATGGTTGTTTCGGGGTTAGTGGTTGTTCTAACTGTATTGATGGCCGCGTCCATTTGTGCAGTATAGATCGCTTGGCGACTTATCCTAAAATCCTGATAGAAACTTTGTCCAGCCACGGCCTCATTCGACGCACCCCAAGGGATTGCAGTGGCAGGAGGCCCATTACAAACTGGTTTGTCCGCAAATCGCAGATTACAGGCCATTCTCCCACCATAAGCGGTCAAATCATTATCAGCCCACAACGCCATTATTTCCGCAAAATAAACATTATAAATAACATCAATTCCCGAAACTGTCTTAGAGAGTGTCGGAATATTAATAACCCCACAATAGGGCTTTACATTCCCAGGGTATTTTGTGAACGCCGCATTCTGTTCGCCGAAAACAATATTAACATCTCCCTGCCCATAAAAAGCGCGTGCAGCAGCAAAATTTGTTCCAGCGGTCACCTGTTGTGCGGCGGCAGGGCCCGCATCTCCAGCGGGCCTAACCAGATAGGCCTGAATAAGCTTAGGGGCCTTTGTATCGGCATCCTGATAAGCTATGGCATAAGCAGCCTTACAGGTATGCGCCACATAAAAGAAGTTGATAACACTTTCAATGTCCTGAACTTTTGGTGCACCCACCAATTGTTGAGGTTGCAGCCCCAGTGGATTATCCCCCACCCGATTATTAAACACATACCACGCATTTGTGGCGACACCAGAACCCCATTTTGCCGCCCATAACACAATATATTGGCCGGTACTAAACCCATAAGCCAACGGCAACATCAACAAAATGGCCCATACCAAGCGAATAGGGGTATAGAATGATTGGAACCGTTGCCCAAACGGTTTTCCTGTATTCACCGTTTCAGCCAACATCGCAAAAATATAATAAAGGATAAGAAACCCAGCAACAGCCAACATTCCAAAATTATAAAATTCAAACAACCATTGCATGGCTTGTTGAAACGGTGTTGGAAATGACGCGGTAGGGATAAACCCATCGCAAGCAGCGCCAGCAGCAGCATTCGCGGTTGGATCAAAACAAGAATTAAAGAATTCAGGAATGCCAAAAACGCGATCCAGCATTAAATGGGCAATATCAATTGCAGGAATCGCTGTGACAAACATATTTACAAAAGGAATGCCCGCAGCATGTGCACTTCCAACCACAATCAAACTGGCAATCAATACAAATTGAATGCCCATAATGACGATGCCAATTAAGAACATTGCAAAAATAAGATATTGATCAGAATTTTTGAAACCACCTTTTAGATTATTGGCAGCAGCAGCCATCACATCTCGGATACGATAGGTTTCCATACGCGCAGGATTCAAAAGCGGATGGCCCGCCGGTAATAAACGCACCATTTCAAAAATCAACGCCATAAAATAGGCCATCATTGAAAAACGCGGAACAAAACCAACCAAACGCGGCCAAAACCCAGGCAATAATGCATATGTGGCAACAGGCTTAACAAATGAAACCCATGAATGTGCCATCATTTAGACCCTCCATTAAAGAGATTCTTTATATAATCACCTATCCCGGCACTTGATTGCTTAGCAAGCTTGGCAGCTTTATTTTCTTCTGCAATTTTCCCATCTACCATACTCTTATCAATGCCCGCATCTTTCCCTTTTGCAAGCGCATTATCCGCCTCTGCCCGCTCTCTAATTGCGGCCTCTTCTGCTGCCCTTGCCTCAGCAGCTTCTTTTCTTGCCAAGTCGGCATTACCAGATTGCTTGGCCTGGTCTGCTTGGGCACGCTCTTTCTGGGCGAGTTGTTCGGCTTGTGCGGCTTGTCTTTCTTCGGCGACAGCCTTCTGTAGCTCAACTTGCTTCTCATGATGGATTTTGGCACCAGGTTGATACAATGCCTCCTGTATCAACTCGCCCGCCTCACTTGCCATAGCTTCAACACGATACGGCAATTGAGTTTCGAACTCGTACAACAAATCATCAGAAATATCTGCCGCACCAATGGTCTGAACCCCGGCACCCGACCACCGCATAATATTATCAGGAATAAGATCGATCAATTTGAAACAGGCCGTTCCAATCACATACATAATGAAAACATAAAAGATGGTCAGGAAAAATTGATCGGTAACACCGCGCGACAACTCCATAATATTTTCCATGCCCACAGCGCCATTCGGGGGCGGGGCAGCACCAAATAAATTGGTTCCAACCAAGGTAAAGACTGTATTTAATCCGACCGCTAAAGCAGAAAAAATAGCAAAGGCGCCAACCAAAGAAAATACGGTGATAACAGGACGAATAAAAATCTCCAATAACAGGAAATATCCGCCTGATGCCGCATCCCCCGCCAACCCTTTACCGCCTGTCTGCATATGGGCAAACGCCCATAAAGGAACGCCTACCATTGCCTCAAATATTGTCTTCACCCAACGCCCAACCGCAAAAAAGAAATACACAAACGGCATAAACGGCAAAATATAATGGAGCATGACACCTGCCGCTAAACCCAGCGTCGCGAATATGACCAAAACCCCAGAAATAGTACCTAGAAATTCAGGGATAGCACCAGAATCACCAGCAGAGGCCGACATATGCATCACCCCACCAGCCGCAGCAGATGCGGTTACACCCATAAATCCTAAAATAGCCTTATCAATCAACATCCGCCCGATAGATGACAATTGCGCCATTGGTGTAACTTCTTTGTTGGTTTCAATATCGTATGATTTGAACTCAGAAAAAATAGCATTAATGGCGGCCTCAACAGGACTATTCGCAGCAGAAACTCTGGTTATTCCAGCCAGATTAACGTTTTCATTCTCAAAAAGCTGACTGCATAAATTATAAAGCGCGGTCGCCTGCTCTGCAGAAAACTGGCTATTCTCCGACGGATTATAAGTTGACCCCTTACCAGATTTGCGCGGATTATATGTTTCACAAAACTCACTGTCCGCTTTTGTATCGGTTTTGATACGCTCTGCTTTAATTTGTTCCATCACCATCGGGAATTTTTTAACCAATGGCATTGATGTGGCCGCTGTATACAACGATCCATTTCGCTCGGATATCTTGTTATACCAAAGCCCAGCACCAC
>CAZVSN010000049.1:0-13595 GCA_964629455.1 uncultured Micavibrio sp. | reverse complement strand
ACCATGGCCAAACCGCGTTCATTGGCGGCATCAATCACATCTTGATCCTTAATTGACCCGCCTGGTTGGATGATGGCGGTGGCGCCTGCATCGGCGGCGGCCAACATGCCATCTGCAAACGGGAAGAATGCGTCGGAGGCCACGACAAGATTATTTTGGGTTAATCCTGCTTCATTCATTTTCCATGCGGCGATACGGCTTGAGTCAATGCGTGACATTTGCCCCGCGCCGATGCCCACTGTCCGTCCGTCTTTGGCATAGATAATCGCATTGGATTTCACATGTTTACACACGCGGAAGGCAAAGAGGAGGTCAGTTAGTTCCTGTTCTGTCGGTGCGCGTTTGGTCACGATTTTGAAATCTGTTGGTGTGACGCGTCCGTTATCTGACCCTTGAAATAAATATCCGCCCGAAATTGTTCTGAGTGTCATGCGGGCATCAGCCGGATTTGGAATCGTTCCTGTTTCCAGCACGCGGAGGTTTTTCTTGGTTGATAAAACCTCAAGCGCTGCGGCAGATATTTTCGGCGCGATAATCACTTCGGAGAATATTTTGATGATGTCGGCGGCGGTTGCTGCATCTAGTTCACGGTTCATGGCAATAATGCCGCCAAAGGCCGACACAGGGTCGCAGGCGAGGGCAGAGTGGTATGCATCCAATATATTTGCGCCCGTTGCAACGCCGCAAGGGTTGGCGTGTTTGATAATCGCAACGGTTGGTGCGTCAAATTCAGATACCAGCTCGAACGCGGCATCTGTGTCATTTAGATTGTTATAAGAGAGTTCCTTGCCCTGATATTGTTTGGCATTTAATGCACCAGCGCGGTTTGACCCGTCACTGTATACTGCGGCGGATTGATGAGGGTTTTCACCATAACGGAGTGTATCAACGCGTGTTGCTGATACAGTTAATGTGTGTGGGAATTGCTCGTTTAATTGTTGGGCGAACCATGTCGAGATTGCAGAGTCATAGGAGGCTGTTGTTGCATAGGTTTTTGCCGCAAGTTTTTGGCGGAGCGCCAAGGTTGTTCCGCCTTCGCCGATTTCTTTCAAGACATCCGCATAATCATCGGGAGATGTGATAACTGCCACAAAGTCGTGGTTTTTTGCGGCAGCGCGGAGCATTGCAGGCCCGCCGATATCAATGTTTTCCACGCACATATCGTAATCGCCACCTTTGGCGACGGTTTCGCGGAACGGGTAGAGGTTGACGACGAGGAGGTCGATACCTTCGATATTCTGGGTGGTCATGGCGGTGATGTGGTCTGCATCATCGCGGCGTGCCAATAGCCCGCCATGGATTTTGGGATGGAGTGTTTTGACCCGTCCGTCCATAATTTCAGGAAAGCCTGTATGGTCGGATACATCGGTGACGTTCAGGCCAGCATCACGGAGTGATTTTGCTGTGCCGCCTGTCGAGAGGATTTTGATGCCTGTGTTTGAAAGCGATGTCGCGAATTCCAGCAGTCCTGTTTTATCCGATACAGAGAGTAATGCTGTCTTGACAGGCAAACGATCGGGACGAGGAGTGGTGCGTGGTTTCACGGCAATAGACATGACAATTCCTTGGCAATTTTGGTTGATGCCGTGGTTTTATCATATTATGGACGTTTGAAAAGCCCAGAATTTGATATTGGTGGTGTCCCAGCAGGGCTTGCATTGGTGTTTTTAATGTAAAGCCCACGTTTTTCAGGCATAGGGGAGAATTTGTCGGTAATTCCCAAAACAGTTTCTGCGCCGCCCAGCAAAAGGAATCCATCTTTTTCCAGTTGTTTTTCCATTTTGCCCAAAATACTGCCTTTGGTCTTTTCATCAAAATAAATAAGAACATTGCGGCAGAAGATAATATCAAATGTTCCCATTCGATTCATGTCATCCAGAAGGTTAAATGTAGAAAATTTAACCATAGATTTGATGTCATCCTTGAGCGACCAAGTTTCTCCAACTTGGGTAAAATGTTTCATCAAATATTGAATGGGCAATCCGCGTTGGACTTCGAATTGGCTGTAGGTTGCTTTTCGTGCTTGGTCCAATATGTCGTCGGATAAGTCTGTTGCAACAATTTCAATTCGCCATCCCTTGAGCAGGGCTTCTTTATCTTTTAAAATCATGCAGAGTGAATAAGGTTCCTGACCACTGGAGCACGCCGCACACCAGATGCGGATAGATTTTTTAGCCGCGCGATTCTGTATCATATGCGGCAGAATTGTTTCCTGAAATAGCGTGAATGGTTTTGTATCACGGAAAAACGATGTTTCATTGGTGGTCATTGCCTCAACAATATCCTTGACCAATTTGGGGTCAGGAAGGGCTCGCAATTGCAATGTCATGATTTCTAATGTTGGATAATTCCATTTTTTGGCAATCGGGGTCAGTCGCGAATCCAATAAATAGGATTTGTCAGGTGTGATGACCAAACCTGATTTGGAGTAGAGAAGAGATTTATAGAGTTCAAAATCGGCGACTTTCATGGTGTCTTTCTAACCTTTTCTCTATGGCAGGCGCAAGGACGATTTTCGGAGCCAAGGCCCGATTTCATCCAAAGGTAATACCGCCGAACATGTTCCATCAAGGGCAGCGGCACCCGGCATCCCCCATACGACGCTACTGGCTTCATCCTGAGCAATGACTCGGCCCCCAGCTGCCACGACATCACGACACCCCAGCATGCCGTCTTGCCCCATTCCTGTGAGGATAACGGTCATAATCCGCCCGCCGAAAACCTTAACTGCGCTGCGAAGCATAGGGTCAACAGCAGGGCGACAGAAGTTTTCCTGTGGGCCATCGTTAATCTTGATAATCGGGGTTGCCCCTTTTCTGTCTATCAACATATGAAACCCACCTGGGGCAACATGGATACGGCCAGCGACCAGAGGCATCCCATCCTCACCTTCGACCGCAGATAGTCCTGTTTGTTGTTTTATATGTTCCGCCAGAATACGGGTGAATGTCGGCGGCATATGTTGGGTGATGACAACAGGAACATCAATCCCGCGCAATGTCCCCAATAATTTAAAAAGAGCATTCGGGCCACCTGTTGAACTTCCGATAGCCAGTAAATCTGGTTTGCCCATAAACCCTTCCTGTGCGCCGCGCAATGTAATTGTTCTGGCTGCATGCGGGTGTAATCTTGGTCGTGCTGGAGCGGCCTGTTCATCTGTTGGGGCGGGGCGTGGTGAGGTTGATGGTTTTGCAGATGGGGCAGGTGATGCCGGTTTTGTATCCAGTGGTATATGGCGCGCGCCGACAATTTCACGAATCATGCGAATGAGATTGTCTTTAAATACATCCTTGCCATACATGTCTTGGTTGTTACTTGGTTTAGCAAGACATTCGACGGCCCCTAAGGCAAAAGCCCTCATTGTTGTTTCGGCGTTCTCGGTAGTCAGGGTTGAGAATATAAAAATTTTAACATCTGGCTGGGTTTTAAGCAGTTGAGGAATAGCTGTCAGCCCATCCATCACAGGCATTTCAACATCCAGAATGATAATGTCATGTTTGTTTTTGGCTAAATTATTAATAGCTATCTGGCCATTGGCCGCAATGCTTTTAACCTCAATATCGGGGCAGCTTCCTAGGAGTTTGACCAAATACCCGCGAATGACAGCTGAATCATCAACTACCATAATTTTGATGGGGTTGGTTGCAGAGAAGTTAGCGGAGCCTGAAGCCATGAGATTTCTTTTTTGTTATATTTTATCGAGGGGCAGATTGATGGGGTTTTTATTCGTCAATCAGACCGATTTGGATAAATTTCGATTTGATGATTTCTGTATCAAATGGTTTCATAATATATTCATTCGCACCCGCCATGATTGCGCGCTGGATATGAGCCATGTCATTTTCTGTGGTACAAAAGACAACCTTTGGATCTTGCCCTGATGGCATGGCGCGCAGTTTTTCAAGAAATTCTATCCCGCTCATAACCGGCATATTCCAGTCGAGAAGAATAGCTTCTGGCATTTTTGCGCTGCACTGATTATAGGCTTGTTGTCCATCTTCGGCTTCTTCGCACACGAAGCCCAACTCTTCCAGAATTCGGCGAGCAACTTTGCGAACAACGCGACTATCGTCGACAACTAAGCAAACATTATTGGTACTCATGGTTTTATCCCCCTTTATCCCCTTAGGATAATTTTATACAAAAGCTATTAAAGCTTTATGAGTTTTATGGATGTCAATTTGGATGTTGCAGGGAAAGCAGTAATTTAGGAACGTCCAGAATAACCAGAATCTGGCCATCGAGGCGGTAAACGCCCAATGATACAGATTTCCAGATAAGGTCCAGAGTCGCAGGGTTTTGTTCAAAATCTTTATCTTGAAGGGTTAAAACATCCCCAACATTGTCGATAATCAGACTGTAGAGCTCGTCATCATGCATGACAACAACACTCATTTTTCTGTTGGTGTCTTCTTCAAGGACAGTTAGCCCCAAACATTTTCTGACATCAATCGCCGTTACAATGCGACCGCGCAGGTTCAGCGAGCCAGAAACCTGTGGTGGAGCAAGAGGAATGCGGGTGACTTTTATTTCTCCCAACACATCTTGGACTTGGAGAATAGGAATGCCAAACATCTGGCCATCAATCTTAATGGTCAGAAATTCTTTTCTATCTGCGGTCATTAATTGATGACCGTAATTTGATGATCCAACGGATTGTTCAGTGCTCATGCCTGATGGCCTCCTAAAGCCAGAGTTCTGTTGATGGTGTCGAGCAGTGTTTCACGGTCGAATTTTGCAATATATCTATCGAAGCCGGATTTGTATCCATGATCGATATCTTCTGGTGTGGAGTGCGATGTCATCGCCACCATCGGGATATCTTGCCATTCTTTGCTGGAACGCACTTTGGTTGCAAAATCGAATCCATTCATTTCTGGCATTTCAATGTCAGAAATAATCAAATCGAATCGATCTCCGCGTTCAGAGAGTTCCAATGCTTTCATCGGGCTTTCGACGGCTACGACTTCATAACCTGCTACGGCCAGTACAGGGCACAGCATGTTGCGGAAGAAGGGGCTGTCATCGACCAAAAGAATTTTTCGTTTTGCAGCTTGTCCACCGTTATCCGCTTCATTCTTTTGTTGTGCCAAGAATGGTTCATCACCATGATCTTTGAACCAATCTCCGTGAACGGAGTTCAGGTAATGCACCACCTCTACTATTTCGGTGGCCTTTCCAGAAATAATCGCGCTTCCGACGATACCCGGTTTATTGGTTGATACTTGAACATCGATGACTTCTTCGCGAATATCAACAATTGTATCAACAATAATGCCTACACTTTTGCCCCTGTCTGCAAAAACCAACAAAGGTTTTTGTCCTTCCATGCCGATTGTAACGGCATCATTGAATGGAATGATAGGCATTAATGTTCCGCGATATTGAACCAACATTTGGCCTTCGGTTCGCTCGATCGCGCCTAAATCAATGTTTTCCAGTCGTGAAATCAAAGACAGAGGAACGGCTTTGGGGGCTGTATTCCCTGCGGTGAATAACAAAAGCGAGGTTTTGCTTTCGGCAGTAATTGTTGCCCCATCTTTTGCTGATTTTTCCTGATCTTCGGCAACTTTGTTTTCGCCAGTGACTTTGGCAATCCCGCCCGGATCAAGAATCATGATGACGCTTCCATCCCCAAGAATGGTATTTCCTGAGAAGAGCGATAAATCTTTCAAAATTTTGGCAACAGGTTTTACAACAATTTCTTCTGTGTCAAAAACCTGATCGACAATTAAGCCGAAAGAATAACCGCCAACTTGGGTTACGATAATATATTTGTGATCAAATCCTGTTGCAGCATCTTCGTTTGCGCCAAGTTTCAGAAGGTCATTGAGTGAAACCAATGGCAATAATTTTTCGCGCAAGCGGAACACGGGGGTTCCGTTAATCATTTCAATTCTGTTTTCTGATTTTTGTGAAACCAGAACCAATTCACGCACAGCCAATTGAGGGATAGCAAAGCGTTCTCCCCCTGCTGCAACGATAAGAGAGGAAACAATTGCGAGTGTTAAAGGGATTTTGATAGAGAAGGTTGATCCTTTTCCCTCTATCGATTTCATTTCAATCGATCCGCCGATTTTTTCGATATTGGTGCGGACAACGTCCATGCCCACGCCGCGACCAGATACTGATGTTACTTTATCTGCGGTCGAGAACCCAGCATGGAAAATATATTGCTGGATTTGTTGTGCGGACATTCTTGCGACTTCCTCTTCGGTCGCCAATCCATTTGTAATCAGTTTCTTTTTGATCTTTTCCAAAGGCAGTCCACGACCATCATCGGCAATTTCGATGATAATATGCCCGCCTTCATGGAAAGCGCGCAGGTGAACGGTTCCTGTTTCTGGTTTTCCTGCTTTAATGCGATCGGCAGGTGGTTCAATTCCGTGGTCGCCCGAGTTTCTGACCATGTGGGTCAACGGATCTTTAATCATATCCAGAACTTGTCTATCCAGTTCTGTATCTTGACCCGTCATCACTAAATCAATTTTTTTGCCCAACTCCATGCTCAGGTCACGGATAATGCGTGGCAGTTTTGCCCATGCATTCCCAATAGGTTGCATCCGCGTTTTCATGACGCCTTCTTGTAAGTCCGACACAACATGATTCAAACGTTGTAAAGGTGTGACGAAGCCACTGTCCTTTTCATTGCGCGCAATTTGGAGGAGCTGGTTGCGGGTTAGAACCAATTCCGACACCATCGTCATCAAATTTTCAAGAACATCAACATTCACGCGCAAAGATTGGTTTGCAACGGCAGATTCTGCGGCTTCTTTTTGTTCTTTATGCTCTTTTGGTGCTTCTGCAGTTGGAGCAACACGCTCTGGCTCTGGTGTTGGTGCAGCGGCGGCAGCCATCATGGTTCTGACATCATCGAATGTCGGCATTTCCATCTCTTCTGTTTTTGGAGAGGATGGAGGGGCAGCGGTCGAGGTGGAGGGGGCAGCATTTGCGCCATCACGGCCTTCGTAAACAGCATCTAGTTTTTCAATTAATTCCGCATCACTGCCTTCGGGTTCTGTCCCATTTGCTTCGATATGTCCTAACAAAAAGCGAACACGGTCAAGAGATTCTAGAATCAGAGATACATAAGCGGGGGTTACTTCCAGATTTCCATCACGGAAACGACCCATCACATTTTCTGCACGGTGTGCCACTGTTTCAAGTCGTGGAAGTCCAAGGAATCCGCAAGTTCCTTTGATGGTGTGCATCAGGCGGAAAATCTTTGAAATCAGATTTTTATCATTGGGGTTTTGTTCCAACGTAATCAGATCGTTGTCCAGCTCTTGCAAGCCTTCATTGGTTTCGGTGAGAAATTCGACGATCAGGTCATCCATAGAATTGTGCTCCTGGCTTTAAAATATGCCATTTAATTTTGATTCTGGGATACGCAGTAAACTGGAGGCAAATTGAAATCCCTATTCTATTAAGATGCCTTAAGACAGGTTAATGAATGGTTACTAATTGCCCTCCATCAAAGAGATAAACAAAGATAACACAGTTAGAGTAATTTGCGACTCTCAATAATAGGCGTGATCCAATATTTTCGCATCATTATGGTATCTGTTATTTGATTTTCCTGATTGTTGTTTTTAAATTTTGTACCGATACGGGTTTTGCCAATATATGTATATTTTGGTTTGCTGACATATTTTTGATATTTCGTAAATGTTCGGTGTCACCAGATATCAGAACAATTGGAATTTCTGGAAAATCATGGCGAATTTCTTCAATTAAATCTTTGCCATTGAGCATCGGCATTGTGAAATCTGTGATGATGCAATCAAACCGATTTGGATGTTCCCGTAATCTGTCGAGTGCAATCAGCCCATCAGACAATCCTTCGACAGTGTGCCCCTCGCGGGTAATCATGGTTTCAAGTGTATGGCGGACAATGTCCCTGTCTTCGACCAGAAGAAAGCATTTGGATTCTGTTTTTGTAGAATTTGCACTGTCTAAAAGAGTTGGTTCATCCAGTTTTTCCGTTTTTGTGAAAATGCGGATTTGATCAAGAAGTTCCTGCATCTGATTTCCTGCCAATTTAATATTGCTGGCAAAGAGATGGGTTTCACTGTTTTCAGGAAGGTCAGAGATCAGAAATTCGGCATATCCCATAATGGAGGCGAGCGAGTTGTTAAAATCATGAACCAGCCCACGGGTCATGCGGCCCAGAGCTTCCATCTTTTCGGCATTATGATGATCTTCGTGATCCATTTATGATTGTTTGACCAGTCCGAGTTCAAAAGATTTTAATACAGCCTGTGTTCTGTTGGTGACTTCAAGTTTGCGGCAGATACTGCGGACGTGAAGTTTAACGGTGACATCCTGAAGTCCTAAGGCTCTTGCGATGTCTTTGTTGGATTGCCCACGGCATAGGCAAATCAGTACATCATTCTCACGCGGTGTCAGCCTTATTTTACTGACTGGCAGAGAATTATAAAGCGCCGCAGGTGATGATGTTTTGAGCGGAAGCGGTACAGGAATCATATTGGTTGTTGCATCGTTATAATAGGATGGCATCAATCCGTTTGTTTTGCTGTCAACGGGGATAAACTTTTCGCCTGTTAAGACTAGTTCAATCGCTTTTAACAGAGCCCGTCCCGATAAGGTTTTAGGAAAATATCCGATTGCCCCCAAATCCATGGCGCGCTGAACATCCGAAGCTTCGGCAACCCCTGATAACAATCCCACGGGTATTTTGGGATATTTTTCGCGGAATCTTGAGAATCCAAGCATTCCGTGCATCCCCGGCATATTTAGATCGAGTAAAACGAGGTCGGGAATTTCTTTGGTGGCATCAAGTTTTTTGAAAACGTCATCTAAATTTGCAACATTGTCTACGACAGACCCAGGGTTGGATCGTTCCACATATTGCGTCATGGCATCTCTGAACAATGCATGATCGTCTGCTATCAAAAGGCGCATATCTTATTTCCCCACTCAATTATATTAGGGTAAAAACCATACGCAGATATTAAAATTATAACTAATTTTATCTAATTATTGATTTGAAGCAATCGTTTTGTCCATATCCAGATGATCACGGTAGGTCACGACTCCCTCGGTTACACGTTGCACATAATTTCTTGTTTCTGCAACAGGAATTAATTCTATCCAGTCAATCCAGTCGACTTCGCCCATGCGGGGATCTCCATAAACCTCTAACCAACTCTTTACGCGTGATGGTCCAGCATTGTAGGCGGCAATTGCCAGTGGATAAGATCCATTGAAACGTTTCAGGAGGTCATTTAGGTAAGCTGATCCTAATGAAACGTTATGTGATGGACGGGACGTCAGCCAGTCGGTTTGATGATCCCATCCGCGTTTTTGCGCAACTTCTTTGGCGGTTCCCGGCATAAGTTGCATTAATCCCAATGCCCCAGCAGGACTTTCGGCATTTGGATCAAATTGACTTTCTTGGCGAATAATCCCGTGTGCAAGGGATTGGTCAATCGAGATGTTGGACATTAATCGTAACAGAGATGGATAGGCTGTATCACCCAGAAAAATGTTTTTCCATGAGGCTTTCTTAGCAACGCGATAGGCCCCTGATGTATCGCTGACCCGTTTTAAATAATTTGCAAAGGCCTGAAATTCACCCGGAGTCGACATTTGTTCCAGTTTGGCATTGATAAATTTTACGCTGAGAGATTCGTATCCTGCCTGATGAAGGAGTGCTGCTGCCTGTACCAAGTCAGATGAGGAAATAGAGCTTTGGTCGTTTGGTGTTGCTATGACGGGTGTCTGTTGGGCGGATGTCATTTTCAAATGTCCCAGCGCAATTTGACCGTAGTATGTATGGGGGTAGGTTGCTGCCTGATAATACCATGTTTTTGCATTCTCTGGTTTGCGTAGCGCATCGGCGGCACGACCAGCCCAATAAGCCCCCCGTGAACGGCTGATAGAGGTTTCAACTTTGCCGTACATGTTTGTGAAATGTTGCATGGCTAGTTCTGGTCGATTGAGAAAACGTAAGGCCAGCCAGCCAGATATCCATTCGGCTTCGGCAAATTCTGGCCCTGTGTCCATGTTGTGTTGAGAGGCCAAGTTATAGGCTTTGGAATAATTTTTGTCTTCCATCAATCTACGAACCAGAATGTTTCGTTCTTTCCACCATTCTTTCGGGAAGGTGATGTTGCCTGCGTGGGATGCTGTATTTAAAAGTGTAGCGGCTGCTGCATTTCCATCATTTCTGCGCATCCATCTGATGCGTTCAAATAGCAGACCTGTATTGTTTTGCAGGTTGCGCGGGACGTTGTATATGAAATCTTCGGCACCGCGTTTTTGTTCGGCCAATGCAATGCGGGCTTCGACCAATTGTGGGTATCCATTTTGCAATGATGATGCGAGGCCCCGTGCCATTGTGTAGGCCGTATCTTTTAACAAATAGTCAAAGCGGGCATTGTAAGAATCTGCGTTTATCCATCGACCATAACGGGTAACAATATCGGATTGTGTTTGGCTGTCCATATCTGCATTCGGCCATGCTGTATTTATAATTGCGATTGCAGATTGGTTTTGTGTTTCTGTTGCTGCGTTTGCCAATTTTAAAATACCATCACCCGTGACAGGGGGGTGTGCCATGAACCATGAAATCATTTGGGCGGCGGGTAGGGCATCAGGCATATTTCGCTCTGCCGTTGCCAATAGTTTTGGTTGATCAGGCCAGTTCGGGTTTTGTTGGATAAAGGTTACAATTCTATCGAATGGCAAATTAGCGAGAGGTTCGCGGTAGAGGCTCCATTCATAGAGTTTGAACAGGATTGGATTGCCCGATTGGATAACCGCTTCTCGTGCTGGACCCCATTCTTCATTCTGGATGAGGCGCAGGGCTGCTTCGGGTGCTGTTTCTGCTGTGGCAGGCACAGATAAAAGGCTAAGCCCCGCCGTAAATATATAGACAGCTGTTTTGACACGCTGTAAAGTTAGGCTTGGTTTCAATAGCAACAAGAGAGTCCCATTATGTTTCGTGGTTCCATTCCAGCACTTATAACCCCGTTTGAAAACGGAGAGGTTGATTTGAAAGTTTTTGCCGACTTTGTTGAGTGGCAGGTTGGTTCTGGATCGCACGGCGTTGTTCCCTGTGGGACGACTGGGGAGTCCCCTGTTCTTGAAGATAATGAATATAAATCCATATTTGACTGTACTGTGGCTGTGGTCAAGGGGCGAGTTCCAGTTATTGCGGGAACGGGGTCGAATTCCACAAGAAAAACGATTGCCATGACCAAAATGGCGCGTGAATGTGGGGTCGATGGAGCCTTGGTCGTTGTTCCTTATTACAATCGTCCAACCCAAGATGGTTTATATGCCCATTATAAAGCCGTGCATGACGCGACCGATTTGCCAATTTTGATTTATAATGTTCCCGGGCGGACGGGCACGGAAATTTCAGTTGAAACGATTTTGAAATTGGCGGAGTTGCCGCGAATTGTTGGGTTAAAAGATGCGACCGCCGACACGTCGCGTACAACCCAGATTAAATCTGCCGCCAAATCATCGTTTTCTGTTTTATCAGGTGAGGATGCTTTGGCAGGGGCATTTTTGGCGCAGGGTGCTGATGGATGCATTTCCGTGACCGCCAACATTGCCCCCAAAGAATGTGCCGCGTTCCAAGATGCGTGGGTTGCCAAAGATATGGCGTTATTTGCGAAGTTACAAAGCCAGTTAATGCCCATTCATAAGGCTTTGTTTGTGGAATCGTCCCCCGCGCCCGTGAAATATGCTGCGAGTGTTTTGGGGATATGCCGTGATGAGGTTCGGCTGCCTTTAGTTCCCGCAAGCATCAAGGCGCGAGCCGTGGTTGATGAGGCTCTTCGACAATCGGGCTTGATTGCGGGCGCGGCTTCTGTCAAATTGCGCTCCCATGGCTAAAGAGAAGATAAAACAACTGATTTCTGTTAATCAAACGGTCGCCGAAAATCGGCGGGCGCGGTTTGACTATTTTCTGGAAGAAATATTCGAAGCTGGAATTATGTTGACGGGTACTGAGGTAAAATCGTTGCGTCATGGGCAATGTTCCATCAGCGAATCGTATGTGATTGCCAAGGCGGGCGATATCTGGCTCACGGGGTCGTATATTGCCCCGTACACAACAGCAGGGTCGCATTTACAACATGAGGCACGGCGGTATCGCAAACTCCTTCTTCATAAACGTGAAGTGGCCAAGTTGATGGCGGCGGTTAAGCAAAAGGGATACACAATTGTTCCTGTCAAAATCTATTTCAATGCGCGTGGATTGGCGAAAGTCACGATTGCCCTTGCCAAGGGTAAGGCGGAACATGATAAACGCCAGACAATCAAGGAACGTGATTGGAATAGGGATAAATCGCGCATCTTGCGCGGCGAAGACTAAATATTCTTTGTCTTTTGGTCTGCAAATGCAGGTTTGATGCCTATCTTCTTCTGTGGTATTTTTCTTTTATGACATTACCTGCCACCATCTCACCCTCTATGACATCGTCTGATGTACGAAAGTTGTTCAAACTTTTGGGCAAAAACCATGTGCGGTTTGTGGGTGGATGTGTTCGCAATATGCTGATGGGGTTGCCTGTTGGTGATATTGATTTGGCGACCACCCATTCTCCTGAAGATGTTATGCGCATATTGGGGGCTGGCGGTGTAAAGACCGTGCCGACAGGCATTGACCACGGGACAGTGACGGCGGTTTTGAAGGGGGTTGGTTATGAAATTACCACGCTTCGCCGCGATGTGGATACGGACGGACGGCGGGCTGTTGTTGCCTATACCAAAGATTGGGCGGAGGATGCCGCGCGGCGGGATTTTACAATCAACGCCTTATATGCCGATTTGGACGGTCAAATTTATGACCCGTTGGGCACAGGTCTTACCGATATAAAAAGATTCAAGGTTGTATTTGTGGGTGATGCAGAAATGCGCATTCAGGAAGATTATTTGCGCATTTTGCGGTTCTTTCGGTTTCAATGTTTGTATGGGAAGGGCGCTCCTGACAAAAAAGCACTGGTCGCCTGTGCCAAATTTGCCCCGAAAATTTCCACATTATCGCGGGAACGGGTGACGCAGGAATTTACAAAAATTATCATGGCGGATAATCCGCAAAAGATTTTGTCCGTGATGCAGGAGAATAAAATTCTGCCCGCAATTTTGGGCAAAAGTTTTTATCCTGACCGTATCGGTTCGATGGTGAAAATTCAGAAAAAAGCGCTGGGTGCGGATTTGGATGTTTTATACTGTGCCAGATTTCTATCTGTCATCGGGTTTCAATTCAAAGAATCCAGTAAAATATCCAAGCATTTGATATTGAATAAGAAACAAATTTCTGTTTTGAGTGACGCATGCCAAATAAAGATAGATACGCAACGGTTCGATACATTTAATTTTGCCCAAAACCTGTATCATTTTTCATGGGGCGCGGTGGCTGTTGCCGTGATGGTGGCGGCGGTCAAAGGCAATTTAACGCCAACCCAATTTCAAAAAATATGGGCGAAATTTTTGAAAACAGAACGCCCCGTATTCCCCGTTTCTGGAAAAGACCTGTTGGCAAAAGGGTTTGTTCAGGGCGAAGCCATGGGAGCAGAATTAAAACGCATTGAGCAATTATGGATAAGATCGAAATT
>CAZVSN010000048.1:4274-13762 GCA_964629455.1 uncultured Micavibrio sp. | reverse complement strand
CCAATTAAAAACCCACGGAACCAGAGCGATTCCGTGGGTTTTATCAAGAAAAGTGAATAGATTAGGCGGTTGTTTTGCTGCAGCAACATTTTTTAGATAGCAGGGACAGCACAAAGCCAGTAATCAGACCCCAGATAACACTGCCGACCAACCATTTGACAGCCATCGCCATAGGAATAGGCATCCAGATATAGCTGGCAAAGTGGCTGATACCGATAATAAGGCCGAGCAACAATCCAAATTTCAGGCCTGTTTTAGGGCAGGCACCACCACAAGAAGCATTTTTTCCGACAAAGCAATAAAGCCCAGCAACGCCAAATGCCAGAACGGCGTGATAGAGCATGCAAATTCCAAAGAGGGATTGCATTTCTGCCTCAGTCCGCCACATAGAGGCTGTGGCTTGATAATCGGGCATCATAAAGACTCCGTGGAAAAGCCAGTCATAAGCCATGGTCACTAAAAAGGTGACGATTGTTGCCATTAATACTTTTTTGATTGGGCATCCTGTGATTGGGCAAACCATCCCTTTGCATTCGCCAGTTGATTGGGTGTCATTCATTTTAAAAACTCCTGTTTGTTGTTCAGGGCGTAAGTATAGTTCGTTTTGGATAAAATTTTAAGGGGGGTGGCAAAAATAGGCCCTATTTTCCAGAGTCTTTTTCCGGAATATATTTAAAAAATAGTTTCAGAATCCTGTATTTTTTACTAGACAGGGGGGAGGAGATTGGCTAAAACCCCTTACCCGACAGAAAAACATGTGTTTTCTGTCTAGGTTTTATATGCGGACCCAAGTAGGAAATTAGCAGAGCAAATTCGAGAATTGTCAATCGGTGTACTTCAGGCAAACCGCAGTCCTGAGCCACGTTTGACGGGATGAATTGCAAAGAATTTCCGCGTGATTTTAACAATCCCTGTAAATATTCAGGGACTTTTGATAGGGCCTAGGAATGAAAAAGACCGCTACAGCTAAAAAAGCTTCTCCTGTTCTCTCCCCAGCAGCCATCGTGAATACTTTTACCGGACGCAAGCGTATCCGCCGTTCATTTGGTAAAATTCGCGAAGTCGCCGCGATGCCGAACCTGATTGAGGTTCAAAAAGATTCATACGAACAATTCCTGCAAATGCACGTTCACGCTGATGACCGTAAAATGCAAGGTTTGCAAGAAGTTCTGTCTTCCGTGTTCCCGATTAAAGATTTCGCCGATAAAGCTGAAATCGATTTCGTGAAATACGAGTTGGAACAACCAAAATATGATACAGACGAATGCTATGCGCGCGGTATGACCTTTGCGGCGCCTTTGCGCGTGACTTTGCGTTTGTCGGTATTCGATGTGGATGAAGAAAGCGGTCTTCGTTCTATTCGTGATATCAAAGAACAAGACGTTTATATGGTTGATATGCCATTGATGACCCGTAACGGGACGTTCATCGTGAACGGAACCGAGCGTGTGATCGTATCACAAATGCACCGTTCCCCAGGCGTATTCTTTGACCATGATGGTGGGAAAACACACGCGTCAGGGAAATACCTGTTCGCGGCACGGATTATTCCTTACCGTGGCTCTTGGCTTGATTTCGAATTCGACGCAAAAGATATTCTGAACGTGCGTATCGACCGTCGTCGTAAATTGCCAGTGACGACATTCCTGCGCGCTTTGTACGGTCAGGAAACTGAGCAATATATTCTGGAATGCCAGAAAAAAGACAAATCCATTGATCCATTGTTGGTTCAAGGGATGAGCAACGAGGAAATCCTCGGTACTTTCTATCAAAGCATTATTTACACCCATGATAAAAAAGGTTGGAAAACAGCTTTTGATGCCGCACGTTTCCGTGGCGTAAAACTGCCTCATGATTTGGTTGATGCAAAATCTGGTAAAGTTGTTGCTGATGCTGGAACCAAAGTGACTCCACGCCTATCCAAAAAACTGATCGAAGATGGTCTGAAAGATATCTTGGTTCAGGAAGCGGAATTGGTTGGTTCATACATCGCGTCTGACGTGATGGACATGAATACCGGTTTGGTTATGTTCGAAGCAGGACATGAATTGTCCGCAGACGATATCAAAAAACTGATTGAAGTTGGTGTAACCGAGATGCCGTTATTGGGCATTGACCACCTGAATATTGGCCCTTATGTCCGCAATACTTTGATTGCCGATAAATGCGATACCCGTGAAGAAGCGTTGATCGATATTTACCGCGTGATGCGCCCAGGTGAGCCGCCAACAGTTGAATCGGCCGAAGGTCTGTTCCACTCGTTGTTCTTTGATCCAGAGCGTTATGATCTCTCGGCCGTTGGTCGCGTTAAAATGAACACACGTTTGGATTTAGGTGCGCCTGATAGCCTTCGTGTTTTGACCAAAGAAGACATTTTGTCCATTCTGAAATATCTCCATGAACTGAAAGATGGTCGTGGCGAAGTGGATGACATTGACAACTTGGGCAACCGTCGTGTTCGCTCGGTTGGTGAGTTGATGGAAAACCAAGTGCGTTTGGGTCTGACCCGTATGGAACGTGCAATCCGTGAACGTATGTCATCGGTGGATATCGATAACTATATGCCACATGATTTGATTAACTCTAAACCTGCGCAAGCGGCTGTTCGCGAATTTTTCGGTTCAAGCCAATTGTCCCAGTTTATGGACCAAACAAATCCATTGTCAGAAATTACCCACAAACGCCGTTTATCAGCGTTGGGCCCTGGTGGTCTGACCCGTGAACGCGCTGGGTTTGAAGTTCGTGACGTTCACCCAACCCACTATGGCCGTATCTGCCCGATTGAAACCCCTGAGGGTCCAAACATCGGTCTGATTAACTCGCTATCCACTTTTGCGCGTGTGAACCAATATGGTTTCATCGAAAGCCCATACCGCAAAGTGGTTGACGGAAAAGTCACTGACGAAGTGATTTATATGTCAGCGATGGAAGAGGCCAAATACACCATTGCGCAGGCAAATACGCCGCTCAGTGCAACCGGTGGGTTTGAGGATGATCTGGTTTCCTGCCGTAAAGCAGGTGAGAACTTGATGTCCACTCCTGAACTGATTGAATATATCGACGTATCCCCGAAACAGATTGTATCGGTTGCTGCGGCGCTTATTCCATTCCTTGAAAATGACGATGCGAACCGTGCCTTGATGGGTTCGAACATGCAACGTCAGGCCGTTCCATTGTTGCGTTCCGATGCACCATTGGTCGGAACTGGTATGGAACTTCCTGTTGCGCGTGACTCGGGTGCTGCTGTTGCGGCACGCCGTGCGGGTGTTGTTGTCGAAGTTGACGCAAACCGTATTGTTATTCGTGCGACCGAAGATTTGCGTACAGACGAGCCTATCGTTGACATCTATAAAATGATGAAATTCCAACGTTCCAACCAATCAACCTGCATTAACCAAAAACCTTTGGTAAAAGTGGGCGATATGTTGAAAGCGGGCGATATCATTGCGGATGGTCCATCAACACAACTAGGTGAATTGGCTTTGGGACGTAACGTTCTCGTGGCATTTATGCCTTGGAATGGTTACAACTTCGAAGACTCCATTTTGCTCTCTGAACGTATTGTTGCTGATGACGTATTCACATCCATCCACATCGAGGAATTCGAAGTGATGGCGCGTGATACCAAACTCGGCCCTGAGGAAATCACCCGTGATATTCCAAACGTTGGTGAGGAAGCCCTGAAACACCTTGATGAGAGCGGCGTTGTTCACATCGGTGCAGAAGTTGGCCCAGGCGATATTCTGGTTGGTAAAGTTACACCAAAAGGCGAAAGCCCAATGACCCCTGAAGAAAAATTGCTGCGCGCAATCTTCGGTGAAAAGGCTGCTGATGTGAAGGATAGCTCCCTCCGTCTGCCACCTGGAACCCAAGGGACAATCGTTGAGGTTCGCGTGTTCAACCGTCGCGGAATTGATAAAGACTCTCGTGCTCTGTCGATTGAACGTTACGAAATTGAACGTTTGGCAAAAGACCGTGATGATGAACGCAAAATTTTGGAAGACGGTTTCTATTCCCGTTTGAAAGAATTGTTGGTTGGTCAAAAAATCGCGTCTGTACCAAAAGGTGTCGACCTCAAAAAAGGTGCTGTTATCAATGCTGCTGATTTAGAAGCCATTGAAAAACGCGGTTTATGGCGTCAAATCGGTGTTGAAGACGAAGCTGTTATGGCTGAAATCGAAGCAACCGGTAAATCAATTGACGAAGCTGTGGATGACGTAAAAGCTCGTTTCGATGACAAAGTTGAAAAACTCCAACGTGGTGATGAATTGCCACCTGGCGTCATGAAAATGGTTAAAGTCTTCGTGGCTATCAAACGTAAAATCCAGCCAGGTGATAAAATGGCCGGACGTCACGGAAACAAAGGGGTTGTTTCACGCATTATGAAACGTGAAGACATGCCTTACCTTGAAGACGGAACCCCTGTTGATGTCGTGTTGAACCCGCTTGGTGTTCCATCACGGATGAACGTGGGTCAGATTTTGGAAACGCACTTGGGTTGGGCATCTGCCTCCTTGGGACGTCAAATCGGTGAAATGATTGATAGCTTCCACAATCCAAAACATCCTGCTGCTGCCGAAGTTGATAAACTGAAAGCGAAGCTGAAAGATGTTTACGGTGAAGGCGAATACAAAGACAAAGTTCTTCTTTTGAACGATAACCAAATCGTTGAAATGTCGAACAACCTTCGTGGCGGTGTGCCAATGGCAACACCAGTCTTTGATGGTGCCGAAGAAGCGGATATCACTGCCCTGTTGGAACAGGCCGGTTTAAGTTCATCAGGTCAGGTTACTCTGATTGATGGTCGTACTGGTGAACCATTCCATCGTCAGGTGACTGTCGGGTATATGTATGTCTTGAAACTCCACCACTTGGTTGACGACAAGATCCACGCCCGTTCCATCGGTCCATACTCGCTGGTTACGCAGCAACCATTGGGTGGTAAAGCCCAATTCGGTGGTCAGCGTTTCGGGGAGATGGAGGTCTGGGCCCTTCAGGCTTATGGCGCAGCATATACTCTGCAAGAGTTGCTCACCATCAAGTCGGATGACGTGGCAGGCCGTTCGAAAGTTTACGAAGCGATTGTTCGCGGCGAAGACAATTTCGAAATCGGTGTACCAGAATCCTTCAACGTGTTGACCAAAGAGTTGAAAGCTCTCTGCCTCAACGTCGAGATGAACCAATCGGAAGAATAAATTTTGAGCGGGCGGGTGCCACAATCACCCGCCACTTAACCCAGACAACAGAATTCAACCCGTTATACGGAGCCGCATAATGAATGAACTGATGAACCTCTTTGGACAGCCCACTGGCCTCCAGAACTTTGACTCAATCCGCATCTCGGTCGCAAGCCCAGAGCAGATCTTGTCATGGTCTTTTGGCGAAGTGAAAAAGCCAGAAACCATTAACTATCGTACCTTTAAGCCTGAGCGCGACGGTTTGTTCTGCGCCCGTATTTTTGGCCCTGTGAAGGACTATGAATGCTTGTGCGGTAAATACAAACGCATGAAATACAAAGGGATTATTTGTGAGAAATGTGGCGTTGAAGTCACCCTCACCAAAGTCCGTCGTGAACGTATGGGTCACATCCAGTTGGCATCCCCAGTGGCGCACATCTGGTTCTTGAAATCCCTTCCATCCCGTATCGGTTTGATGCTCGACATCACTCTGAAAGATCTGGAACGCGTATTGTACTTTGAAAACTACATCGTGATCGATCCAGGTTTGACATCCCTGAAACCATTCCAACTCCTCTCTGAAGAAGAGTTCATGAATGCTCAGGACGAATTCGGTGATGATAATTTCCGCGCTGGTATCGGTGCGGAAGCGATGAAAGAAATTTTGTCGGCCATCAATCTTGAAACCGAAAAAGTAAAAACCGAAGAAGATTTGCGCGATTGCACATCTGAAACCAAACGCAAAAAATTGGTCAAACGTTTAAAATTGATTGATGCGTTTTTGGCATCTGGAACCCGTCCTGAATGGATGATTCTGGACGTTGTGCCTGTGCTTCCTCCTGAACTGCGCCCATTGGTGCCGTTGGATGGTGGTCGTTTCGCAACATCCGATTTGAACGATTTGTATCGTCGTGTCATCAACCGTAACAACCGTTTGAAACGCCTGATGGAGCTTCGTGCCCCAGACATTATCGTGCGTAACGAAAAACGTATGTTGCAAGAAGCTGTTGATGCGTTGTTCGACAACGGTCGTCGCGGTCGTGTTATCACTGGCGCAAACAAACGCCCATTGAAATCATTGTCCGATATGCTCAAAGGGAAACAAGGTCGTTTCCGTCAGAACTTGCTCGGTAAACGCGTCGACTATTCCGGTCGTTCGGTTATCGTTGTGGGCCCTGAACTGAAATTGCATCAATGCGGTCTGCCAAAGAAAATGGCACTCGAATTGTTCAAACCATTTATCTATCACAAATTGGAACTGTACGGATTGGCAACAACCGTTAAAGCCGCGAAGAAAATGGTTGAACGCGAACGCCCAGAAGTTTGGGATATCCTCGAGGAAGTTATCCGCGAGCACCCAGTGATGCTGAACCGTGCGCCAACATTGCACCGTTTGGGTATCCAAGCGTTTGAACCAACCCTGATTGAAGGGAAAGCCATTCAATTGCACCCTCTCGTCTGTACAGCGTTTAACGCTGACTTTGACGGTGACCAAATGGCTGTTCACGTTCCTCTGTCTATCGAAGCCCAGCTGGAAAGCCGTGTTTTGATGATGTCCACCAACAACATTTTGTCCCCTGCGTCCGGTAAGCCAATTATCGTGCCGTCACAAGATATTGTTTTGGGTCTGTACTATCTCTCGCTCGCGTTGGATGGACAACCTGGTGAAGGAATGATTTTCCGCGACATGGGTGAAATTCACCATGCGTTGCAGGCAAAAGTTATCTCGCTCCATTCAAAAATCAAATGTCGTTATTCGACCGTTGATGAAACAGGCGCGCCGATAGTTAAAGTTATCGAATCGACCCCAGGTCGTATGATGATGGCTGATTTGCTTCCACGAAACAAAAACGTGCCAGTAACCATCCTGCACACAGCATTGACCAAAAAAGAAATCTCGAACCTGATTGACGTGGTTTATCGCCATTGCGGTCAGAAAGAGACAGTCATATTCTGTGACCGTATGATGAAACTCGGTTTCCGTTATGCATGTATCGCTGGTATTTCTTTCGGTAAGGATGACATGGTTATCCCTGTTGCGAAAGAAGCTTTGGTGGCTGATGCCGAATCCAAGGTCAAAGAATACGAGCAACAATATATGGATGGTTTGATTACCAAAGGCGAGAAATACAACAAAGTCGTTGATATCTGGTCCCGTTGTACGGACGAGGTTGCTGATGCGATGATGAAGGGTATTTCCAGCATGGCCGGCAAACCAAACTCGGTTTACATGATGGCGCACTCTGGTGCTCGTGGTTCTGCTGCACAGATCCGTCAGTTGGCGGGTATGCGTGGTCTGATGGCGAAGCCGTCTGGTGAAATTATCGAGACTCCGATTATCTCTAACTTTAAAGAGGGTCTGTCGGTTCTTGAATACTTTAACTCCACTCACGGTGCGCGTAAGGGTCTGGCTGATACAGCTTTGAAAACTGCGAACTCTGGTTACCTGACACGTCGTCTGGTGGATGTTGCTCAAGATGCGGTTATCTATGAAGATGATTGTAAATCTGAACGCGGCATTACCATTCGTCCAGTTATGAACGGTGCTGACGTTGTTGTATCTGTTTCAGAACGCATTCTGGGACGTACAGCAGCACAAGACATTGTTCACCCATTGTCGGGCGAAGTCATTGTGGCACGCAACGAAATGTTTGACGAAGTGAAAGCCGAAGCAGTTGAAACTGCTGGTGTTGATAGCGTCTTTGTTCGTTCTGTTCTGACTTGCGATACGCAAATCGGTGTTTGTGCGAAATGTTATGGTCGTGACCTTGCTCGCGGAACCCCAGTTAATATGGGTGAAGCAGTGGGTGTTATGGCGGCACAATCAATTGGTGAACCTGGAACACAGCTCACGATGCGGACATTCCACATCGGTGGTGCTGCGCAGAAAGGTGCTGAAAAATCATCGGTTGAAGCAACCATCAACGCAACTGTTGCTATCCGCCATCACAACGTGGTGAAAAACTCCTCTGGCGTGAATATCGTCATGGGACGGAACACCGAAATTGTGTTGAAAGATGCCAAAGGTGCTGAAAAAGCTATTCACCGCGTTCCATACGGAGCCCGTCTGTTAACCACAGAAGGTGCAAAAGTAAAACCGGGCGATAAAATGGCAGAGTGGGATCCGTTTACAATCCCGATTATCACCGAAAAAGACGGTGTTGCGCATTATTTCGATATGGTCGAAGGTGTTTCGATCTCTGAAAAAATGGATGAAGCAACAGGTATTTCTTCGAAAGTGGTCGTCGACTGGCGCTCACAACCTCGCGGTGGTGATTTGAAACCTCGCGTATCCTTGTTGGATAAAAAAGGTGAAGTCATTACATTGCCAAACGGTTTGCCTGCGAATTATTACATGTCTGTTGATGCTATTCTGTCCGTTGAAAACGGTCAGGAAATCAAGGCGGGTGATATTGTTGCGCGTATTCCGCGTGAAACATCGAAAACCCGTGATATTACGGGGGGTCTGCCGCGCGTTGCCGAGTTGTTCGAAGCACGTCGTCCGAAAGACGCCGCGATTATCTCGGAAATCGAGGGACAAGTATCGTTTGGGAAAGATTACAAAGCCAAACGTCGTCTTGTTGTTCAACCAATCGATGCAACACAAGAACCACGCGAATATATGATTCCAAAAGGTCGCCATTTGGCGGTTGCCGAAGGGGATTATGTTCGTAAGGGTGACTCGTTGCTCGATGGCGCAATGGTTCCGCACGATATTCTGGACGTGATGGGTATTGAGGCTTTGGCTGACTATCTCATCAACGAAATTCAGGACGTTTACCGCCTTCAAGGGGTTAAGATTAACGACAAACATATTGAAGTCATCGTGCGTCAAATGTTGCAGAAAATCGAAATCCTCGAAGTGGGCGATACAACCTACCTCGTTGGCGAACATGTTGAGCGTGACGAGTTTGAAATTGAACGTCAGAAATACTTGGCAGATGGAAAACGCCCACCAGTGGGTCGCCCAATCCTGCAAGGTATTACCAAGGCGTCATTGCAGACCCGTTCCTTCATCTCGGCAGCATCCTTCCAAGAAACAACTCGTGTTTTGACCGAAGCAGCTTGCCAAGGGAAATCAGACGTTCTGCACGGCTTGAAAGAAAACGTGATCGTTGGTCGTTTGATCCCTGCGGGAACAGGTGCTTATGTTGCACAACTCAAAAAACTGGCTGTTGGCCGTGACAAGATTGCTCTTGCTGCGCAACAACAGTCTGCAGCAATTGAGTCAGAAGATGCAGCAGAAGCAATGCCAGAAGCCGCAAACGGTTAATCGAAGATAGATGAGAGATTTTAAGAACACCCCCAAAT